>CALKWU010000107.1 GCA_938004015.1 uncultured Oceanobacillus sp.
GTTTATTATATCATTTCACGGTTTGCAGGAAGGGAAATTTGCATGTCAGACAGGGACTGGATGGGGGATGACATTTGCCGACCGGGCGTGGAGGAACCGCTTCAGCAAGACCTGTCTGCCATCCCAAGTATTATAATAACGCTTGGAATTTTTCAAGCAAGTATTCAGCCAATCCGTCTTCATTATTCGTATATGCCGTCACTTCTTTGGTTTTTTCTTGAATGTAAGTTTCTGCGTTTTTCATCGCTGCTGAATAGGCGGCAAGTTGGAACATTGGAATGTCGTTTTCACTGTCGCCGACTGCCAGTAAGTTTTTGCTGGATAGGCCATAGATTTCCAACAACTTTTGGATACCGGTAGCTTTTGAAACGTTGCCGATTTTTATCTCGACATTGTGCAGCGATGATGAAGTGTAGGAAAAATCACGTTCCTCCTTCATCTTACACAATTGATCAATCCAATCATTGATTCTATCTTCCTTCATGCTGAAAAAGTATACTTTCACAATGTTTTCAAAATCGATCGTATCGACCCATTGGATTTTTTTCCGTACGGCGTTGGAGCGGGAAAAGTATTCATTGTCTTTGAGGGTGTTTGGTTTTGGTGCGTTCAATTCGTTTTCAAATACAGTTTTGTCATCTTTCAGTGCGAATCGGCTGCCGTCATTCGGATGGATTTCATAATAAAGTTTTCGTTCCCGTGCCAGTTCGAGCACATCTTTGACGAGTTCTGGTGGTAAGGTGTGCTGATAAACAGGTGCCTTATCCGTAAAACAACCCATCCCATTTGCGGTGACAAACCCATCGATGGGCACTCCTTCCGGTAAAACATCGTCCACTTCTTTTTTTGTTCTTCCGGTTGCGATGAAAATGCGGATGCCTTTGTCGTGCAGCTTGTTCAGAATAGTTACGAGCCGTTCAGAGATAATATTTTTATCATCCAAAACCGTACCATCCATGTCTAGTGCAAGAGCTGTAATATCCACTAATATGCAAACCTCCAAAATAAATAGTTGATATATAAAGTAACCAATCCCAACTAAAAGTATAAGGACGATCAGATGGGGAAACAACCATGGAACGGTCCAATTATTGTTGGATGTGCATTCGTCAATTGTGCCCAAATGTTGTTGTGATGAGGGTTGTAAGCGATTTATAATAAAAATGGGCGCTGGAGGGAAATGACATGTTTGATCAACGATCTTATCAATTATTTGAAGAATTGCTGAAGCATGACAAAGTCACGAAAAAAGAAATTTTACTGCAGTTGGACATTTCCGAACGTCAACTTGTTTATGATTTGGAGAAAATTAACAGCGTATTATCGAACAATGATTTGCCGACAATTAGTGTATCCAACCAATTAATCATTGTAAATCCAAAATTGCGGGAGATAAAGAAAACGAATGATTTGGTTTTCCATTCGAATTCCTTCGTCATTTCTGAACTGGACCGATCCTATCTGATTTATTTGTACACATTCATCCGTCAAGAGCCGGTTTCCAATTATCATTTCCAGCTGTTGCTCGGAGTCAGTAAGAACACAGCCTTAAATGATGTGAAACGCCTGAAAGAAATTTGCAGCGATTGGCATGTGGAGTTCGTCTACAGCCGGATGGACGGCTACCATCTGCAAGGGGATGAATTCGATAAGCGGAGATTAGCGATTTACAGTGTGAATTATTTACTGTCCCAACCGCTTGGTAAAGAAATCATTGTACTGGCTCTCCGATCATGGGATATGGCGGAAATGCTTGTCAAGACGAAAGAAATGGTCGAAACCTATTTGGAGGCGACGGACATTGAGCTCGTCAAAAGCAGAAAAAATGAGATGATTATCCACTTGACGTTGCTGCGGGTCCGCACCCATAAGGAACCGTTGCATTTCACGAATCTGGAAAAGCAGATTTTAGAGGAACAGGCGATTTTCACACATGGAAAGGAATTGGCAGGAAGACTTTTTTCTGGAGAATGCGATGATGAAATATACTTCGTGACCATTCTCTTATTGATTACGCTGGAAATCGTTGGTGAAGAGAGCAATATCGAACTCCAAGTTTTAGCGGAACAAATCATCGAAGAGTTTGAAAAAAATACGTTGCTCCCGATTGAAAATAAAGCGTTTTTAAAGAAAAGTCTCTATAACCATCTTGTTCCGGCATTTTTCCGAATCAAATTCGGCATCCCTTTATTCAACCCATTGACGGAAAGGATCAAAAACGAATATACGGAACTTTTCCATTTTGTCAAACGTTCGCTTTCTCCGTTGGGACTTTGGACGGGAAAGAAAATCTGTGACGAAGAAATCGGATTTTTCACGATGCATTTCGGCGGGATTTTAGGTAGCGGCGGCGAATGGAAGGAAGAGAAAATCACCGGATTGATCATCTGCGCGAATGGATTAAGTTCATCAATCATGTTGGAAGCCCAATTGAAAGAACTTTTTCCGAACATTGAGTTCCACAGAATCCGCAATTCCAAAGCTTTTCAAGATATACCGGCAACGAACTATGATGTGGTTTTTTCCACGGTGGATGTGAAATCGTTCAAACCGGTCTTCATTGTGAAACCGTTATTGTCCGAGGTTGAAAAAGTTCATTTGGTGAGGCGGGTGTTTCAGCACTTTCCCCGCATGAACAACATGAATTTGGATGTCGACCAATTGTTGGACATCATAAAAAAGCATGCAGATGTAAAAGATGAAAATAAACTGCTTTCGGAAATCGTCAACTTGTTTTACGCAGAAAATAAAAGTAAGGGGTTAGAAAAACCGATGCTATCTGAATTATTGACAGAAGAAATGATCCATTTCACAAGTAAAAATTTGAATTGGAGGGATGCTATAGAAAAAACTGCAGAACCTTTAATTCAATCCAATAAAATCCAGCAGAACTATGTCGATGCAATGATCGAAAATGTAGAGAAAAACGGAACGTACATCCATGTTGGAAAAGGGATTGCGATTCCGCATGCAAGGCCGGAAGCTGGTGTGAACCAATTGGGAATGTCTTTTTTGAGGACGAAAACGCCGGTGTTGCTGTTGGATGAGGAAGATTATCCGATCGATATATTCATTTGCTTGGCTGCAATAGACAATGAAGCCCATCTGAAGGCGCTTGCCCAGCTGACGAAAATCTTGGGCAATGATGAACTGCTATCAGAATTGAAAGCAGCTGAAAGTGCAGAACAAATCATGGACATTATCAAAAAAGGAGAGAATGCGTAATGAAAATTTTAGCGATTTGCGGTTCTGGATTAGGGACAAGCTTCATGGTGGAGATGAACATTAAAGATATTTTGAGCGAGCTCGGTGTGACGGGTGTAGAAGTGTCCCACTCTGATTTGAGCTCAGCGACACCAGATGCTGCCGATGTGTTTTTCCTTGCGAAGGATATTGCTGAAGGTGGCACCCATTTAGGGGAAGTCATCGTCTTGGACAATATCATTGACAAAGATGAGTTGAAAGAAAAATTAGTGAAGCTTTTGGAAGAAAAAGGCTTGCTGTAAACCAAATAAAAGTTGGGGGTCAAGAAAATGCAAACATTAATTGATATTTTAAGCCAACCGTCGATTCTTGTGGCGGCCATCGCATTGATTGGTTTAATTGCCCAAAAGAAAAGCGCTGCGGATACCGTCAAGGGAACGACGAAAACATTTGTCGGGTTCCTGGTCATCTCAGCGGGTGCCGGTATTTTGGAAGGTTCATTAGGGCCATTTGGTGCCATGTTTGAAGAAGCGTTCAATGTCGCCGGAGTTGTTCCGAACAACGAGGCGGTCGTGGCGCTTGCATTACAGGAATACGGTAGAAATACTGCATTAATCATGTTCTTCGGTATGATTGTGAACGTCCTGATTGCACGATTTACCAGATATAAATATATATTCTTGACAGGACACCACACGTTCTACCTTGCCTGTATGTTAGCCGTGATTTTTGCGGTGGCAGGCTTCAATACGATCGGCTTGATCGCTGTTGGTTCCATCGCACTTGGTATCATCATGACATTGTCACCGGCGATTGTTCAACCGTTCATGCGTCAATTGACTGGTAAAGATGATGTGGCATTAGGTCACTTCAGTGCCGTCGGTTACGCAGCAAGTGGTTTAGTCGGTCGATTGTTTAAAGGCAGTAAAGAAAATTCCACAGAAAATATCGATTTCCCTAAAGGATTAGGATTTTTGCGTGACAGCACTGTCAGTATCGCTTTGACGATGGTCGTCATGTATGTGATTGTCGCATTTTTCGCAGGGCCTACCTTTGTGGAAACTGAATTGAGTGGCGGCACGAACTTCCTCGTGTTCTCCTTGATTCAAGCAGGTAGTTTTGCGGCAGGGGTATTCGTGATTTTATCCGGGGTCCGCTTAGTCTTGGCGGAAATTGTGCCAGCATTTAGAGGGATTTCCACGAAACTTGTACCGAATGCAAAACCTGCCCTGGACGTTCCGATCATTTATCCATATGCACCAAACGCTGTATTGCTTGGTTTCTTCTCAAGTTTTGCCGGTGGTATCGTCAGTATGGTCGTCATGATCTTTACTGGTGGGGTCATCATTTTACCAGGTGTCGTTCCACACTTCTTCACGGGAGCGGCTGCCGGTGTATTCGGTAATGCGACCGGTGGCATTAAAGGTGCGCTTGTCGGTTCGTTCGTCAACGGGATCATCATTTCTTTCTTGCCGGTTTTCTTGATGCCGGTCCTTGGAGATTTAGGTTTTGCAAACACGACTTTCTCCGACGCAGACTTCGGCGTATCCGGTATCTTCTTCGGTACGTTGGCGAACTATGGAGGAACGATTGCCATCACAATCGCTCTGGTCATCATCTTGCTCTTGATGTTCATCCCGTTTGGAAAGAAAAAAGAAGCAAACTGATCTTTATAAACGTTTCCTGAACAATTGCGTGGTGAGGTTTAGGTCATGGACTTCACCATGCACTACAAAAGTTTGGAGGTTTTATACATTGTCTACAAAAAACACTACAGCTGAGTTATCAATTAACACGATTCGTACATTGACGATCGACAGTGTGGAAAAAGCGCAGCACGGTCATCCGGGAATGCCGATGGGAGCAGCTTCGATGGCATACACTCTTTGGAAAAGGCATTTGAACATCAATCCGGAAAATCCAAAATGGTTCAATCGGGATCGGTTTGTATTATCAGCCGGGCATGGTTCCAACCTATTGTACAACTTGCTTCACCTTTCCGGTTTTGATGTGACGATTGAGGATTTGAAAAACACAAGACAATGGGGAAGCATCACTCCTGGTCATCCGGAATACGGCTTGACGCCTGGTGTGGAAGCGACGACCGGACCTTTAGGACAAGGTATCCCGGTGACGGTCGGGATGGCGATTGCGGAAAGGTATTTTGCGGAAACGTACAATAGAGAAAACTTCCCTGTCGTCGACCACTATACGTACACGATTTGTGGAGATGGAGATTTGCAAGAAGGGATTTCTTATGAAGCGGCTTCTCTTGCCGGCCATCTGAAACTCGGCAAATTGATCGTTTTATACGATTCCAACGACATCACGTTAGATGGCGGACTTGACATTTCCTTCTCTGAAGACATCAAGAAGCGGTTTGAAGCGATGAATTGGCAATACTTATATGTGGAAGATGGAAATGACATCGAAGCGATCCATCAGGCGTTGGAAGAAGCAAAAGCGGATGAAGACCGTCCGACAATCATTGAAATCAAAACGGTCATCGGTTACGGTGCCCCTTCGTTGCAAGGAACACATGAGGCGCACAGTGACCCGTTAGGAAAAGAAGAAATCGAACGGACAAAAGCTTTTTACAACTGGGAATATGAAGAATTCCACGTTCCGGATGAAGTGTATGAAGACTTTGCAACAATCAAGGAAAATGGTGCAAGGAAGGAAAAAGAATGGGAAGATTTATTCAATGCTTATGAAGCGGAATACCCTGAGTTGGCAAAAGAATTGAAACGGATCATCGCAGGAGAAAAACCTGCAGATTGGGATGCGGACTTGCCGACTTATACGGAAGGCGATGTGTTGGCTACCCGGGTTGCTTCCAGTGAAACGTTGAATAAATTGGCGGAAAAATTCCCTGAATTAGTCGGTGGTTCCGCAGATTTGGATTCCTCGACAAAAACAAGGTTGAAAGCTTTTGATGATTTCAGCAGTAAAGATTATTCCGGCCGTAACATCCGTTTCGGTGTGAGGGAGTTTGCCATGGGAGCAATCGCCAATGGATTGGCATTACATCATTTGCGCCCATTTGTCAGTACATTCTTTGTCTTCTCCGATTATTTACGCCCGGCGATCCGTTTAGCTTCTTTAATGGAACTGCCGGTAACGTATGTCTTTACCCACGACTCCATTGCCGTCGGTCAAGACGGGCCAACGCACCAACCGGTTGAACATTTGGCTTCTTACCGTGCGATGCCGGGAATTTCGGTCATCCGTCCGGCAGACGCGAACGAAACCGTTGAAGCGTGGAAACTTGCTGTCGATTCCAAGGATCATCCGACCATGCTCGTCCTCGGCAGACAAGGCTTGCCGACGTTGAAAGAGACGGAAACAGCGGCAAAAGAAGGTGTCCGTAAAGGTGCTTATGTCATATCAAAAGCGAAGGAAGAAGCGGAAGGGATTTTGATTGCAGCTGGTTCCGAAGTGTCCCTCGCAGTGGAAGCACAAGCCCGTTTAGCAGAGGAAGGCATCCATGTCAATGTTGTCAGCATGCCGTCTTGGGATATTTTCGAAAAACAATCGGATGAATATAAAGAAAGTGTGTTACCAAGTCATTTGGAAAAACGTGTGACGCTAGAAATGGGATCGAAACTAGGCTGGAGAGAGTATGCAGGAAAAGATGGCGCCATCATGAGCGTCGACACATTCGGTGCATCGGCTCCAGGCGATGAAGTCATCGAAAAATACGGTTTCACCGTCGAAAACGTTGTGAA
>CALKWU010000108.1 GCA_938004015.1 uncultured Oceanobacillus sp.
TGACCACCTTCGAAATAATTGTTTACCGTACCGATGTCTCCTCCGATCGGTCTCGGAAGATTGTCTTCTTCATCGAGCAATTTTTCAATTTCTTTTTCCTGTTCATCCGTCAACTTGAAACCATCCGGGCCGAAAAATTTAATCCCATTATCTTCCACAGGATTATGGGAAGCAGAAATCATAATTCCGGCATCTGCACTCATTGCTTTCGTCAAATATGCCACTCCTGGAGTGGAAATGACACCGAGGCGCATGACTTCAGCACCGATGGACAGTAAACCTGCCAGAAGTGCCCCTTCAAGCATATGTCCGGAGATGCGCGTGTCTCTACCGATGATCACTTTTGGATTTCCCCGATCCTTCGTCAGTACATAACCACCGACACGCCCCAATTTGAATGCGAGCTCCGGTGTGAGACTTTCATTCGCAACTCCTCGTACACCATCGGTCCCAAAATACTTTTTCATTCATACCTCTCCTTTTAAATCGAAAATCAGTCTGCCATTGGTTACTCGATTTCGACAGTGACTTCCTCAAATTCAGGTGTGACGGTCACATCATCGATTTCTTCCCAATCAATCGTGACCGGGACTTGATGCTCACCTTCATCGAGTCCATCCAAATTGACGATGATGCGGAAATCGTCCCGAGAAAGATCCCGAAGCAATTCCTCATCACCAGTCACCGTGATATCCATTTCGGCGTCAGAGGGCTCAAGGAACGTCACCTCGAATCCCTCCTCCAATTCTTCCTCTTCTATCGCCATTGCTTCGATGGTTCGAGTTTCTTCCACTTGGATAGTTACTTCAATTGTTTCCAAATCTCCTGTATTTACACCCGCCGGCAGATCAAAGCCAACTTCAATTGTTCCAGATTCAGTAATTTGCGATAAATCGATCGGTTCAGTCGAAATGGAATCAATTCCTTGCAAAATGTCACTTACCGCAAAAATTTCCACCTCATCCAGATTAGCAGAAATTGACATCAAGGAAAAGCCTTCAGGTAATTCTCCGGTTGTTTCAATATTGATTGGAACGACTTTGCTCGGATTGATGAACTCGACGGATATCTCAACAGATTCCCGATCCAACCGGACATTCAATTCATTTCCTTGCGTATCATATACATTGATCGGGACTTCCCGATTCTGAATCGGGCCATCTACACCTGCCAAATCCACGTAAATTTTCACGACACCGATTTGTTCCATCGTCGTTCTCGAAGTAGTGATAGTGACCGTTGTTTGATCCAATTCATAACTACCGACTTCATACCCTTCCGGAAGTGCATCCTCATTTAAGAATTCAACCGTAATCGGGAACTCTTCCGTTGCTCTTTCTTCAATCGTCACAACGATCGTTTTCGGTTCGATATAAACTTTGATATCCTCAGAAAGCGTATGTTCAAGTTCTACCGTGTGTTCTCCTTCTCCCAGACCTTCCAAATCGACGTAGACGGAAAAATTCCGATTGAACAACGCCGGCATAATGACGGAAGGAGCGCCTTCCAATGTGACAGTGGCAAATTCTGGAACGCCGCTGACGACATAATTGTCGGAATCGATGTGTATATCCACCGGAACATCGTCCAATGTGTGGACTTGGTTGTTCCTCGCTGGAATGGAGGAGTCGGAACCACTCGTATTCGATTCCACGTTCACAAAGATGAACAATGTGACAGCAAAAGCCAGGGATAGTACACGGATAAACCATTTGCTTTGAAACCAGCTATCCATTGAGATCCTCCTTCCGCTTCTTGAATTTCCTTTCAGCGTTCGTTGGAAGTAAGGATAAATGTTCCCTCAACATTTCAGTCAACGCTTCTTCGGATAAGTCACGATGCAACTTCCCGTTTTTTGTACAGGAAATGGCGCCGGTTTCCTCGGAAACGACGATCGTCAATGCATCCGTCACTTCGCTGATTCCCATTGCTGCACGGTGCCTCGTGCCAAGTTCCTTTGAAATGAAAGGACTTTCCGATAGGGGTAAAAAACATGCTGCAGCAATGATTTTATCCTTTTTGATAATGACAGCTCCATCATGCAGAGGGGTGTTCGGAGTAAAAATATTGGTTAACAGCTGGTGCGTCAATTTACCGTTGATCGGTATACCTGTTTCCGCATAATCATCGATTCCCGTTTCCTTTTCAATCGTGATCAGTGCACCGATCCGTCTTTTTGCCATGTAATTGCACGATTCCACGATTTGTTTGATGTTATCCTCCACATTTTCTTTTGATTTCGCCGTCCTAGAAAAAATACTTCCTCTTCCCAATTGTTCCAATGCTCTTCGAAGTTCAGGCTGGAATAAAATGATGATGACGATAATTCCCCACATAATGAATTGGTTCGCAAAATAGCGGACAGTCTGCAAATTGAATGCGATACTGATCAGCCAGATCACCAAAATGACTGCGATCCCTTTCAGCAACTGTACAGCTTTCGTACCCCGTATAAGCATCATCAATTTGTATAGTACATACCAGATGAGAGCTATGTCTACGGCTACCCTAAGTATTGTTAACAGATCGAATCCCCCATCGAGCATGGTTACACGTCCTTTAATTAAGAATTCACAACGCAATAATCAATTTTCAAAAAGTTTGAAAATCGCATCCGGATAGAGTAAGTGCGTGCTATTTATTATACCATAAAACCGCATCCTCATGTGGCTAAATCAAGGTTTCTCCAATATCCGACAATAAAAGAACAGCATACCGATTTTCCGATATGCTGCGTCATTCAAATGAAAAAACCATTTTGAAAAAGTTTTTGATTCTATACCAGAGCCAATCAAAAGCCCTGTCCACGGTTTCGAATTCTCCATTTATCTCTCCGACGGAAGCCATCAAGCCACGATTATCCAAAGAATCCTCTTCGATGAGTTCTCCGTTCACCAATGTGACATTTCCATCCACCGTCCCTTTGATGATCAATTTCCCGTTTTTGACGAGCAAGTCGCCCTCCACGACTTCACCTTCCGGAACGATGACCGTATCCCCTTCGATTACGAGATTCTCTTGTTTCGATACGACTAATTGGTTATCTTGTTCCCAAGCGAAAAATATTCCTGAAAACGATAAGATGAAGAAAATGGCTGCTGCTGTAAGCATTGGATGCATTCTAAACCAACGGATATATTTTACCCGTTTTTTCTCTGTCGGCAAGTTTTTCATGACCTTTTCGGTGAACCCTGCCGGAGCTTCAAAGCGTTCAGCACTTTGAATCAAGGTGATTGTCCGTTTCAATTCATGAAAATGCTTTTGACAGGCCTCACAGTCTTCCAGATGTCTCTGCAGCTTTCTTTCTTCATCTTTGGTTAAATCTCCATCTAAATATTCATGCATCAACCCGATTGCTTCCGGTTTACATTCCACGGAATCTCACTCCTTTACACGTGACGAAGCCTCTTACGTAAAACTTCTCTCCCCCGATGGATCCGCGTTTTCACCGTTCCAATCGGGATGTCCAATATTTCACTGATTTCTTTCAAAGAAAATTCTTCCAAATACCTCAAAATGATGATGCTCCGGTATCTCGGGGGAAGTTTGGCTATTTCTTCATGGATATAGCGTTGCAATTCGTTGCTTTCCACCTCATCGATGATGGAAGTTTCCTCACTTTGCAGTTGGGAATACATATCCAATCCATCCGTCCCTTTGACCTCGGCATCCAAAAAATAATCCGGCTTCCGCTTACGAAGCCTGTCAATCGATAAATTTGTCGCAATGCGATATAACCAACTTGAAAATTTCCGTCTCTCATCAAAGGAATGGATGTTCACATATGCCCGTATAAAAGCTTCTTGCGCGATATCCTCCGCCTCATGTGCATTCCCCAGCATCCGATAACAATGCTGGTATATTTTATTTTGGTAAAATGAGACCACATCTTCAAAAGCAGATTGATCCCCTTTTTTCACTAATTTTATTTTCTCCCTGATCATTTGTTCCATATATTTACCCTCCGCCTGGAATGCGGCCACTATGATTACGAATGAACTCAGTAAAAGGTTTCAATTTCCCACCAGTTTTTTTCATTCATCAATTCCAGAGTTCGATAAGCAGCAGCAACTATCTTTAAAAACAATATATCATGGTATTTCAAGATTATTAACTGTTTCATTTGCTTATTTCCTATTTCGTACACAAGTTAGAGGGAACTTCGTAGCATAAAAAGAAGCAGGACGCCTATTCGTGTTGGTTTCGATCATTGGTAAAAGATTGGTTCAGAATCCGATATGAAAATTAAATCCTGCCGTAAAAAGAAGGGGCTGGAAACGATCAATTTTACAGTTTTTCCACTGTTGCCCCTTCCGGATATGTATGAATGGCCAATGGTTTGATTCCGGCTTTTTCCCATTCGTCATAGAGACGGTCGATTTCGCTTTCTTTCCGCATGAAGGCGATTCCACAATCTCCTCCACCGGCCCCCGAAGGTTTTCCGGCACCACCGAGTTGTTCAGCCAGATCACAGAGTGAACCCAATAAAGGAGTTTCAATTGCTACGTCGGCATCCTTACCCACTTGGGCTAAAGCTTCCCGATTCGCCTTCACCCCAGCGAACAAAAGTGCTTCATCCTCTTCTTCTATACCTTTCAACAATGTGCTGACCGCCTTCTCGCTTTTTTGTAAAAATGAAGCGAATGCTTGAGGATCCGTCTCCTGCAATTGTAAAATTCGAGCAACAAGTTTGGAGGTGGAAGCCGGCTTGCCTGTCCAACCGACACAAAAAGACACGTTGGCAGGAAGCGTCAAACGTTTGACGGACAAATAAATCCAATCCATTTCGAGCAACTCGTGGATGGAAGAAGCATTTTTAGATGCTTCAAGAAGCCAATCCGCCTGGAACGAGGAAAATTGTAAAATTCCTCCATAAACAGAAGCAGCCACATCTGCTCCAGATCCGCTCCCCTGGATATTCACATGGGCAAGCGCAGCCAATTTGAAGATGACGTCCTTATCCAGTTCTGAATCAGAAAAACGTGCCATAATTGCGGTGACAGTTGCGACAACTACTGCTGCACTCGATCCGAGACCGTATTTTACACCGGAACGATCATCCAATTCGCTTGTGATCGAAAGTTGGAAAGGTTCGATTTCCTTTCCTTTTTCGTGAAGATATCGGCATGTTACTTCCATTGCTTCCTTGACGAAAGAAAGACGCTCATCCGTCGATTCCACCGATACTCTTCCTTCTGCAACATGCCAACGCAAATCATTCAAATCATAATTCGTCAATGATAAAAGACGCTCATCACTATCCTCGATCAGCGCATATACAAACCGATCGACGGCAGTGACCGCGAGATGATGATGCGGGACGAGTACAGCGAATTCTCCGGCAACCATCAACTTACCCGGCACTTTAATCTTCAATTTGTTAGTCGACAATGTTTTCCACTCCTAAAGATAGCTGATTCCCGGGCCCGGCTTGCTGAGGATGACATCCGTCACTCCCGGAATCGCCCTGAGAATATTCTCTACTTGTTCTTCATGTTCGGGCAAATACAACACTTTCACATTTGGGCCTGCATCAATTGTAAAATAAGCCGGTATCCCTTGTTCCCGCATCTCTTGCACTTCATGCATCACCCGTAACGTCGCATCGATCCAATAGGTGAATGGAGGGTTTGCTGCAAGGGATGTCGCATGCATTTTCAAACAATTGGCTTCGGCGATTTCACCGACTCGTGTGAAATCTTTATCCATGATCGCTTTTTTGATTTCCGCCAAATCATCCGGTACGCTTTTCAGCCAGCCGTCGTAAAATGGTGAAGTTTCAACAGTTCTTTTCATGCCGCTACGGCTCGATATTTTTTTCATTTTTGAAGTGAGGACAACTCCAGCCATGCGAATATCCCAATGATCTTGCGGTGCAACCGGCACGGCATAGGAATCGGAACCGTCTTCCTTTTCCCCTTTACGCCATTCGGCAAAACCACCGTAAATCGAACGCGTCGCCGAACCGGAACCACGACGGGTCAGCCTGGACAGTTCTTGGTCGTCCAAATCCAATCCGATCGCTTTCGAAGCGGCTGCACTGAGCGCAGCGAATCCCGATGCGGATGAAGCGAATCCCGCAGCGGTCGGAACATGGTTGGTCGAGTCCACTTTGGCATACAGATTCTCTTTACCAGCCAAGTGGCGCACCAAATCAAGGAACGCCGTCACCCGTCTGTATGGTTCTCCACTCACCGGTTCACCATTCAGTTGAAAACGGTCTTCCGTAAGCCCTTCTTGGAAATGCACCGTCGTTATCGTATAAAATCCGTCCAGTGTCAGGGAAAGGCTGCTGTTTGTCGGTAAAATCAGTTCTTCGTTCCGCTTCCCCCAATATTTTATCAAGGCAATATTCGTATGTGCTTTAGCAGTAGCTTTCATAAAAATCCCCTTTATCTGTTTTCTCAATATACAAAGAAAGTAACCAAATATCAGCATTAGGCTTGGTATTTGGTTACTTATAAAAATCAACCATTTTTCTTCAAAACGAAGGGCCAAACGGTTTGGGCGCCGAATTGCTTCAATTTCTCCGCCAATTGTTTACAATGCATTTCATTTTGCGCGAGAGCAATGATACAGCCTCCATTTCCACCACCGGTGAGTTTGGCACCGAGAGCGCCTTCCTGCCTTGCGAAACGGATGAGACGGTTCAGCACTGCATCACTGACACCCAAAAATTCCAACTCTTTTTGCGCTTCATTCAACATATGGCCAAGAAAATGTTTACTCGCTTTTTCGAGTGCATCTTTCGCCTCATAGGTTAATTTCCCAATCCGATCCAGTTTTTGCTGAATTTTCCGTGGTGCTTTTTTCAACAAATTCGTCACCGATTGCACAGAAGTTCTTGTATCTGCATCTTGACCGGAATCAGCCACGATGAAATGCAAGTCTTCTTTTACACCGACCGTTTCAACAGGCTGATTCTTTTCAAACCAAATCGGTGTGTCGGAAGTGATCGTCAATGTGTCGATTCCGCTCGGCGAGCCATGAGCATACGTCTCTGCAACATTTGCAAGTTGCAACAATTCTTCCCGAGTGTAGGAGCGATTGGCATAATTGAATAGTGAACGAATGACAGAAACCGCCACCGATGCACTCGAGCCAAGCCCTTTCCCGGGAGGGATCGAAGAATTGATGCGGATCGTCAAATTTTCACAGGGGATGTCGAGATATTCCAATGTGTCTTGAATGCACACGACGATACCACGCAAAGATTCCGGAGCCAAATGAAGCGGGCCGTAATAAAAACTGCTGTCCAATTCCACTGGTCCCGGAATATACTCGACAATTGTTTCAACACCGATCAATTTGAACGGGATAGCGATAGCCGGCTGACCGTGTACAACCGCATGCTCCCCAATCAAAATCAACTTGCTATGAGCTAAACCGACAGCTGTTTTTGTTGAAGTTGAAACTTTTTCTGCACTCATCGTTTATACTTTTCCACCAATTCTTTAGCTTTTCCAACACGGATTTCGTTTTGTCGAATCATTTCATTCGTCACGATATCAATCAACTCCCCTGTAGCACCTGCCGCCATGGCAACAGAACGAGAATGCAAAGACATATGTCCTCTTTGAATGCCCTCCGTCGCAAGTGCTTTTAATGCTCCAAGATTTTGGGCTAGTCCCACGGAAACGATCACTTCCGCCAATTCTTTTGCACTTTCCACATCCAACAACTTCAATGCCATTTTCGCCATCGGATGAACCCGAGTCGCACCGCCGACAATTCCAAGCGACATCGGCAGTTCCAATTCACCGACAAGGTTCCCTTCTTCATCCTTCCACCAAGTGGACATGGAAGTGTATTGTCCATCTTTGACTGCATAAGCATGGGCGCCTGCTTCTACAGCACGCCAATCATTTCCAGTAGCAATCACGATCGGATCGATGCCATTCATGATGCCTTTATTATGCGTTGCAGCCCGATATGGGTCTGATGCTGCAAATTCATATGCAAGGATGACGCCATCCCGTACTTCTTCACCGGAAAACTCCCCGGTTTTCAACAAATCCGGTGGGATGACACATCGTGAACGGGCAAGACTGCGATCTGCCAAATTCGATAAAATCCGTAAATAAACTTTACCCTTTGTCAGCTCTTCCACTAAAGGAGCAATGGATTCCGCCATCGTATTAATCAAATTGGCTCCCATTGCATCAACTGTATCGACATAAAGATGAATGATGAGCATTTTACTGTACGGCGAGTCTTCTTGTTCATTAAGGATGCGGACATCCAAGTCTTCCGCCCCGCCACCCCGTGCTTTTATACTTGGATAAGCATCATTTGCGGCATCAAGCAATACCTGTTTATTTTCTAAAATCGTCCGTTTCGCTTCCTGAAAATCAGAGCAACCGACGACTTGAATTTGTCCAATCATCAAACGTTCCGATGACTCGGCAACAAATCCTCCGGCATCTCGGACGATTTTTGCAATATGACTCGCAGAAGCAACGACGGATGCTTCTTCAATCGCCATCGGTACTATATATTCTTTCCCATTTATCAAGAAGTTCAGTCCTAATCCCAAAGGCAATTGAAAAGTCCCGATCACATTTTCAATCATATGATCCGCCGTGTCATCCGTTAAAGGTGCTTTCGATTCCAGCACGTCCAGTTCTTCTTCCGTAAAGGAATACATATCATATATTAACTTTTTTCTTTCTTCCAATGTTTTTTTATAAAAACCAGGAATTCTGGAGGACTTCATGGTTTACCATCCTTTGACAAATTGTTAAGCAACGTTTATAAAAAAATATTCTCCTTAACGATTATAACACGTATTCATGTATTTTTTGTAGAATGAGGTGATTATTTTCCAAAAAACTGTTTGATTTGGCTGTCTTTTTCAAGTTTAATCATTGTTTTTCAAAAAATAAAAACAAGGCCCCTTACTCAATAGTGAAGAGCCTTGTCTAATGGGAAACGTTCAATTGATTTGGGGTGAGGATGAGCCATACAGGACTCGAACCTGTGACCCTCTGATTAAAAGTCAGATGCTCTAC
>CALKWU010000109.1 GCA_938004015.1 uncultured Oceanobacillus sp.
CCGATTTTTACCTATGTACATAGATTATCTATATACATAGGAATTCTATGTGTATTGGAGCGTGCATCATGCGAAATAAAAAGAAGGAATGGATTTTTCTCTTTGTTTGTCTCTTGCTGGGAATTCTCGCTGAAGTGAGTTTTCTCCATGGAGAGATAGGTGTAGCTTACATCATTTTCATTGCAGCGTTTTATACCGTATTGTTCATCCGCTTTCGTTTTTCGTTTGAACACCGACGGATTGGCTTGTTGATGATGCTCGGAATTTGGGTTTTGGCGGCGAGTTACCTGCTTTATGACAGTACATTATTTTATTATTTGAATATCGTTGCCATTCCGGCGGTCGTCTTTTTCCACATCGTTTTGATCACGAGTCCGGGAAGTTTGAATTGGAGCAAGCTTTCTTTCGTCAAGTTGGTCACAAGTAAACTTTTGGATGCGCTGAAATTTTTGACCGATTATCTCAGTTACATCATAAAAAAAATCATGAGAAGCCGGAAACGAGGAAATAATGGCATTATTCAACAAGTGATGCTCGGAATTGTCTTGGCGGTTCCGTTACTGTTTGTCATCATCCAATTGCTGATGAGCGCTGATGAAGCATTCCGCCAATTCGTTCAACGGATGTTCTATTTTCCAACGGAGCGGAATATAGTGGAAATTGGTTTTCGAATTGCCTTCATACTGATTGCAACACTGTTTTTCTTCTGTGTCTTTAAAGTGTTGGAGAAGAAGACGAAACGGGAAATCAACCAAAGTGTGAGTGTCCGGGACTTCCCAGCCCCAATGGCTGCGACGGTTTTAATTTTGTTGAATGCCGTTTATCTTTTGTTCATCGCCGTGCAATTCCAATATTTTTTCCATGACGGATTACATGAAGGGTTCACTTACGCAGGATATGCACGAAGAGGATTTTTTGAATTGATCTTGGTGACGTTGATCAACTGGATTGTTTTACTCGGCTTTTTGAAACGGGTGAAGGATGAGGGGTTACGGACGAAACGGTTGTTGCAAATTTTGAATTCTTTGCTGATTGTGACAAGCGGCATTCTACTCCTATCGAGCTGGAATCGTTTGACCCTTTATGAAGAAGTGTATGGGTTCACGATGGATCGGCTGCTTGCCCATTCGTTCATGGTGTTTTTAATCCTCATTTTTGCCTATACACTCATTCGGGTATGGTTGGAAAATTTGCCGATTTTGCACTTTTATTTGATCAGTGCCTTTCTGTTCTATACGTTGTTGAATGCGGTCAACCTGGAAGAAATCATCGTCGAAAACAATTTAGAGCGGTATGAAACGACCGGGAAAATCGATATCCACTATTTGAATTTGCTCGGGGCAGAAGGGACGAAAGGTTTGATTGCTTTATATGAGCAAGAGCCGGATTATCCGGAATTGAAGCTGTTGTTGATCGACAAAAAAGAACGTTTGATTGATATGAACGACGATTCCTGGCAATCTTTCAATTTTGCCAGAAAAAAAGCGGAAAAATTACTGATGGAGCTTGAGCTCTAATCTATGTTGGAGGTGGGACCATGGCGGTCAATATACCGAAACATGTCGGCATCATCATGGATGGGAACGGAAGATGGGGAAAATCCCGTGGGCTAACGCGGAGTGAAGGCCATTACGCAGGAGCCAAAGCGATGGAAAAAGTGATTGATGCAAGTATTGCCTTAGGAATTGACGCCCTGACGTTGTATGCATTTTCCTCGGAAAATTGGTCGCGTTCCAAGGAGGAAGTCAATTATTTAATGCGGCTTCCGGTGCGTTTTTTCAAACAAAAATTGCCCGACTTGATGAAACGGAACATTAAAGTCCTCATATCCGGGGAAATGGATAAATTACCGAAAGCGACGAGGAAAGTCCTCGTTAAGGCAATAGAAAAAACAAAACATAATAACGGGATGATCGTCAATTTCGCTTTCAATTATGGCGGAAGAAAGGAAATTGTCCGAGCCGTCCAACGGGTTATTGGAGAAATGAAGGAAAAAAATCTGGAACTTGATGAAGAGCTCGTCCATCAGCATTTGTATACGTGCGAGTTGCCGGATCCGGAATTGATTATCCGGACAGGCGGAGAAAAACGGTTGAGTAATTTCCTTCTTTGGCAAGCTGCGGAAGCGGAATTGTATTTTACCGACGTTTATTTTCCTGATTTCAATGAACAACATCTCCGGGAAGCGATCGATGAATATAAACAGCGGAAAGCGTCGTATGCTTTCATGGAATGGTACAGCAAAGCGAAATAAAAGATGGTGCCGGGCATTCAGGATGCTTGGCACCATCTTTCACTTTGTTTCCAAGATTTGAATGAATCGTCTTCGGAAAAGTTCTTTATCTTCTTTTGTGAACGGCTTGGGGCCTTTTGTGCGTTTACCGGCTTTCCGGGCTTTTGCACTTAAATGACGTGTTTCCAGCAGACGATCGATGTTTTTTTCTGTATACATATATCCACGGTGATGCATGACGAGACATCCTTTTGCCAAAGCGAGGGAAGCCAAACCGTAATCTTGAGTGATGATCAAATCACCTTTTCGGCTCAGCTGCATAATCCGGTAGTCCGCTTCGTCTTTTTGTGCGTCGACATACACGGTCTCCACATTTTCCGGATATGGTTGCATGGAAAAATGGGAAATGCTCATGACGAGAATGACCGGATAACCTCTTTCGTTCGCCTCTTCAACAATGATATCTTTCACCGGACAGGCATCCGCATCGACGTATATTTTCATTTTGAATCCTCCAATCATTTGTATTCAGCATACCAAACTTTCGTGATGAATACCCTGTCGTCATCCAAATGATTGATTCCAATGAACCATTGCTATCTATATGTATATGTGATATAGTACATTACACGAGTAATGCACTACATCAGAGGGGGTGCGCACGCTTGGTGATTGACCCAAATAGTGGTAAACCGATTTATATTCAGATCGCCGAGTGGATCGAAACGGAAATATTAAACGGCAATTTCGAGACGGATGATAAAGTTTATTCCCAATATCAACTGGCGGAAATGTTCACGATCAATCCGGCGACCGCAGCTAAGGGACTGAATGTGTTGACTGAAGAAAACATCTTATATGGCAAGCGTGGACTCGGGAAATTCGTGACGAAAGAAGCAAAAAAAATCATTACAAACAAACGGAAAAACGGAAAATTGAAAGCTTTATTGGAAGAAGTTGCGTTGGAAGCGGAACGGCTCGATGTGAGTGATGAAGAACTTTTCGATATGTTGCGAAAAGCAATCGCCAAACGGGAAGGGGAGTAGAGGAAGTATGAAATTGGTCGAATGTGATAATTTGACGAAAAGGATTTATGGCAATAATGCGCTGGACGGGATTACTTTTACGCTTCATGAAAATAAAATCACCGGTTTGATCGGCCGGAATGGGGCAGGAAAGACGACATTGATGAAAATCCTTGCCGGGTATTGGCGGGAAACTTCCGGGACGGTGAAAGTTTTTTCCGAGCGGCCGTTCCAAAATCTGATCGTTTCTGCGAATGCGATTTATGTAGACGATCAAATGACTTTTCACCAATCGTTGACTCTTGGAGATATTTTAGAAGAAGCGGAACGGTTTTATCCGAATTGGGATAAAGGGTTGGCCGAACGTCTTTTTGATTATTTTTCATTCCATCCGAAATCAAAACACGATGCCTTATCCAAAGGCAGGAAGAGTACGTTCAATATGATCATCGGTTTGGCATCAAAATGTAAACTGACGCTGTTTGATGAGCCGACGACAGGGATGGATGCTTCGGTACGTAAAGATTTTTACCGTGCATTGTTGAAAGATTATCTTGCCCATCCACGGTCAATCATCATTTCGAGTCACCATCTGGAGGAAATTGAAGATGTCTTGGAAGAAATCATCCTCATTGACGAGGGGAAAGTTTTTCTTTATCAGTCGATGGATGAATTGAAGGAATACGCCCAAGGAATCAGCGGAAAAACTGATATATTGAAGCCGCTTCTTGATGATGTGGAAGTGATTTACAAGACGGAAATCGGCGCTGGTAATACTTATGCCGTCGTTCGAGCCAACAGTCCGGTCATCGAACAGGCGAGACAATACGGAATGGCGATTGGACCTGTTGCACCGAATGATCTTTGTATTTACTTGACGGCAAAGCATAAGGGAGGAATCGATGATGTCTTTAAATAGAGTGAATGCTTCGGACATTGTAAAAAAACAGTTTCAATATAAATTGAAAGCGTATGTCGGTGTATTTACTTCCCTAGTCGTCGTACAAATCATTGCCCTCATTTTTTCTTACGGCGGTACAGGCGGAGGTTTTTCGTCAAGTAATGGAATAGACGTGCGATACCAAACTTACACTGTTGACAACGTCATTGTTTTGACTTCCCTATGGGCGTTGATCCATGCAATCATCTTGACTACGAAAAAAGATTGGCAACATGCTTTTCCTTTTGTTGGTAATAGTTGGACGAATAACCTGTCGAATATTTTGCTCTTATTGTTCGCTAGTATCATTGCTGCGGTTTTGACAGTGCTTTCCGCATTTGCAATACGTGTCATCATTTTCCACTTTGTGAATGAAGACTTATTCCGTTCGTACACCTTCTTTTTAACGGCTGAAAATATATTGTCTGGATGGTATGTGTTGACTTTCCATTTTTTCTTCATATGTGCCATTGGCTATTTTCTTGGAACCGTGTCGCGTATACATCCGATGTTGCCGATTTTAGTGCCTGTCATCATGATTGGACTGCTGATCGTTTTCGAACAAATCCATCAAGGATTTATGATTGAAATTGCAACGTTTTATTATGAGGAAACAAATCCGGCCCTGTTTTTCGTCAAAATGGTGACGACCAGCACAATTCTTTTTGCCGTTTCAGTGTTTATTTCAAATCGAACGGAGGTCAGAACATGAGTGTCATCCCCATATTCATTATATTGATTGTGATTATCGGCGGTTTTCTGTTTTTCCAAAACAGGTGGAATCTAGGGAGGAAGTTTGGCTACTTTTTGCTCGGCGGTTACACTCTATTTCTTGTCATTACTTTTGTCGTTTATTTGTTTATTCCAGTAGATGCTTTCCTTGATGAAGACTTTCCGGAAGATGGGGAAACAAAAGATATGTTTCACAGTGTCGTCTATAATGGAGTGCCCATTAAGGAATTTGCAGAATTTGAAAAAGCCAGCTGGGATTTTAATGTCGCTGAAGGGGAGAGTATTTGGTTGACGACAGAATATTACGACTTTCCCGTAATCATTGAAAGGGTGGACGACCAAGAAGAATTGAAGGTGACCTTATATGAAATGCTTCCGGATGTGGAACCGGTAGAGCTGTTTGGAGACCAAGGAGAAGACGGTGTCGTGTTGCAATCCAACAACCTCACCATCTATTCGCGAGAACCATATTACTATGAATTGGGGCAGTTTGAAAAAGAGTTCCCTTTCACCCGATTTACGGCTGAACGGGCTGAAATTTACATGCATGCTTTGGATATTTTGAATTTTGAAAAACTGTACTATATCCATTTGCCGGAACATGTTGAACTGCTATACAGTCCGGACATGTATGTGGAGTGGTTGAGAAACTGAAACAATGCTGAGACGGTGAGCGATCACGTCTCAGCATTTTCTTTATTGAGGATGATGACGGCCAATAACGCTGCAAGAATTCCACCGGACAGCTTACCGACAATCATCGGAAAAGCGAGTTCCGGCACAATTCCTGCCACAAAGCCGAGATGGCTGCCGAAAACGAATGCAGCGCTGACGCTGAAGGCGACACTGATCACTTTCCCTCTTGGATCCATCTCTTTCATTAGCGTGAGCATCGGGATATTATGTGCCAGTGTTGCGACGATTCCGGCAGTGGCAGTGGAATTGATTCGCAACTTGGAACCTAACTTTTCCAAAGGCTTTTTGAAAACTTTGGATATGAAAAGCACCATCGGGAAAGCGCCGGCTAGGAAAATAGCGATCGTACCGACAATTTGGATACCTTCTTCAAGCGGTGCAAGATTCGGGATGACGACAAAACCGGTCAATGTCTCGACAACAATGGCGACGAGACCAATCATTGAAAGAACTTCCACGAAGCGGCCGAGAAGGGTGAAACCTTTCACCATCAGCTCTTGCTTTTTCCACAATCCGATTGCTATGAGAAGGGAAATGATGAACGTCGGGATGAGGTTCCGGATAAGCATATCGATGGAAAATCCGGCCAATATCCCACCGATGAACGTTCCGATGGGAATTGTCATAAGTCCGATTAATATCCCTTGGGCGAAATACCGCTCGTCTTCTTTTTCAATGATTCCTAATGCTACGGGAATCGTGAAAATGATCGTCGGGCCGATGGTCGTCCCGAGAAACACCCAAGCAAACAGCCCGGCTTCAGGTGTGAGGGCCATTTCCTCTGCAAGGGCATATCCTCCCATATCGATGGCAAGGATCGTATTGGCAAAAGTCGCAGGATCAGCCCCAATGAAACGGTAGATAGGAGCAATGATCGGCAATAACAATCCAGCAATCACCGGGGCTAGAGAAACGATTCCGATGATGACAACTGCAAGTGACCCCATCGTCATCAATCCCGCAGTGAACCGTTCTCCAAAACCATAACGGTCTCCAACCGTTTTTCCAATCGCACCGATGATGAAAAAGATTACAACGATATAGATGATAATATCACTCATACGTTTTTCTCCATAATCTCCACTCATTTGTTATTTCTATTATGAATCTAGTTTGGAGGATACGCAAGGTCATTGAAGTATGCCACTCCTAGTAGGAAGAAAAAAGGGTTGCATGTTTATGAATTTTAGTGCATAATAATACATAATCAATGACTGGGAGGATCATATCGATGATTACGGCAGCGAAAAATATAAAATTGAAAAATGAAGATTTTTTTGGAAAAGATTTTTTGAGTTTGGAGGACTTTACACCGGAGCAAATCCATTATTTGTTGGAGCTTGCTTTATTTATAAAAGATCAACGGAAGAAAGGATTTGCATTTGAACCGTTGAAGGGAAAAATTCTCGGGATGATTTTTGAAAAGTCATCCACGAGAACCCGAGTATCTTTTGAAGCGGGAATGATGCAACTCGGGGGTCAGGCGGTATATTTGAATGCGAATGACATCCAGCTCGGCCGGGGTGAAACGATTGCCGACACCGCCCGTGTCTTATCCGGCTATTTGGACGGGATTATGATCCGCACCTTTTCTCACGAAGATGTGGAAGAACTGGCAGAATATGCTACCGTCCCAGTGATCAATGGATTGACGGATCTCCATCATCCATGCCAAGTGTTGGCAGATTTACAGACGATCATGGAAATTAAAGGGACTTGTAAAGGGCAAAAGCTTGTGTATGTCGGTGATGGCAATAACATGGTCCATTCCTTGATGATTGGTGCGGCAAAGATGGGGATGGACATGGTCGTAGCAAGTCCAGAAGGATATTTCCCGAATCCGGTGGTCACTGAAAAAGCAGAAGAAATTGCGGGAGAAACCGGAGCGTCGATTTCCATCAAGACAGATCCGCTGGAAGCAGTCGAAGGGGCCGATTTTATTTACACGGATGTGTGGGCGAGCATGGGGCAGGAAGATGAGGAAGAAGTGCGCAATAAAGCATTCCAAGATTATCAAGTGAATGAGGAACTGTTGGCTGCTGCAAAACCCGATGTCACATTTCTTCATTGTCTGCCCGCGTATCGCGGGAAAGAAGTGACGGAAAACGTATTGGAAGGGAAACATTCCGCCGTCTTCCAACAGGCGGAAAATCGGTTGCATGCACAAAAAGCATTGTTGACGGCATTGATGAGTTAAAAATAAATCCGAACGAATACTCGGAGTTCTTCGAAGTGATCGTTCGGATTTTTTATGCCATTTTTGCTACATTTCCTTTGTTGTTGCTCCGGATTCGTCCATTTCCAAAGCGAGCACGTTGTAATCCTCAAGCTCATTTTGGAAGTGGGCGACAAATTTTTCCGCTGAACCTTTAGGGACGAAGGACATCATTGTCGGGCCTGCACCGCTGATGACTGTTCCGTAGGCCCCGAGATTTTTCGCTGCACGTTTAATGCAATCATAATTAGGAATGAGTGTTTTCCGATACGGTTCATGGAAACGGTCTTTTTCCATCATTTTTCCGGCCAGTTCGAAATCTCCGCTCATCAGTGCTGCGACTGTCAAGTTTCCGATACTGCTCGCCAAGGCAGCTTCCGCATTTGCATAGTTTTGCGGTAAGACGTCCCGCGCTGCTTTTGTTTTCAATTCCATTTCCGGAATATAAGCAACGAGTTCCACATCCAGTTCCGATATTTTCATCCACTCCACTTTTCCGTCGAGATATGTGGAAATGACGAGGCCCCCTAAAAGGGCGGGAGCGACATTATCCGGATGTCCCTCGATTTCCGTTGCAAGACTCAACTTTTCTTCCTGCGTCAACTCTAATCCACCCAATCGGTCGGCAATCTCGATACCGGCGACAATCGCCGCTGCACTGCTGCCCAACCCGCGGGCGAGGGGGATCCCTGACGTTTCTTCAACACGGCACGGACGGATTGCTTTCCCGAATTTTTCCACAGTTTGCATGACAACTTGATAAATGAGATGCTCATCGAGCGGAATATCCGCTGGAACGGATGATGGGATAATTTTCCACGCATCCTGCTCAGTGACTTTCAACGTCAAATACATATTGACGGCCATCCCCATGGAATCAAAGCCTGGTCCAAGATTAGCAGAGCTTGCCGGAACTTTCACCATAAAACTAGTCATTGCTCGTCAACTCTTCAATGTATTGTTTAATGGCCTCCTCGTCATTCGGGAGGGAGACCGGTTCAATATCTTGTTGTTCTCGGACGGTTTGCGGATCTTTCAAACCATTACCAGTAAGAATGGCCACCACTTTACTTCCATCCGGGATGTTCCCTGCTTTACGTTGTTGGATAACACCGGCGATCGAAGCGTTGGATCCTGGTTCAGCAAATATTCCTTCCGTTTTCGGGAGAAGCTTGAATGCATGTAAAATCTCTTCATCGGTAACGGAGGTGATGATTCCCCCGGACTCATCCCTCGCATCAGTTGCCAAATTCCAGCTTGCTGGGTTGCCGATCCGGATGGCAGTTGCCACAGTTTCCGGTTGTTCAATCACTTCATTTTTTGAAATCGCTGCAGCGCCTTCCGCTTCGAAGCCGTACATTTTTGGCAGTCCCGTCCTTTTTTGTTCATCGTATTCTTTAAACCCTTTCCAATATGCACTGATGTTTCCTGCATTTCCTACCGGGATGGCTAGGATGTCCGGTGCATGACCAAGAGCATCGCAAATTTCAAAAGCGGCTGTTTTCTGTCCTTCAATCCGATACGGATTCACTGAATTGACAAGGGTGACGGAGGTCGTTTCACTGATTTTGCGGACGATTTCCAGAGCTTCGTCAAAATTACCGTCGATTTCAATGATTTCCGCCCCATAAATGACGGCTTGTGCAAGTTTTCCCAATGCGACCTTACCTTTGGGAATAACGATGATAGCTCGCATGCCGGCTCTTGCCGCATAGGCTGCAGCGGAAGCGGATGTATTCCCGGTGGAAGCGCAGATGATCGATTTACTGCCTTCTTCTTTCGCCTTCGCGACCGCCATCACCATTCCGCGATCTTTGAAGGAGCCGGTCGGATTGGCCCCTTCGATTTTTCCATACAACTCGATTCCCAACTCCCGGGACAAATTCGGAAAAGGAATAAGCGGGGTATTCCCTTCGTTCAACGTGATGTCCGGTGTGTTCTCCGTAACAGGTAAATAATTGCGGTAATGTTCAAGTAAGCCTCGCCATGTCATTCTGTTCCATCTCCCTCGACACGATAATAACTGTAGATTCTTTTTAAAGCGTTGAATGTTTGGATTTTATCAAGTAAATTAGTGAAATTTTCTTCGGATGTTTCATGGGTAATGACGATGATTTCAGCGGAATGGTTTTCGTCAACCGGCCGCTGAATGATCCGTTTTAAGCTGATATCATGCTCATGGAACAACTGCGACAGATGAGAGAATACACCTGTCTCGTCTTTCACTTGCAAACGTAAATAATATTGTGAAAAGCGCTCATGTTTTGCTTTCAATGATTTGGAAAAATAACTTTTGACGACTTGTTCCCCGGTGACGCCGAGCCTGATGTTTTTAACGACATTCACAAGGTCGGAAACGATCGCCGTTGCAGTCGGTAGACTACCGGCGCCAGGACCGTAAAACATCGTCTCACCGACAGCTTTTCCATAGACATAGACCGCATTATATTCATTTTTGACTGAGGCTAAAGGATGGTCGTTGGAAAGAAATGTCGGTGACACATGAATATCCAGTTGTCTGTTGGCAAAGTCGGCATAACCGATCAATTTCATCGTATAACCTAGTTCGTTGCCGATTGTGATATCTTCTGTTGAAATCTTGGATATTCCCGTTACGGAGACATCTGTCAAATCGACTGGAGTGGAAAAAGCCAAACGACCGAGAATGACCATTTTCCGGGCGGCATCCAAACCTTCCACATCCGCTGTCGGATCTGCCTCCGCAAATCCAAGCTCTTGCGCTTGTTTCAATGCATCTTCATAACTTGTGCCGTCTTCTGCCATTTTTGTCAATATGTAATTCGTCGTCCCATTGACAATTCCCATGACCCGTTCGATACGGTCGGAAGCAAGGCCGTCCGCAATTCCCCTTAAAATGGGAATGCCGCCTGCAACGCTCGCTTCATAATAAAAATCGCATTTATTTTTTTCAGCTGCAGCATGGAGTTCATCTCCGTGCAACGCAACCAAATCCTTGTTTGCGGAAATGACATGTTTTTTTGCGGCGAAAGCTTTTTGGATATACTCTTTTGCTTTTTCGATTCCGCCCATCACTTCGATGACGACATCTATTTCGGGATCGTTCAAAACATCGTCCGGATTCGTCGTTAATAGAGATGGATCCACTTCCGCATCTCTAGACTTGTTCAAGTCACGGACGAGAATCCGTTTCACTTGCACGTCGACCCCAAGTTGATGTTTCAATTTTTCTTGGTGGTTGTTGATGATGTTCACTACACCTGAGCCAACGACGCCGAAACCCAACAATCCAACCGAGACGTTATTTTCCATTTCATCACCTCATCCAAAAATTTCATTCGATTATTTTCTATATTTAATCAATTTAAACATGAAAACAAAAGGATATCAATAAGCATCAGACCAGTATTTCAAATGAAATGGCTTACATTGGAAAATGAACCAATTTATTTTGTCTGTAATATGTTGTAATAGCCCGTTGTATAAAGAGGTGGAGAAAGATGCGGAATGCAGTAGTCGGTAGTTTGTTTTTCATGTTGCTTATCGTTGGGCTGTTTATTGGCATATTGGTCGATCGATTGGAATTATTCGGTTTCCTCAGTTTGCTCATCGGTTTAGGGATTGTTTTGCTTTTCCGGAAAAGATGATGGTGAAAGCAGGTGGTTTCTATTGAATGATCGCCTGCTTTTTAGATCTGATATTCGAATGATAAAAACCGGGACAGATTTTTGTCCCGGTTGTTTATGCTTGTTCGTGTTGGAGGAGTGCTTTTTTCAGCGGAATGCCTGCACTGAATCCGCCGAGATCTCCGTTTTTTTGGATGACCCGATGGCATGGTACGACGATCAATACCGGATTTTTACCAATGGCGGTGCCGACCGCCCGAACGCTTTTCGGTTTGCCGATTGCTTCAGCAATGTCCGAATAGCATCGTGTTTCCCCATAAGGGATATCCATTAACACTTTCCATACCGCAAGTTGAAAAGGGGTGCCATGTAAATCGAGTGGAACATCGAAGTCTTTCGTGTTTCCAGTCAAATACTGTTTATAAGCATCCCAATACGGACGCAGCTTGTCTGCATTTTTTTCCAAAGTGGAATCGGCTTTATATTTTTTCAACCAAATGTCGAAACCTTCCTGATTCCGATTCGCCCAGCATAATCCTTGATCCGTTGCAGCAAGCAGGAAGTCGGCTTCATTCCAGCTGAACATTGCATAGTGAACGATATCCATCTTTTTCATCGTCATCCCTACTTTGTCGTATTCTCATCGCCAGTTTCATAATAACCATGGGTTTCCCCGAAAAAACGGTTATATCTTTGTTTGAACTTCGCGAAAATGTATTCAACGATCACCTTTAAAATGGCATATCCTGGTATTCCTAAAATGACCCCGATCACGCCGAATAAGTTACCAGCAACAAGAAGGACAATAATGATCGTCAATGGGTGAATTTTCATCGTCCGACCCATGATGTTCGGCGAGATGAAGTTTCCTTCCAAAAATTGTACGGCTGCCCAAACAATTGCCAACTTCAATAACATGAACGGCGAATCGACGATGGAAATAATGATTGCAGGAATGATGGCAATCGTCGGCCCAAGATAAGGAACGACGGACGTGACACCTGCGATAATCGCCAATGTCAGCGCATATGGCATCCCGATGATCAAGTATCCGATGTACAACATGATACCGATGCAAGTCGCGACGATAATTTGTCCTTGAATGTAAGAACCGACTTGTGTATCCATATTATGGAGAAGTTGGTTCGTATCTTTCCGGAATGCCGGTGGTAACAAGGATATAAAATAATCTTTGAATTTTTTTCCGTCTTTCAATAGGAAAAACAGGATGATCGGAAAGGTGACGATAGCGACGACGATATTCGTGACAGCCGATGCCACGGCTTGGACGCTTTCAAAGGCATTGACGAGATAGCTTCCGATGATTCCTGGAATTTCACTGAAATTATTTACGACCCAATTGTATCCTTCTTCATAGTAAGGAGCGAGGAACGAATTTTGCACCGATTCCGTTATACTTGCCCCAAACTGGGATAGATACGTTGGGAAGTTTTTTATCAAATCTTTTATTTGCGCTTCAATTAATGGTGCAGTGAGTAAAATGATACCCGTCAGAATTCCGGCGATCGCCAAAATGATGATGATGATCCCCCAAATCCGCTTGATCCGGAATCTTTCCAATAAATCCACGATCGGATTCAAAAGATAAAAGGCGATGAACGCCAAAATGATCGGAGGTGTGATTGTCGACAAGATGACAAACACCGGATGGAATATGAATGAAATTCGATCATAAATGAAGATGGTGATTCCGATTAAAGACAATAATCCGAATAAGTAAAATAGATTAATGCCACCGAGAAATTTGATAAACCGACTTGACTGCTTCATATCCTCTTATTACCCCTTTGTTCTCCATATATTTCGACATGCAAAAATGGATACTTTTAGTATAAAGTAATTGCCGGACAAAAAACAGTTTAATAAGAATTAATTTTGGATGGGGTGATGGAGTGTAGTGTTGAAAATGGAAACAAGAAAATGTTGGCCGTCTTGAAAATTGATTTAGAGGAAAAAACATCAACGTTTTGTTATAATTGAACTACCTTAGTATATTGGGGAGGACTATCGTTGAGTTCAGAAGCAAATTTGCAAAAAGATGCCATGCATATGTTGAAGCTTACGAGCAGGACATTTTATATACCGATCAAATTGCTGAAATCGAAGTTGCGGAAGACGGTCGGTGCAGCTTATTTGTGCATGCGCGCCATTGATGAAATCGAGGATCATGAAACATTACCGAAAGAAACGAAAATTCATTTGTTGCGGAAAACCGCTGAATTGTTGAGGTCAAAAAATGGTTTTGACCGGGACGCTTATGAATCTTTGGTTCATCCTTATGAAGAACTTCCAGAGGTCACTCACCGGCTCGCCGATTGGGTTGCCGTATGTCCTCAAGAAATAACTGGGAGAGTGCTCGAGTCCACAAGCACGATGGCGGACGGGATGGCAAAATGGGTGGAAAAAGATTTCCAAGTGACGACGAAAGAAGAATTGGATGAATACACGTATTATGTGGCCGGTCTGGTGGGCGTCATGTTGTCGGATATTTGGAAGTGGTATGACGGGACGGAAACGGATTATGATTTGGCCATCGGTTATGGCCGTGGGCTGCAAGCGGTGAACATGCTTCGGAATCAGGAAGAAGATGCGGAGCGGGGCGTGAACTTTTTGCCTGATGGTTGGACTCGTGACGATCTGTTCGATTATGCATGGGATAACTTGCGTAAAGCTGATGAATATATGAAAGATTTGAAAACGAAAAATATCATTCTGTTTTGTAGGATCCCTTTGGAATTGGCGAAAAAAACATTGCGGGCGATGGATGCCGGACGGGAAAAAATGACTCGCTCCGAAGTGGAAGCGACGGTCGATGAGATATTGGAAGAAGAAGCATAAAAATCTGCCTATCTTCAAATAGATAGGCAGATTTTTTATACTTCAGACTGCAAATAAGACAAGGTGACTTTCAAATTGGCGTTCTTTTCGCGGATACGGTCGAGAAGCACTTTATCTTTCGTGTCATTTTTCGTCCGGATGGCGTAGGTGTATAAGATCATCGTGCCAAGGTTCGTCGTTTCCACTTGACGCAATTGGTGGGAAATGGTGAACTCTTCAAAAACATCGTCGAGCAAATTTTCATGATTCAAATTTTCCGGAACGGTAACTTTCAGGATTTGGGTATCTTTTCCTTTTCCATAATTGACTTTGTAAAGGATGTAAAACAAAATGCTGGCGAAAAACGTCAAGAAAATCGCAAGTTGAAAATGATACAAGCCGCAAGTCATCCCAACCGAAAGGCCGAAAAATATATAAGCAATATCTTTCGCATCGGTTACGGCACTCCGGAAACGGATTAAAGAAAAGACGGCGAACAGCCCGAATGCGACTCCTGCATTTCCGCTGACGACATTCATGATGACGGAAACGACAACACTCATGATGATGATCGTATGGACGAAGTTTTGCGAATACCGTTCACCGGAAAAGGTAAGTTGATAGACTAATGTGATGATGATACTTAGAACTGTTGTAAGTGTCATTGCCGCCAAGCTTAATAGAAGCGTAGGCTCCTGTCCGTTCACAGTGAAAAATTCGTTGATTGCATCCATTTCATCTTCCTCCTAAGTTGACTAATTCTCTCGTTGTTCCCACTGGTGGGGTCTGACCGTTCAACAATTCCATACTCGTGCAAAATTTCGATGCACTGCGTTGTTCACATTCCACCTTTGAAAGAATGCGAGTAAGCCATAAAGGCACACTGTCGTTCACTTTCACTTCCAATACAACAAGGTTTTCATCAATGAACAAATCGCCATGGGAACCATTTTCCAATCTCAAATCGTCTTTTCTGCAACGTAAATTGAAATCGAATGTCATACGGAGATCCGCATCTTCTTTATGGTGCAGTGCATGCCGATCGTAGCTCACGACCATTTCCGGTTCCAAACCGTAAATCTTCCGGAAATAATCGATTTCACGAAGCACTTGCGGATTCGAAGTTTTAAAACTGTCCAAGTCTGGATCGGCCGATTCGAGATAACGGTACGCTTCTGAAAGCTGAATCTGCATCCGTCTTTTATTCACCACTTTTTTATGCTTTTGTTTCACTTCAAAGAAAGCGGTACTCGAAAGATCAGCTTGATTGTAGACTCGTAATCTCAACTTTTGTCGATATTTCAATTTGTTCTTCGTTTCGAAATAAATTTTCCTATCAGTATTTTCGAAATACAAACTGATGACGGTATACCTTCCGTCGATTCCGAACTTATCCGGACGCATGTGAGGGGATAGTTTTTCAATGAGTGCTGCATATTGTGCCTTCGTGATTAAATACTTTTGTTCTCTTCTTCTGAAAATTTCAATGGCCATCTGTCATCCTCCTTGCCATCTCATATTAGACTGCCGGAGTAAGACTTCCCTGTGAGACAGATGAGAAATTCATGAGAATTCTCTGATGAACTATTAATTTTATGTAAAGCCAGTTAATCAAAAAATGGGTCAAACAGGAATGGGTCAAACAGGGACAGTCCCCGTTTGACCCGACTTTTAAAAGCATTGGAATGATTGGATTTGCTCAAGGTCGATTCCAAAATATACCCAACGGTTACGTTGCCAACGCCAGCCGGCAACAGAGTTTCTGCCTACAAAGGTCGGGAAGAACCAGAAAGCATCCCGGCGCAGCCATACGTAAGTATAGCGGAATAAGCAACCCCGAATCGCTCCAGGATCAACGGCAAACGTTTGGAATTGTGGCTGTTGTGGTGTGAAGCTCGGCGGTGGAGATGTTGGCGGTCCACTTTGTTGTTGTCCGGGAAACCCTCCAGGTCCCCCTGGAAATCCGCCAGGTCCACCAGGTCCTCCAGGATATCCCCCTGGTCCTCCCGGGAATCCAGGTGGTCCAAAGGGAGGCGGGGTTTGCGGTCCTCCACCGAAAATTTGTCCGAATAAAAACCCAGGCAAATTGAATTGTCTTTCATCTTCCTCGTATCCATGCATATCGTAAGGGTCGTAAGGATAATGGTCCATTATTTAGCCTCCTTATGAAACTCATCACTTCAATATATGGTGAAAACGTCCAACAGGCGATTGAATGAGTTAAAATGGGCGGATACTACAGAAAAAAGTGTTGACTCTCACGTTACGTGGTAGCTTATATTGAAAAAGGAAGGAGGGATTTGGATGAAAGTGAAAGAAGTTGCCGAACTCGTCGGCATCAGTGTGCGCACACTCCACCATTATGACGAAATCGGTTTACTGAAACCAGACGAAGTAACGGAAGCTGGGTATCGGATCTATTCGGAAAGAAACCTCGAGGATCTGCAGCAAATTCTTTTCTTTCGGGAACTCGGCTTTCCGTTGAAAAAAATTAAAGAAATCATCCATGATCCAACCTTTGATCGAGAAGAGGCATTAAAGCTGCATAAAAGGATGCTCTTGAAAAAGAAGCGGCAGCTTGATCAATTGATCGAAACGATTGATAAAACATTGCTGAATATGAAAGGAGAGATCGAGATGGCGGATCAAGAAAAGTTCAAAGGGTTCGACTTCAGCCATAATCCGTACGAAGAAGAAGCCCGCAAACGTTGGGGTGACCAAGCGGTTGATGAAGCGAATGCGAAACTGGAAAGCAAATCAAAAGAAGAACGCCAAGAATTAGGGGAGCAGTTCAACACGATTTACCGCAAACTGGCTGAAGTGAGACACGAAGCACCAGATTCAGCGATTGCCCAAGAACGAATCCATGAATGGTATGTTTTTCTGAATGCATTCGGCAACTATTCCAAAGAAGCTTTCAAAAATTTGGGGCAGATGTATGTCGATGATGAACGGTTCACGAAAAACATCGACCAGTTTGGTGAAGGATTGGCCGCGTTTATGCGAGATGCGATGGCTGTTTATGCAGATCGCATGGATTAGAAGCAATGAGAAAAAAGAGCGAATAACATCGCTCTTTTTTTATGCAAATTTTGACCCGCATCAATTACAACATCTTTCAACCTCTTTAAGATAAAGGTGTAAAAAGTAATGGATTCATCTCAAAAAGAAAAGCAATTCTTGACCTGCATCAATTACGGTTCTCAAAATTCCCGTTATCATGAAATTAAGGTTGAAGGAGGAAATGAACATGATACGTTGGATTCATCAGCAAAAAAATAAAATAACGGCCATTTCTGGACTATTACTGATTTCCGCACTCATCTTCCATTTCATCGGTTATGGAAATCTCAAAACCATTGCACTGCTCGTGGTGACAATGATTGCCGGAGTGCCGATTTTCATCAAAGCCTACCAAGCATTACGATTGAAGGCATTCAGCATTGAATTGCTCGTCACAATAGCTGTCATCGGTGCCCTCTTCATCGGAGAGTATGTCGAGTCAGCTGTTGTCACTTTCTTGTTCCTTTTCGGAGACTTCCTCGAAGGCCGTACGTTGGAGAAGACACGCTCCTCTTTAAGAGAACTGACGGAAATGGCACCCCAGGAAGCGGTCGTCGTCAGGGATGGTGAAAATGTCACGATTCCGGTTGAAGAAGTCGAAGCGGGAGACCACGTCATCATCCGTTCCGGAGGGAAAATTCCTGTCGACGGTACAATCGTTTCCGGGCAAGCTTCCATCAATGAAGCGACGGTCACTGGTGAATCGGTGCCGGCTTCCAAAACTTTGGATGATCAAGTTTTCAGCGGAACGATTTTGGATAACGGCTACATCGAAATCATTGCGGAAAAAGTCGGGGATGACACGACCTTTGCAAAAATCATTGAATTGGTGGAAGAAGCTCAGGAATCCAAGTCAAAAGCGGAGCGGTTCCTCGACCGGTTTGCCACTTATTACACCCCTTCCGTCGTTGTCTTATCCGTACTTGTTTACCTACTGACGAAAGATTTGCATATAGCGATCACATTCCTCGTCGTCGCTTGCCCGGGCGCGCTCGTCATCGGTGCACCGGTTTCCAACGTGGCAGGTATCGGGAATGGAGCGAAAAACGGTGTCCTCATTAAAGGTGGCGAAGTGATGGACAATCTTTCCAAAGTCGACACGAT
>CALKWU010000110.1 GCA_938004015.1 uncultured Oceanobacillus sp.
ATATTCAGGAGAAACTGGATAACGATATCGTGATTGAAGGCTTGGATTCGAGGGGCCACTTGACACAAGAAGACTTGGACCAAACGAATCGGATCGTCGCCGTTGCGGGAGTCCATCCTTATTTGAAAGCGCTTGAAGAAGGGGCGGATGTCATCATCGGCGGACGGTCAAGCGACGTCGCCATCTTTGCGGCGGCAGCGATTCATGAAGGCTTCCCGGAAAATCATGCGTATTATGCCGGAAAAGGTTTGGAATGCGCCTCCTTTTGCGCTGAACCTTATGGGGCAAAAGAAAGTGTCATCGGCACGATCACGCATCATGATGTCAAAGTCACCGCCATGCACCCTGATCAACGATGCACCGTTGCATCTGTTGCTGGTCATGCCATGTATGAACGATCAAACCCTTTTTACGAATACTTTGCAGGCGGCATGCTGGACATGACGAATTGCAAATATGAACAATATGATGAAAAAACAACGAGGATCACCGGTCAAAAGTTCGTTCCGATTGAAGGCGACATCAAAGTGAAATTGGAAGGGTCAGGTTATGTCGGCGAAAAGTACATTGGAATTGCCGGAGTACGAGATCCATACACGATCAAACATATTGATGATGTGATCGAATTTGCCCGCAATCATGTGAAGAAAGAATTTGCCGGCATTGATTACGAGCTGCATTTCCACATTTTCGGTAAAAATGGCGTCATGGGCGATTTGGAGCCGATCAAGGAAATCACGTCCCATGAACTCGGCATTGTCGTCGAAGGTGTCACTGATGATAAAGTGACAGCTGAAGAATTGACTTTATTCGCTTCAAGACAAATCTTTTATGCCCAACTTCCGGATGTCAAAGGAACGGCCGGGACCGCATCCTTCCTTGTCGATGATGTGTTGTACGCCGGGAAAACGTATAAATGGACAATGAATCACACGGTGACTGTGAAAGATCCATTGGAGTTGTTCGATGTCCGAATTGAAGACGTCAATGCACCATTAAGCGTTTAATGAGGAGGTCATTCATTGTGAGTACAGTTTATTTGCATGAATTGGCAAAAACGATCCGCTCCAAAAATGCCGGGACAGATCGCATCACCTTTGATATCATCTTTGAAAAGAAAAAAGACTTTGAACATGTATGCAACAGCAATGTCATTACAAAGGAAAGTGTTGCCGCATTGTTCAACATCAAAGAAAGCAGGATCACGGATTTTGTCATCTTTGAACCAGCCAACGCCATAAAATTCACCATCGACCGCCATCAACCAAGCGGAAGTCCGGGAGACAGCGATATATTCGGCAGCCAACAATATGCACCTCTGTTGAATATCAAAGTACCAAAACCGTAAATCTTTTACTGGGTGGCTCATTAATTCCCATGGTTTTTATGTTAGATTGGTGGGCGGAAATAAAAAAGGCTTGCTTTAGGACGATTTCCAATGAACGTCTATGAAGGTCGTATTTGATCCGCCCCATTTGCATCACTTTAATTGAGATGACTTGCTTGTGTAAAGACAAAATTTTGCAAGGACAGGGTGTTTTTGCCCTGCCCTTATTTAAATGAAAAATATGGTTATTAAAAAGTATGTCAAAAGTATGTCACTGATAACTTTTATACAAATATTCACTTCAGTCTATTATTTTGTGTTAAGGTTTACTGAAAGCTAAAAAAAGCAGCTATCGAATCACAAACAATTCGATAGCTGCTTTTCTTGTGTTTTAATTCGACCATTGATAGTAACTTAACTAAGAATATTCTCTTCTGCTACTTTGAGTATTTTCTTAATGGTGTCATATTGTTCACTCGTCAAATAGGTTGCAGGTTCCTTAATATAGGTTGAAATATTCATACCTTTTGCTTTTACTGCTCATTTGATCGCCGAAATGAATAATTTAGTGGCTTCATAGATTTTCATAAGCGTTGATACACGATAAACAATTTCTTCAATAATTTCACTGACGACTCCTATTTGCTTTTTACATTGTCTAACATTTTCAAGACCGCATCCGCTTCATTAAATACATTCAGCAGCAGAGTAATCGATTTGGCCTCCAAACTTGACTCAAAATACTTTTTTATCTGAAATAATCTCTTTGCAATCAATTGTCTAGCTTTTTTCTCCACTTGTTTAAACGATACGTACACTGTCATATCAGCTGGTTTTAAATCTTTCGACATATTTTTCCTCCTAATCATTATCATTCTAAATATAGAGGATGGTTCATTACTTTTATTTATCGCGATTTTATTCGTAGTAGTTCAAGCAGGTGGGTTTGAAGCTTTCAAAAACCTAGAATCTGTAACACCTGTAATATAACGAGTAGGGGAAACTTTTGGGGAATACTTGAAACTACTTTGGGATTAATGTTAGGTTTTTGGATTATGCCCCGTATGTGGCAGAAATGCTATTCAGCTGATTCACCTACTACAATAGCTAATACATCCATTTTGGGATGGTGGTAAATTCCCAAGATATCGTATAACAACTTCTCCCAGCCACCCGAACTAGGAGAAGTTGT
>CALKWU010000111.1 GCA_938004015.1 uncultured Oceanobacillus sp.
ACTGCTTCTTCATCGGTTGCTTCATCAACTGAATCCTCCACTGATCCCTCCTCAGACTCTGAAGAATCGGAATCCAGTTCCACTTTTTCAGTGGCTTCCGAAGGTTCCGGCTCGTCCTCGTCCGCTTCACTATCTGCCTGCGCCAACACGGACAGCGGTGTCAGAAAGAGCGATAACGCCAGAACCAGTGCTGAAAACCCACTGAAACGTCGCGTGAAACTTTTTCTCTTCACGGCAATTCCTCCCTCATTTAATTATTTGGCTTGTTTTACAGCCATTTACATAGTAACGTAACATTTTGTAAAGTCAATATATTCCGGCAAAAACAGGGATAACGTAGCATTTCACTCGGAACACTAATTAAGTCGAATGTCAGAGAAAATCGGAAGTTCAACAAATCATCATTCAAATTGAGTAGTTCGTTCGCATGACGTATTTGTTAAAAAAATTGGATTTCAGCAGAAACTAATAATTATTTTCAGTTTCGTAACCTTTGTTTCATTTTGATTACTTGGCAAAAAATTTTCCTATTAGAATAAAGTATCTGTTTTTTATCCGACATGATAGAATAATGGCAGAAGAGTAACATCGATAATGACAAAACCAACATCACGGGTATATTCAATTCAAGAAATGTTTTCGCAAATTATGAGGAGTGTCCCAAGATGAATCATCCAATTATACAAATCATTTTTCGAATTCTATTCATTTTATTTCTTATCGCACTAGGCTTGTTTCTGCTTTACCACTTTTTACGGTTGACTTATCCCTTTCTTATTGCTGCGTTACTAGCCTTTTTGATTCAACCGCTCATCAAATTGTTTGTGAAATATCTGCGTTTTCCACGTTCAATCGCCGTTCTCGTAAGTATTCTTATTTTTATCGGACTCATCGGTGGACTGTTGACGTTTCTCGTGAAAAAATTGATCGACGGGATCCTTTATTTATCTGAATTTATCCCAAAACAAATTGAAGTCATTTCCGTCCATACACAAAATCTGTTCAATGAATATATTTTACCTTTATGGGATCAAGGAATTGGCTTGCTTGACGATTTGGAACCATCACAACAGCAAGCACTTCAGGAAGGGATATTGATGATCGGCAATAATCTTGCATCCCTTCTGGGGAATGTCGGACAAGCGATCGCCAATTGGATTTCATCACTTATCGGGGCACTTCCTATCACGGTTACAGTAATCATTTTTTCTATATTGGCAGTCTATTTCATCAGTAAAGATTTCAATAAATATGCTGAAATTTACAGAGAAAAGCTCCCATTGATTTTCCAGAAGAAAACATTAGATGTGATAAGGGATCTACGAAAAAAAATATTTGGCTTTTTAAAATCACAAATCATTTTAATGCTTCTTACTGCATTTGTCGGGTTGATCGGGCTGGTCATCCTTCAGGTCGAACATGCATCCACGATAGCTCTCATTCTCGGTTTACTTGATTTGTTGCCGTATTTTGGCCCGGGTTTGATTTTGATTCCATGGAGCATTTACAGCTTTCTCACGGGTGATTTATTTATGGGATTCGGACAGCTGATCCTCTATACATCCACCGTTGTCGTCCGGCAATTTGCTGAGCCGAAAGTATTATCGACGAGCATGAAACTGAATCCACTCGCCATTCTCGTATCCCTCTTTGCCGGTTTGCAACTTTTCGGCTTGATTGGACTCGTCATCGGACCGATATCCCTTGTCCTTTTGATTTCTTTATATGATGCGGAAGTCTTTAAGGGCTTGTGGGGGTTTATAAAAGACGGTGCAGTGACGGAAAAACAAGCAGGGAAGTGATTCGATATAAATATACGGAAATGGATCACGGCTTGCGAAAAATGACGATATTTCCCGGGAAATATCGAAATGGGACGAAACGGGGCAGTCCCCACCAGGCCCAATTGGGTCAAGTGGGGACTGTCCCTGTTTGTCCCATTGTTATAGAGCTTTCACTAGGCCGCCATCGACGACTAAAGTTTGGCCGGTGACATAGGTGTTTGCGAAAGAGGCAAGAAAGACGACGACCTTTGCAAATTCTTCCGGCTCACCGTATCGTCCGATCGGAATCAATTTTTCCGACTGGTTGCGAAGTTCATCATAGCTGATTCCCTTAGCCTTCGCTTGGATTTCATCGAGTTGCTTCACACGGTCTGTCGCAATCCGCCCTGGACCAATCGTATTGATCAAAATATTTTCTTTAGCCAACTCTTGGGAAAGGCTTTTCGATAGTCCGACGATTCCCGCTCGAAACGTATTCGACAAAATCAAATGATCCAACGATTGTTTGATGGAGGATGAAGCGATGTTGACGATTCTTCCAGCGCCAGCCTTCCGCATCGAAGGCAACACTTCCCGGATAAAACGGACATAACTCAATAAATTCAACTCAAACGCTGCCTGCCAGTCGTCATCGGAAAAATCATCGAACGTTCCAGCAGAAGGCCCACCGGCATTGTTGATGAGCACATCGACTTTTCCGTTCCATTCCATGGCACGATTCACGAGGTTTTTGATTTGCTCTGCATCCGTCACATCGCAAACTTCATAACGGACGTGTTCATTTCCGGTTTTTTCGATAATTTCCTCTGCCGCTTTCTTTAAATCATTCGCTGTTCGACTTGCCAAGTATACATGGGCTCCTTCTTGTGCAAACCCTAAAGCAATCGCCTTTCCCAACCCCTTACTGCTCGCAGCAACAATGACAGACTTCCCTTTCAAACCAAGTTCCATATCATCCCCTCCTCTTTCGTTATCCATAATATTCCGATATTTCGGGACAAAAAGGGACAGTCCCTAAATGTCCCACTGGGTCAAAACGGGACAGACCCTGTTTGACCCAGTCATCCCATTTTGACTTTAAAGCGTCCTTTTTCTTCTTTTCCCCATTGTAATATGTAAGTCTCCCCGTCGGCAATTGGCCCGACCCCTTCTGGAGTACCGGTGAATACAATATCTCCTTTTCTCAGACCGATCTCCCTATGGATATATTCCAACAACGTTTGAAAATCGAAAATGACATTTTTGATATTGCCTTGTTGCACAACTACTTCATTTTTCAGCAAAGTAAAGTCGTCGTCCATGCAAGCTTCAACACCAGGAAAACCCCAAAATCCAGTCACGACGGCACTGTTGCGGAAGCCTTTTGCGAGGAGCCAAGGATGGCCTTTTTTCTTCAATTCCGTCTGCACATCCCGCAGTGTGAAATCGACTCCCACCGCCATTTTCGTTACGACATCATCCACTGTGAATTCCTCTGTCACATCATTTCCTATATATAATACAATTTCCAATTCATGATGCACTTCCCCCCGTTCCCCGGGAAAAACGAGCTCCCGACCATCCGCATACGCTAACGCACTTGTCGGCTTGCTAAAAACGAGCGGCTTTTCCGGAACTTCATTGCCCAATTCCAACACATGCTTTTTATAATTCCTGCCAATACAGTAAATATTGTTAATTTCCAATAAAACCCCTCCTGTTTGTCAATTTTACCTCATCTTATCCCAAACTTCCGCACCCGTCACCAGCTAGGGCAGGGCACTCGTCTACTTTTTCCAAGCTTCCCCGACCAACCGTCCGTAAATTTTTCTTTTCCATTGGAAAAACTCATCCGTCAGAAGCAGTTCCTCCTTCCTTGGTCGGGAAAACGGCACAGTGAACTCAGCCTTGATCGATGTCGGCCGTTCGGAAAACACGATGATGCGATCCGATAAAAACAGTGCTTCTTCTATATTATGGGTGATGAAAAGAATCGACTTTTTGTGTTCCGACCAAATGGAAAGCAACCATTTTTGCATATCAAGTCGGGTGAACTCATCCAAAGCGGAAAATGGCTCATCCAATAAAATTAACGATTGCGGACTCATGACACTGCGGATGAAGGAAACCCGTTGCTTCATCCCGCCGGACAATTCATGGGGATAAGCATCTTCAAATCCTGCAAGTCCCGCCCGCTCGACCATTTTCTTCGCTTCCTCCACATCCGCTTTTCCGGAAATCTCCTGCCCCAACATGACATTTCCGAGCACTGTCCGCCACGGCAATAACGAAGCCGATTGAGGCGTATAACTGATGTGCCCGTTTTTTCCTGTAATATCTTTTCCATTCAAATGGATGGAGCCTGCTGATGGAAGCATAATGCCGCCGATGATTTGAAACAACGTGCTTTTTCCGCTGCCCGACGGTCCTAAAATCGAAACGAACTCGCCATCATCGATTGTAAAAGATATATCATCCAATACTTCGTTTGTCCCGAACTGTTTGAATAGATTGCGGATCTCAAGTTGATTCATAGGCACTTCCTTCTCCCTTAGGCTTCCATTTGATCAGTTGTTTTTCCAAAACTAGAATAAGAGCAAAAAACAAAAGGCTCAAGATGACAATAAGAATAATTGCGACAAAAACCCGCTCCGTCCGGAAAGATGAAGAAGCGAGGGTCATGTATACGCCAATCCCTTCGCTGGCTCCGAGCCATTCCGAAATGACGGCACCCATCACGCTGTACGTCGCGGAAATTTTCAAACCTGAAAACAAATTCGGCAATGCATACGGCCATTCCAACTTCCGGAAAATTTGCCCTTTGCTGGCCCCGGCCATTTGCATGTAGTGCAGCATGTCACGATCCGTTTGCCGAAATCCGTCAAGCAACGAGATTGTAATCGGGAAAAAACAAACAAGCGTAATGACAATAATTTTCGGAAGGATGCCGAAGCCGAACCAGACGACAAGCAATGGAGCAAGCACGATGATAGGGATGTTTTGGGAAATGATGAGTAACGGATAAAAAGCTTCGCGTAAGAATGGTATCAAGTGAAGAGTGACCGCCACGATAATTCCGACCGTCGTTCCAATTAAAAATCCGAGGACGATGAGGCGGATTGTCGCCAACAAATGTCCGCCCACATCTGTCCATCCTGAGATGAACTCCGCAATGATCTCCGTCGGTGCAGGCAACAGCCATGCCGGGATGTCCAACAGCCGGCAACTCATTTCCCAAATGACGAGGAGAAGGATGAGGACCGCAAACGGCCGCCATCCTTGCAATACTGCTTTCATCAACGATATTTCTCCGTTAATTCGTCCATGCTTGCCCCGTCCGGTTTATAAAAAATTTTCACTTGGGAAATGACGCTCGGACAACCTTTTTCCGCCATTTTCTCATTCATTTTTTCCACAATATTGAGAAGTTTGGACAGGTCACCTTCCATCGTCGTTTCCAATGGATGCACTTCATATTTCACACCCGAAGTTTCGATGACGGAAATCGCCTCGTCCACATATGGAATCGTATCTTCCCCATCTTTTGTTTTCGGGATGATTTGGATGCTCACTAATGCGTTCGCCATGATGTTTCCTCCTTTTTCGATTCGAGATGATTGTATCCTGCATTCAGATGATTTTATGCTAGGAAAAGTATTGGCCGTTATATTTTCTGTCTACCCGAGTTCGTGAATATGGATGCTCGATAAAAATTCGGGTTACCGTTCAAAACGATTGAAATGCTCACTAAACAACCGTTTCTGTTCAACTCACTCCGGCAAAAATTCATTCGTGAATGCACGTTCAGCGTCGAGTTCTTCTTCCAATAGCCCATTTTCATACATCCAGTCTGCGTAGTTTTCCCATACTTCCAATTTTTGCTCGCCCCAGCGTGGCGCATCATCCTGATATTTCGGCGCCAACCATTCTTGACTGGCTTTCACAAGCTCCGGATCCAAATCCGGTACCGCTTCTATCAATATTCCTGCGGCTTCTTCCGGATTTTCAATAGCGAATTCGTACCCTTTCGTCACGGCACGTAAAAATTGTTCAATCGTTTCCGGATGTTCCTCGATCATCGTTTCATTTGTCGTCAAAACTGGTGTATAATAATCGAGTTTTTCACTGTAATCCGTCAAGTAGACGATATTGATTTCTTCTCCTCGCAGCTCGGCTTCCACACCGGTCCAGCCATAGTAAATCCACGCAAAGTCAATGCCTTGATGCATCGCAGTGAAAAAATCCGTATCCCCGATATTGACGATTTCCACTTCATTGACATCCGCATTTTCCTGCTGCATGAGGGAATCGATGACCGCTTTTTCCAACGGTGCTCCCCAGCCACCATAACTTTTTCCTTCAAAATCTTTCGGAGACGTAATATCTTTTTCTTTTAACGACGCAAATCCAGATGTGTTATGCTGAATGACAGCTGCGATGGATACAATTGGAACACCTTGAATCCGCGCTTCCGTCACACCTTCCTGATAACCGACACCGAAATCCGCATTTCCGGAGGCAACCATTTGGTCCGCCCCGGCTTCACCCGGCATCAAAATTTCCACGTTCAAACCTTCTTCGGCAAAGTATCCATTGTCCCTTGCGACATAAAGACCTGTATGATTCGTGTTTGGCGTCCAATCCAACACGACGGTGATGTCTTTTTCATCCATGGTCCCGTCTCCTGTCCCGTTTTCACTCTCATCGTTGCCGCATGCACTGAGCAAAAGAACGAGCATGCTGAATACTGCTAAAAATTTTCTCATGATGTACCCTCCATTTTTTATTTGCAGGGTGAACCTGGTGTAATTATAGGTTGGTTGTTTTGTCGACACTTATGTGTTTACCCTAAAAGAAAAACCCCAGGCATAGGCCTAGGGACATACGTGTATCGTGATTGTATGTTCCCTACGCTGGTCTTAGCCAGATCAGGTTCAAAGAGTCAGCATCTTACGGACGCTATCTCAACCAGCAACACTGGTTCCCCTACATTTACCATCCATTATACCATAAAGTGTTGGGAGCAGGGAAAATACAATCTTTATGTTTTGGAATTTTTTTGGTTTAAAGGAAAAATGAATATTTTGCAATAAGGCTGGATAGAGCAACAGACTTCTAATCTGTAAATCACAGGGTCGAATCCTGCTCGGGACGCATTAGAGATCGCTGACGATAATCACTGTAAATATGTATAAAGATTATATGCCATAAAAACCTTTCGTATTTTCAAGGATGATTTTGTAAGTGTCATGCAGATCGTTTTCTTTAAGTCGGGCTATCGTCATCATTGATTCATGAATCATTTTCGGATGGGTCAACTGATTCTGGAAAGGTCCTTCAAATGGCCATGGCCCATCAGTTTCCACCATCAATGATTCGAGCGGATATGCTTTCACCATCTCCTGGATTTCCGATTCATAGACTATATCCGGCGTAACGGAAATGTAGTAACCATTATTTTTCATTCGTTCCAATGTTTTCTCGTCACCCTTGAACCAATGGAAATGGGCTTTTGATATATCGTGTTTTTCCAATAATCGACAAGCGAGTGGCGCATCTTCGTAAACAGCATGAAGAATGACCGGTTTATCCAGCTTTTTCGCCAGGAGGATAAATGTTTCCAACAGTTTCAAGTATCCATCCATTTGCAGATTCGGCTGTTCCTGACGCAAGTAATAAGGCAACCCGACTTCCCCGACGGCTACCATCTTGTCTTCATGTTTTTCGATAAAATCGATCAGCTCTTGCAATTCGTCATCGGATGGAAGCGGCTGTTCCGGATGAAATCCAAATGCCGGATGAACAAGTGCATGTTCATCCGCCAAAGCGAGATTTATTTGTGAAGACTGCAAATTCTGCGATACCGTAATCAAGCCGGCAACCTGATGTTCCTCCGTCGTTTTCAATAGATATTGCCGATCCGATTCTTCATAGACATCCAGATGAATATGGGAATCGATGATTTCTACAAACAATGGGATTCCTCCTTTATTTGCTGTGGGTTGGTTTTATGATTTTGCAACAAAGTAATCATCGTCAATGAAGTGATATTGGTCGACATGCCAATCCATACAGGGTGAACATTGAAATAGAATTCATTCGGTGCCCAGCCGCCAAGATGGTACCACGTTACGCCCGATAAAAAGCCGACGATCATCGAACCAACGACCGCTTCTTTAGTTGCTAACCGCCAAAATAGCACAGCAACGACCGGTGCAAATGTAGCGGAATTTCTCATCGTCCATGCCAAAATGTTCCACCATGCCGATTGTTCGGTCCGTAACATGCCAAATGCAACCATTAGAACAGTCAACACTAAGCTGATTCAAAAGTCAAAATAAAATTAAAGCAATTGCCTGATGGGTAGCGAAGGACGAAAATGATGGTTGGCATGATCACAAAGGATACACCCTTTTAAGGGCAATATCAATCGTGAGTCATATCAATTCCTCCAAAAACATTGTCTCTGAGGAATTGGTATGACTCACTTTTTTGGGCATATGGAATTTTCAGCAAAAATCGACTTTGAAATCCAAATGCAGTCGCGATGATCCGACGCCGTTGACTCTTAATCCCATCACTCTTAAACAGTTGATCAATTCATTCCTTTTGGGTTTTAATGTAGGCTTGCTCTTCTTCCGGTGAGAGGATGCCTGTCGCTTCACCGATTGTGCCTCCCTGCAATTGCCAAACAGTGTTGTGATCCTTATCGACTTGCGAAAAATCACCGCTTGCCCACCTGACCAAAATATCTTGGTAAGTCTGTTTATGCTCCAGTTCGGCAACAGATAATCCTTCCAACAACCAATTAATTCGTTCATTTGTAATCTCGTAAAATCCCCATTTGACATCGGCGACCACTTTTTGGTGGGACATTTTATGGATGTAATTTTGGTATGCGCCGTCTGTCAATTCAGCCAATTCCATTGGATCGCCAAATGGATTTAGATAAACCTCCTCCTCAACCCATTCGACCTCGACCTCATCCAGTTCAGTTTCTTCCACTACTTCATCTTGCTCTTCTTGCGCCTCACTTGCAGCAGGTTCCCACATGTCCACAAGACTTGTTGCAATATACCAGCCTGCACCAATAATGGCAAAAAGCGTGACAATCGATAAAATAAAAATTACTTTTTTCAATGGAAATCTCCTTTTCATTTAAAACCTAAAAAATCGAGACTTTTTACAAAATTTCAATTGTATGGTACCTTATAGTTCATCGATAAACAACCGTCTTTTTGTAAAAATTGATGACAAACTTGACAAAACGTGGTAAAAATCCGGGATGTCGGATTTTCCATCTTGGAGGTCGATTACGATCAAACGTATCATTTATGGATTGTTCATCTTAAGTATCTTTTTCTTCGGATGTTCTCCTGTCGATCACCTTGCCAACGACAACGCAAACGGGAATTCTATCGAAGAACAAAACCGAATGACCGAGGATGGTCATTACACAAGCAAAGATGAAGTGGCTGCTTATATTCACACATACGGAAAACTTCCGTCCAATTACATAACGAAAGCCGAGGCTATGGAACTGGGGTGGGAAGCGAGCGATGGCAACTTATGGGAAGTGACCGAGGGGAAAAGCATCGGCGGTGACAGGTTTTTCAACCGGGAAGGAAAACTTCCAGAAAAAGAAGGCAGAATGTATTATGAAGCAGACGTCAACTACGAAGGAGGTTATCGTGGGCCGGAGCGGATCGTTTATTCCAATGACGGGCTCGTCTATTACACGCCCGACCATTATGAGACCTTTACATTATTGTATGGAGATGAATGAACATGCAGGAATTGGTGCTTGATGGAAAAGAATTGCGGAAAAAAGAAGATGTGCACTCTTATTTGAAACGTCAATTAGAAGTACCGGAATACCACGGTGCTAATTTGGACGCCCTTTGGGATGTGCTCAGTACCTATGACCAGCCGCTTAAAATCGAGTTGATTCACGAAAAAACTTTGCACGAAAACCTCGGAAATTACGGAAAAGCGCTCGTCCAACTGTTGGAAGACGCAGCCGAAGCAAACCCGAACATCCATTTTCAAGTGGGACGATCAGGGACAGACCCGTTTTGACCCAATGGGACAAAACGGGTCTGTCCCTTTTTGTCCCCCGGATGTTATTGTTTGCTTATTTAGGGTATAGAATTACTGAGTATGGCAAGGGAGATGATATTATGGCAAACGTTCTTTATGTAAGAGCAAATCCTAAAAGCGAAGAACATTCCAACTCGTCGCAGCTGGCGAACTTTTTCATCTCAGAATATCAGAAACATAATCCTGATGACACCATAGACAAACTCGATCTGTACACGGCTGATATCCCATTTTTGGATGTGGATGTCTTTTCGGCATGGGGCAAATTTGCCTCCAACGATGAACTGACGGCCGTGGAAAGGGAAAAAGCAGAACGGATGGACAAATTGACGAATCAATTTTTGGAAGCGGACAAAGTCATTTTTGCTTATCCGTTCTGGAACTTGAGTTTACCACCGATGTTGAAAGCTTACATCGACACGATTTGCATTAACGGTAAAACATTCCATTACACCGAAGATGGACCAGAAGGACTTGTTCCGGACAAGCCGTTTTTGCTGATCGAAACGCGCGGAGGCTTTTATTCCGAAGGGCCCGCTGCTGAATTAGAGCATTCGCAAAGCTATATCCAAGGAGTGACCCGGTTTATCGGGATCCAAAATCAACATGCCGTCATCGCTGAAGGCTTGGATGTCGATGAAGCGACACGGAATGCCTCTCTGGAAAAAGCAAGGGAAAAATTGGCCGAGCTCGCCCGCAACTTTTAAAAGTCAACCAAACAGAGTCTGTTCTCTGGGCCAAACGGGGACTGTCCCTGTTTGGCCCATTTTTGTCTCAACTAGCCTACCACCTGATTGAATTTAGTAATTTTGCCCATAACCTCTCTCCTTCTTTGTGCACATTGTCTATTACGGTACATAGGCCGAATCTATTATAATGAAAGTAAGGTAAACGTTTTCAAATATATAAATCTATCATCTAGGAGGAACAACTTCATGGCAGAGCTACGCTTGGAAAATATCAAAAAAATCTATGATAAGGACGTTGTTGCAGTTCAAGATTTCAATTTGCACATCAAAGACAAGGAATTCATCGTGTTCGTCGGGCCATCCGGTTGTGGAAAATCGACGACCCTAAGAATGATTGCCGGGTTGGAAGAGATTTCCGAAGGCGATTTATATATCGATGGAAAACGAATGAACGATATCCCACCAAAAGACCGTGACATTGCGATGGTTTTCCAAAACTATGCTTTGTATCCACATATGAATGTTTACGATAATATGGCTTTCGGATTGAAACTGCGAAAAATCAAAAAAGATGAAATCGATCGCCGCGTGAAAGAAGCAGCAAAAATTCTCGGATTGGAAGAATATTTGGATCGGAAACCAAAAGCACTTTCCGGTGGACAAAGACAACGTGTCGCACTGGGGAGAGCAATTGTGCGAGATCCGAAAGTGTTCTTGATGGACGAACCATTGTCCAACTTGGACGCGAAATTGCGTGTACAAATGCGTGCCGAAATCCAAAAACTCCATCGCCGTCTCCAATCAACGACGATTTATGTGACGCACGACCAAACGGAAGCGATGACAATGGCGACCCGCCTCGTTGTCATGAAAGATGG
>CALKWU010000112.1 GCA_938004015.1 uncultured Oceanobacillus sp.
CTATCAGCTACTACTTCCGTTACATAAACCATTTTTCCATCTTGGTCTTCATATCTTCGTGTCTGTAAACGGCCATCTACACCAATAAGACTCCCTTTTTTCATGAAGTTGGCAAGGTTTTCCGCTTGACGACGCCAGGCAACACAATTGATGAAGTCCGCCTCACGTTCTCCATGTTGATTGGAAAAAGGACGGTTCACCGCTATATTGAAATTGGCTACTGCGACTCCACTTGGCGTATAGCGCAAATCAGGATCCCTTGTCAACCTGCCTACTAAGACGACACGATTCAACATCAGAACCACTCCTTATTATTGTTCATCTCGAATTGCCATATGACGGATAATGTCATCGGAGTACTTCGCTTGACGGTCGAATTCACGAACCGCTTCATCATTACTTGTGAAGTTCACGACAACATAGTATCCATCACGATATTCATTGATTTCATAAGCAAGGCGACGCTTGCCCATCTCATCGACTTTTGTGATTTCCGCTCCGTTATCAGTAAGGATTTTGTTGAAACGCTCGATCAATTCCTTTTGCGCTTCTTCCTCCATGTCCGGGCGGATGATATACATGATTTCATATTTTCTCATCCGTTACACCTCCTTTTGGTCTTAGCGGCTTCCAACGGTTGTCGAAAGCAAGGAGCAATTTCATAAAATGTAATTACTCACGATACATTATTATATCAAAATGTTATCTTATTAACAAGGTTTTCAGAGATCCTTTTTCTATCATTTACACGTTAAAGCGGAAATGGATGACATCACCGTCTTGGACGACGTAATCTTTTCCTTCCAAACGGATTTTTCCTTTTTCTCTTGCATTGGTCATGGAACCGACTTCCAATAAATCCTCATAGGATACCGTTTCAGCACGGATAAACCCTCGTTCGAAATCACTATGGATAATTCCGGCAGCTTCAGGTGCCTTCATTCCTTTTTTGAACGTCCAAGCACGGACTTCCTGTTCGCCAGCGGTAAAATACGTACCTAAACCTAATAAACGGTAGGAAGCTTTGATCAGCTTGTCCAAACCCGACTCCTCGATACCCAACTCTGCCAAGAACATTTCCTTTTCTTCCGGTTCGAGTTCGGCAATCTCCTCTTCAATTTTTGCACAAACAGTAATTACTTCTGCATTTTCCTTTTCAGCATACGCAATGACTTTTTGCACATTTTCATTGGATAACGGATCCGTCACTTCGTCTTCTCCGATGTTTGCTACGTATAGCATTGGCTTTCTTGTCAAAAGATGTAAACCTTTGACGATTTTTTCCTCATCTTCATTAAATTCGACGGTTCTTGCCGGTCGATCATTCTCTAATGCTTCCTTTAATTTTTTCAACACTTCAAATTCTTGCAACGATTCTTTATTTTTCTGTCTGGCAAGTTTTTCCACCCGCTCATAGCGTTTATCGATCGTTTCCAAATCTGCTAAAATCAATTCCAAATTGATCGTTTCGATATCATCGATTGGGTCGACTTTACCGGAAACGTGAGTAATATTTTCATCATCAAAACATCGGACAACCTGACAGATGGCATCCACTTGACGGATATGGGAGAGGAATTGATTTCCAAGCCCTTCTCCTTTACTTGCTCCTTTTACAATTCCTGCAATATCCGTAAATTCAAAAGCAGTCGGCACGGTTTTTTTCGGTTTTACAAGTTCTGTCAATTTATTCAACCGTTCATCGGGAACTTCCACCACGCCAACGTTCGGGTCGATCGTTGCGAAGGGGTAATTCGCCGCCTCAACGCCCGCACGGGTAATTGCATTAAATAACGTGGACTTGCCGACATTCGGCAGTCCAACGATTCCTGCTGTCAAACTCATTAAAGTTTCACTCCTTAAGGATTTCGTATGAACGCGTTCTTTATACCAATTATAGTATAAGTCATTGCCAAATGACAAAATGCTGAAAAACAAAAATAGGCAACTAAAATTGCCTATTTTTCGATTTTGCAGCTGCGTTTTTGAATTTTGATTGGTTGTTTATGATTTTTCACGTTATTTTCTCTGCTGTTTTTCAAAATCGAATCAATTTAAAACCGGGATCATATTAAGTTGATCCATGTCCCGGTCATTCCGCTTTTTCAATGACTCGTTTCATTTTTTTCGTGAACTTCTTGCGTGGAAGCATGACGCTGTGATCACATCCTTGGCATTTAATCCGGATATCCATGCCCATACGAATGATTTTCCAACGATTTTCACCACAAGGATGGGGCTTTTTCATTTCTACGATATCGTGAAGTGCAAATTCTTTTTCGACCAAGTTCATCCCCCTTTTCATCCGTGTTAAAAATAGTAGTCAACGATTATTATACATAGTTTTCCTACTTTTTTACAATGAATGATAGATGAGTTTTAAAAACTCTATAAATTCTATCAACTATTATTCCAAAGAGGATAAATGACCAATTTTACAAGAATATATAAATTCAATACCGCATATAGAGGATAGATAATCGCTATCAACTGAGAAAAGCCGATTCCACTGAATGGAAGCATGGGGAGAAGAGCAAGTGTTGCCATTTGCACAAGAGGCAGCTCATACTTTCTATTGATCCGAGTCACCATTCCTAATAACGTTGCAGCAGCAGTTGTAAATATCGCAATCCACAACATGACCATCATAATGACGGTTATGAGCGTATCGTAATTATTTATAATTGTGAACAAAGGTATCGGTGGCAATTCAATACCTTCAGCGACGTGGACTAAACTTGTATTGTAAAGCAATGTAATCATTCCGAGTATCAAGCCACTGGAGATTGATGAAAAATAGATTTCCACTTTTGATTGGATACGGCTTCCAATAGCCCCTAAAACAGCGATTAAAGGGAGGATATTTAAAGAAGTGAAGGGAAATGCTGCAGTCCAATTGGATTGATTTCGCCACTTGGACAATATCGAGATGTTTTCATCGCGAATAAAAATGATGAGGATGATGACAAGAGCCAAAATCAATAAAGGCATTAACAGTTGATTGATATTCAATAACTCATTGATCCCTTTACTGAAAATGATGATAAGACCAATAAAGATAAAAACGATTCCCCACCAAAACGGCATGCCGATCGTTTCAAATGTCGCTCCACTTCCAGCAATCATGACAACGGTGACACTAAATAGGTAAACGAGAATCAACATATCATATACAGTTGCAAATCGTTTTCCGATCAATTGTTGTAATACTGGTAAATAGTCCGTCGTTTTCAATTGGTAACTTATTTTAAGAAGTGTGGATATACAAAGAATAAATAAAATCGTAAAAAGTAGGATAGCTAGTCCACTTCCGGCACCAAAAAATTGCCAAATTTCCCTTCCGGAAGCATAGCCTGCCCCCATGACGGTTCCTGTAATTAAAAACATGTTTCTCATGCCTGCACGGATCATTATTATTCCTCCATTGACTATGTATAGTTTTTTGGAATAAGCCATATACTATACCAATATGTTTTTGGAGGATAAGCTATGAATCATAAAAAATATTCCAATGATGATCAAACGTCTTTCCGCATTTTATTTGATGAACGAAATGCTGTTGAACTGCTTACTTCTCAAATCATAACTTGGTTGCCGCGTTTTCCCCGTGAATATATTATCGTTTGTGTCGGGACGGACCGCTCCACCGGGGATGCACTCGGTCCATTGACCGGTACGCTACTCTATGGGATGAAGCCGAGGCATTTGACGGTATACGGTACGCTCCATGATCCGGTGCATGCGATGAATTTAAGCGAATATATCGATCTGATCCGTGAAAACCATCGAAGTCCTTTCATCATTGCAGTGGATGCTTGTCTTGGTAAAACCGCATCAGTCGGACATATCATTGCCGGAGTTGGCCCTCTGAAACCCGGGGCAGCATTAAAAAAAGCTTTACCGGAAATTGGGGATATTCATGTGACGGGTGTTGTTAATACGAGTGGTTTTATGGACCATGCCGTTTTGCAAAGCACTAGGCTTTCCATGGTGATGGATATGGCTGAAACGATTGCGGATTCCCTGAATTTACTGGATCAAAAACTGAGCCCAAGCCTCATGCGCCCGGCTATTTTAATAGATGATGGAGAAGAAAGAAGAATGATATAGAAAACATCCAAATTCATGCTTGTAAATTTGGATGTTTTCAGCTTTGAATGTTTTAGAATGAATGGTAGATATAATAGATTAAAACAATGAGCACTAATGCCGGCATTAAATTGGCGACACGGATTTCGATGATTTTCAAGAGATTCAATCCGATGGCGACAATCAGCAGACCCCCAACTGCTGTGATTTCCATGATCAACCCGTTTAATATCGTATCAGGAATCCACTTTTCAATTTGCGTTGCAAAAAGAGTAATGCCGCCTTGATAAAACACGAGCGGAATGATAGACAATATCACTCCAAATCCTAATGTCGTTGTAAGGACAAGCGCAGTGAAGCCGTCAATAACTCCTTTTGTGATCAACACTTCATGATCGCCTCTGATTCCACTGTCCAATGCACCGATAATGGCCATCGCACCGATGCAAAAGACCATTGTCGCCGTGATGAATCCTTGGGAAACCGTTGTTGTATCATCCGCTGTTGTGAATTTTTGCCCGAGCCAAGTTCCAATACGATTCAAAAATTCTTCGATACGGATAAATTCACCAATGATAGCACCAAACAACAATGAGATGAGCACCATTACAATATTTTCTGTTGAAAACGCCATTTGTAATCCGATCAACACAACAGCTAAACCTATTCCATGCATGACTGTTTCTTTGTATTTTTCCGGTATGCGTGTAAAAAACAATCCGATTATACTACCAATAACGATGAGTATTGCGTTGACCATTGTTCCGAAAAGCGCCATGCTCTGCCCTCTTTTCTTCCGGAATGTTCCACGTGGAACATATTATAATCGATTTTTCTATTTTGTTCCACGTGGAACAATAAAAAAATCAAAAAGGAAAAGGACTAACCACTTGGAGTCAGTCCTTTCATTCACTTTTCCAGAAAATCAATCAGCCGTTGCAAATCGTCATCGCTGTAAAACTCGATTTCGATTTTTCCTTTTTTCTTCCCCCGTCTAATCGTGACAGGTGTTCCTAGTCGTTCGCGAAGGATGGCTTCTCTTTCCTGGATAAAAATATCTTTCTTTGGTTTTTCTCTTTTGATTGGTTTTTTATTGTTCAATTCATTCACAAGCTTTTCTACTTGCCGGACATTCAACTTTTCTTTCCGGATTCGATTGGCTAAAGGAAGCAATTCCTCTTTGTTTTTTAAGCCAATCAAAGCTTTTCCATGACCCATTGATAGTTCGCCGTTATTGATATAAGCAATTACCTGGTCCGGTAATGTCAATAATCGCATCGTATTGGCGATGTGTGACCTGCTCTTGCCGAGACGTTTTGATAGCTCTTCTTGTGTGATGTCCAATTCTTTCAACAAGTTTCGATAAGCGTGCGCTTCCTCGATTGGAGTCAAATCTTCCCGCTGCAAATTTTCAAGTAAAGCAAGTTCCATCATTCGTTCATCGGAAAGTTCCTGTACAACCGCAGGGATCGTTTCGAGCCCAGCTTCTTTTGCCGCCCGGAATCGCCTTTCCCCTACTACAATCTCATATCCTTTTATACTTTTCCGGACAATCAGCGGTTGGATGATCCCGTACTCCAAAATGCTTTCTTTCAATTCTTCGATCGCATCAGCGGGAAATGTCTTCCGCGGCTGATACGGATTCGGCCGACATTCATCAATTGGAATTTCTTCAATTTTGTTTTCATCTATATCAGCAAATTCAGCGGGAAAATATGCTCCTAGGCCTTTACCCAACCCTCTCGCCACTCTGCATCACTTCCTTCGCTAATTCTAAATACACTTCTGCGCCTTTAGACTTTGGATCGTAATTGATAATTGGCTTTCCATGGCTCGGTGCTTCGCTGAGACGGACATTACGGGGGATGATCGCTTTATAAACTTTGTCTTGGAAATACTTTTTCACTTCTTCAACAACTTCTATTCCCAGGTTTGTTCTTGCATCCAGCATCGTCAATAATACGCCTTCAATCATCAATTCTTTATTCAAATGTTTTTGTACAAGTCGGATCGTGTTTAGCAATTGACTCAATCCTTCCAATGCGTAATATTCACATTGCACTGGAATGATGACAGAATCGGATGCAGTTAAAGCATTTAATGTTAGTAAACCTAAAGAAGGCGGACAATCAATGATGATGTAATCGTACTTAGAGCGTAGTTTACTCAACGCTTTGCGTAATCTCATTTCCCTGGACATGATTTGTACGAGTTCAATCTCTGCACCTGCAAGTTGGATGGTTGCCGGTATGATGTCCAAGTTTACCAAATCTGTTGAAACGACAACTTCTTCCGCAGGGATTTCCTCAACCAAAACATTATAAATACATTTGGATACGTCTGCTTTGTTTATTCCTACACCACTCGTTGCATTTCCTTGAGGGTCGACATCTATGAGCAACACTTTATTGCCTAATGAAGCTAAGCCCGCACTCAAATTCACCGAAGATGTAGTTTTTCCTACGCCACCTTTCTGATTTGCGATGGATAATATTTTTCCCATGATGACACCTTCCTAAAATATATATAAATTTTATCATTAAATGAACTAGCAAACTCATTTGATTAGCAAAATGATGTGATGGACATCAAGTTTAATATACGATCAAAACAAAAACTACTGTGAAAAATACCCATCTAGCATAATAAGATGGGTATAAAAACATTATTCCATATGAATCATACCGTTAACATTATTTCTTTGGAATTTTAATCGTAATCTGATAGTAATCTTCTAACTCTTGTTCATCGGATTCCACTTTTACACCGGAATCGGAAACCATATTCAACGATTGACGGATTGTGTTCATGGCAATCCGTACATCTTTACTGATTCCTTTCAATTGCGGTCTTTTTCTTTTCGGTTTCTTTTCCTTTTGCATCGATGCGATTTTTTCTTCTGTCTGTTTCACATTCAAATCATTTTCAATGATCAAACGAAGGAGTTCCAACTGTTTCTGTTCGACTTTCAATTTGATTAAAGCCCGTGCATGCCGTTCCGTAATTTCTTTTTTCATTAATGCATCTTGAACGGGTTCCGGTAACTTCAATAATCTTAATTTGTTGGCAATCGTCGACTGATTTTTCCCTAAACGTTGGGCTAGTGCTTCTTGCGTCAGTGAATGCATCTCCAATAGTTGGCTATATGCTTTTGCTTCTTCAATAGCAGTCAATTCTTCCCTTTGCAAGTTTTCTATCAAGGCTATCGAAGCTGTTTCCGTATCAGTCAGATCGCGGATAATAGCAGGGATATGTTCCCACTCTAGTAATGTTACTGCACGCCATCTTCGTTCTCCGGCAATCAATTCATAGTTTCCATCATCGATTTTTCTGACGATGATCGGTTGAATCATACCGTGAGTACGGATGGTTTGTGCCAATTCCTTTATTTTTTCCTCATCAAAGATCGTTCTCGGCTGGAATCGGTTCGGTACAATTTTATTCACTTCAAGTTGAACCACTTCATTTGGGTGATAATCTTGTTCTTCCAATTCCGCTTTACCCTTATCCCCCAATCCGAAGAACCGATTTAAAGGACTGACCACTAGTTGACACCACCTTATACACTATTACACTTAACAATGAACAAAAATGTTCCACGTGAAACATTTTCTATTCTATTTTTCTATCTATCTTTTAATATTCTACCATAATTACGCAATAAAAGTAGCAATTAGGAAATATATTTCGACCATGATAAAGAAAACCCGCTAACGTTTCAAATTAGCGGGTGACAAATCATTCTATCGGATTTTTATTCGGAATACCCGGTTTACGCGGGTATTTTCTTGGTGTTTTCCTTCGTTTTTCAATCCAAAATATCGTGCGTTCACTATCTTCTTGCGGTAGTTTGAACGTTTCTTCCGCAATCGTTTCTCCACCGAATAATTGAATGGCGTCTTTGGCGACTTCCCACTCTTCTTTTCCTTGTGCACCTTTCAGCGCGATGAAAACTCCTTTTTTCTTTACGAGTGGTAAGCAAAGTTCACTTAAGACGGACATCCTTGCAACAGCTCGTGCAGTGACGATATCAAAGGATTCGCGGAACGTTGCGTTTCTCCCGAAGTTTTCAGCCCGATCGTGATAAAACGAAACGCCTTCCAATCCTATCTCTTCTGCTAAATGGTTCAAAAAGACAATCCTTTTTTTCAATGAATCGACAATCGTAATTTTTAATTCAGGGAATGCGATTTTGAGCGGGATACTCGGAAACCCGGCACCTGCCCCGACATCGCATAGATGCAACTCCCCGGAAAAATCATAGTAAAAAGCTGGTGTAAGCGAATCATAAAAATGTTTCAAGTAAACTTCATTTTCATCGGTTATTGCCGTAAGATTCACTTTCTCATTCCATTCCACGAGGGTTTGATAATAAACATCGAATTGATGCATCTGTTCATCAGTCAAAACGATGTCTTTTTCTTTCAGCGCTTGCTGAAACTGTTCTGGATTCATATTGGATATACTCCTTTGTTTCATCTTCCTTCAGTTCGCAATCCTGGCGATATTCCCTTGCTCAATATAGACAAGTAAAATGGAAATATCTGCTGGGTTCACTCCGGAAATTCTCGATGCTTGCCCGACAGATAGCGGACGGATTTTCTTCAACTTTTCCTTCGCTTCAGAAGCCAAACCATTGATTTGGTCATAGTCGATATCTTGCGGGATCTTTTTATCTTCCATCTTCATCATCCGCTCCACTTGTTCATTCGCTTTTTTAATATATCCTTCATACTTGATTTGGATATAAACTTGTTCGCGGACTTCATCATCCAAGTCCTCATTTGGGCCTACTACTTGTTCAACAAATTCATAGTCTAGTTCCGGCCGCTTCATTAAATCGTAAGCGCTGATCGCTTCCTTCAACGGACTGGAATTGGTTTCTTCCATCAGATGGTTCACTTCTTCTGGTTTGATGATTCTTTTGCGCAGGCGTTTCTTTTCTTCTTCGACTAGCCGTTTTTTCTCTTGGAGTCGTTGATACCTTTCTTCGGAGATCAAACCGATTTCATATCCGATTTCCGTCAATCGCATATCTGCATTGTCATGACGGAGAAGCAAACGGTATTCTGCCCGGGATGTCAGCAAACGGTAAGGTTCATTTGTCCCTTTCGTCACGAGATCATCGATGAGAACACCGATATATGCTTGCGAGCGATCCAAAATGACCGGTTCTTTTCCGAGGATTTTGGCAGCGGCGTTTATTCCAGCCATGATTCCCTGCCCTGCCGCTTCCTCATATCCGGATGTTCCATTAATTTGACCTGCGGTGAACAGACCGGGAATTTTTTTCGTTTCCAATGTCGGCCAAAGTTGCGTCGGTGTCACGACATCATATTCAATCGCATAACCGGGACGCATCATCTCGGCATTTTCCAAACCGGGAATAGTTTTCATCATTTCATATTGGATATTTTCCGGTAGTGACGTCGATAGCCCTTGGACGTACACTTCTTCCGTATTTCTGCCTTCCGGTTCGAGGAATATTTGATGTCGTGGTTTGTCATCAAAACGGACAATCTTGTCTTCAATCGACGGACAATAGCGAGCCCCAGTCCCCCGTTTTACACCGGAATACATGGAAGACAACGTCAAATTTTCATTGATAATCGCATGGGTTTTTTCATTCGTGTACGTCAGCCAACATGGAAGCTGGTCGACCATTTTTTGGACGCTGTCATAAGAAAAGAATTTCGGATTCTCATCGCCCGGTTGGATTTCTGTTTTCGAATAATCGATCGTATGGCTATTCACCCGTGGAGGCGTTCCTGTTTTGAATCGTTTCAGTTCAAACCCAAGTTCCTCCAAGTTTTCGGAAAGTTTTACAGAAACCCGTTGATTGTTCGGACCACTCTCATATTCAAGGTGTCCCATCAAAATTTTACCTCTCATGAATGTACCGGTCGTTAGGATGACCGCTTTCGCCCGGTATTCTGCCTTCGTTTCCGTCACAACACCTTTACATACCCCATCTTCGACAATGAGAGAATCGACCATACCTTGACGTAGTGTGAGATTGTCTTGATTTTCCACAATTTTTTTCGCTTCTTGCATATAAACACTTTTATCCGCCTGTGCACGCAATGCTTGTACAGCAGGTCCTTTACTTGTATTCAACATCCGCATTTGGATGTACGATTTATCAATCACCTTCCCCATGACACCACCAAGGGCATCGATTTCACGGACGACGATTCCTTTTGCCGGTCCGCCGATGGAAGGATTACATGGCATAAATGCAACCATATCGATGTTAAGGGTGAGCATGAGTGTTTTTACTCCCATTTTTGCCGCTGCAACTGCTGCTTCAATGCCCGCATGCCCCGCACCAACAACGATCAAATCATAATCTCCTGCGTGAAAATTCATTTGTTTCACCCTTTCTATATTCAACGTTCAAAAGCAAAGTGCCTTTAGAACTTATTTCCCTAAACAAAATTGAGAAAACAGCTGATCGATGAGTGCATCACTAGCCGTATCTCCAATAATTTCACCTAAAAATTCCCACGTTCTCGTCACATCGATTTGAACGATATCAAGCGGCATGCCCATTTCCAAGCCTTCCATTGCATCTTCAAGTGCCTGCTTTGCTTTTTTGAGCAGTTGGATATGACGGACATTGGAAACATACGTCATGTCGCCGGTATCGATTTCTCCGGAGAAAAACGTGTCTGTTATTGCCTTTTCCAGTTCATCCACCCCTTCTTCTTCAATTAAAGAAGTGGTGATGACCGGACGATTGCCGGCAAGTTCGTAGACTTCATCCAAATCGATCTTTTGTTCCAAATCGGTTTTATTGACGATGATGATATATTCCAGACCACGTATCGTTTCAAAAATCTTCCTATCTTCCTCAGTCAAAGCTTCGTTATAATTCAATACGAATAAAATCAAATCTGATTCTTTCAATACTTGGCGTGAACGTTCTACGCCGATTTTTTCAACGATATCTTCAGTTTCACGAATTCCGGCTGTATCGACTAAACGGAGAGGGACACCACGGATGTTGACATATTCTTCAATAATATCCCGGGTCGTTCCCGGAATGTCAGTGACAATCGCTTTATTTTCTTGTACGAGGGTATTCATCAGTGAGGATTTTCCGACGTTCGGACGACCAATGATCGCTGTTGAGATTCCTTCGCGCAAGATTTTTCCTTGTTTCGCGACTTCCAATAATTCTTCTATCCGTTGATGCACTTCCTTCGTTTTTGTGCGCATCATGTCATGACTCATTTCTTCCACGTCATCATATTCCGGATAATCGATATTCACTTCCACATGGGCAACGGTTTCGAGCAACTCTTGACGCAATTCCTGGATGAGTTTCGACAGACGTCCATCCATCTGTTTCACTGCAACAGACATTGCTTTATCGGTTTTTGCCCGGATGAGGTCCATCACCGCTTCCGCTTGGGATAAATCTATTCTTCCATTAAGAAAAGCACGTTTTGTAAATTCACCAGGTTCTGCAAGACGTGCTCCTTTTGACAAAACGATATCCAACACTTTATTTACTGCCACCATTCCACCATGGCAATTGATTTCCACCACATCTTCACGAGTGAATGTTTTCGGTGCCCGCATAACAGAAACCATTACTTCATCTGCAATGTCGTTCGTTTCGGGATCGATGATTTTTCCATAGTTGATCGTATGGGATGGAACTTCATGTAGATTTTTTCCAGTGAACAGTTCATTCGTGATGCTGATTGCTTCCGGCCCGCTTAAACGAACAATCGCAATTGCACCTTCTCCGATTGGTGTTGAAATTGCAGTAATCGTATCTGTAACCATTCGTACACCTCCAACGCTAAAAATTGTCAGTGCGT
>CALKWU010000113.1 GCA_938004015.1 uncultured Oceanobacillus sp.
GGCTTCCGACTTCTGACATCCGTTCAGGTTGTTTTGTTCAGTTTTCAAAGAGCAATTTGGTGTCGCTCACTCGTAACAGCGACCTTTCAAATATAACACATCAAACAGAACTTGTCAACAACTTTTTTTAAGTTATTGAATTTGTCTTGTTTGATTTGCTGCTTTGTTTTTTGCAGCGAATATTAATTTATCATGTTTAGAAAAAGAATGCAAGTCTTTATTCGCAAAAAATAATTGGAAAAATTTCCATGTTTCCATTAAAACACTTCAGCTAAAATCTTTACAAATTAAAATACCCGGCTTACCATAAAAGTAAACCGGGCGATATAATGAATCAGCGATTACGCATTTGCGGGAAAAGTAATACATCGCGAATCGATGGTGCATTCGTCAACAACATGACGAGACGGTCGATTCCAATCCCAAGACCTCCTGTAGGTGGCAATCCATATTCCAAGGCCTCCAGAAAATCTTCATCCATCATATGGGCTTCGTCATTTCCTGCTTCCCTCTCAGCAACTTGTGCTTCAAACCGCTTGCGTTGTTCCATCGGATCATTCAATTCACTGAACGCATTCGCATGTTCACGACCGACGATGAACAGTTCAAAGCGATCGGTGAAGCGCGGATCTTCTTTATTCGTTTTCGCCAATGGAGAAACTTCTACAGGATGTCCATAAATAAAGGTCGGTTCGATCAACGTATCTTCAACTTTTTGTTCGAAGAATTCATTTAAAATATGGCCGAATGTCATATTATCGGTTATTTCCACATCGTGTTCTTTCGCCAATGCACGCGCCTCATCATCAGAAAGTTTTTCCCAGAAGTCGACACCGGTCACTTCCTTGACTGCGTCCGCCATATGGAGTCTTTTCCATTTCGGCTTCAAATCAATCGTATGCTCACCATAAGTGATTTTTGTCGTTCCCAACACTTTCTCGGCAATATGGGCAATCATGTTTTCCGTCAGTTCCATAATATCTTCAAAGTCAGCATAAGCTTCATATAGTTCAATCATCGTGAACTCTGGGTTATGCCTTGTGGAAATTCCTTCATTACGGAAAACCCGGCCGATTTCATAAACTTTTTCCATACCGCCGACGACGAGACGTTTCAAATGCAATTCAATCGCAATACGCATGTACAAGTCAATATCCAAGGCGTTATGATGTGTAATGAAAGGTCTTGCCGCCGCTCCTCCCGGGATGCTGTGCATCATTGGTGTTTCCACTTCCAAAAACCCTTGGCCGTTCAAGTATTCCCGCATCGTCTGGATGATTTTACTGCGGAGAATGAATGTTTCCCGGCTTTCCGGGTTTGTGATCAAGTCCAAATAACGTTGACGATACCGTTGTTCCACATCTTTCAAGCCATGGTATTTTTCCGGCAATGGACGTAAAGATTTCGTCATCAATTGCAGTTTTTCCGCTTTAATGGATAGTTCGCCTGTATTCGTCCGGAATATCGTACCATTGATTCCGATGATATCTCCTAAGTCAAGGGTTTTAAACATATCATAAGCTTCATCCCCGATGGCGTCTTTGCGGACATAAATTTGGATTTGTCCACTCATATCTTGGATATGGGTGAATCCAGCTTTACCTTTTACCCGTTTTGTCATAATCCGACCGGCGACGACTACTTCAGGTAGGTCCATTTCTTGCAATTCTTCTTTGGAATACGCCTCATACGCTTCGATAATATCTGCTGCGAGATGAGTCCTGTCAAATTTATCGCCAAAAGGATCGATTCCTTGTTCTTCGAGAGCCTTCAGCTTATCTCTCCGCACCTGCATTTGTTCATTTATTTCCTCTGACAATATCATCACTCCTGTCCATAAAATATGTATCTAAAACAAATCCTGCTTGTCGATCTAAAACAAGCTGTATAGAGAAAAACCTACCAGCAAACACTGGCAGATTTTCTGTCCGTGATCACTTGTACAAACAATTTTCTTCTGACTGAATCGATTTTCATTATCATTTCATTCCAAAAAGCAATAATCGCAATCATTATAACATATCCTCACTGCCATTTTCTCACGGATTCCAAGTCTTGCCTAGGAAGCTCGTCCAAATGTTCCTGCACCGTCTTCCCTGTATTCGGCACCACTTCATCGCTGGCGATTTCCGCAAGGGGCACAAGAACGAAAGCACGCTCATGCAAACGAGGATGCGGGAGCTCCAAGTTGGCTTCTTTACTGACCTCTTGATTAAAAAGTAAAATATCAAGGTCTATCGTCCGCGGGCCAAAACGGATTTCCCGCGTACGACCGAGTTTATCCTCCATTTCTTGAATCGCATCCAATAAAGCGGTCGGCTCGAGCAATGTTTGAATCTCAACGACCATGTTTAAAAAGTCATCCTGGTCCTCATAACCGACAGGATCCGTTTCATAAATGGACGAGCGCTTTTGGATGGCGATCGATTCATGTGCTTCCAACAAATTCAATGCTTCACTCAAATAAAAGTCTCTTGGTTCGATATTCGTTCCTAGTGCGATATATGCTTTATTCATCTTTTTTTCTCCCTATACATTTCTACACTGACAGAATCGTAGTGACCGTTGATTGGCGGGTCCGGTTTAATGACAATGACCCGACAAGCCTCGAGCGGGTGGAATGATTGCAACAACTTTTCGGCGATCGATTCGGCTACTGCTTCAATCAAGTTTTTCGGTTCCCCTTCCACTATATCTTGCACCAGTTCATAAACTTTACTGTAATCAATGGATTCATCCAACGCATCGGACTTTCCTGCCCGTTGCAAATCCAGGAAAAGTTCCAATTCGACAAAGAACCGTTGACCGAGCTTCTTTTCTTCCGGCAGTACACCGTGGTATCCGTAAAATTGCATTCGATGCAAACGTATCTTATCCATCATAAGCTTCCTTTCCAAGCATCGCATCCATCATTTTCGCCAGTTGTTTATTCACCTTCACATTGTGGACACGGACGATTCGGGCGCCTTTTATAATGCCGAGGCAAGTCGTCGCTCCTGTACCGATGTCTCTTTCCGCCGGTGGAACATCGAGGACATGCCCAATCATCCGTTTTCTCGATGTAGCAAGCAATAACGGATAAGGCAACTCTTGGAATTTTTCAAGCTGTTGCATGACGCGCAAATCATCTTCCCGGGATTTCGCAAAGCCGATTCCTGGATCGATGATGATATGTTCATCAGGAACACCCGCATCTTTTGCAATTTGAATGCTTTCTTTCAAGTCATCGATCATGTCGACTATCAAATCACGGTAATCTTCGTTTGTCCGGTTATGCATCAATATAATCGGCACATGATGTTTGGCCACAACTTCGGCGATCTCCGGATTTCTTTTTGCACCCCAGATGTCATTGATGATATCCGCTCCGGCTTCGATTGCCGCTTCAGCCGTACCTGCTTTAAACGTATCGACGGAAATCGGCACGTCCAGTTTTTCTTTGATGGCTTTAATCACCGGAACGATCCGGGCTATTTCTTCTTCCATAGAAACCGGCGTGTGACCGGGACGGGTGGACTCACCGCCGACATCAATAATATCTGCGCCTTCTTCCACCATACGGACAGCTTGTGCCACCGCCTTTTCCACCGTCGTATAGCTTCCACCATCGGAAAAAGAATCGGGTGTCACATTCAAGATACCCATTATATGTGTACGTTCAGCTAAATTCAATTGCTTAGTCTTCGTTTTTAACATCATGACCTATGTGACTCCTATATATCCACTTTTAAATTATATCCTAACATAATTTAAACGTGTAAGCATCCCAAACATGGAAAAAAGAGTGCCTGAACACAGTTGTTTATACCTATTTCGGATGCTTTGCAAAAGAAAAAAGGACTAACAGAAAAACTCTGCTAATCCTTTATTGCTCATTCTTCATCAAACTCATATAGAGCAGTGGATAGGTAACGTTCACCGTTGTCCGGCAAAATCGCAAGAACTTTCTTTCCTTTGCCCAATTTTTTAGCTACTTTAAGTGCTGCGGCGACCGCTGCTCCGGCGGAAATCCCACCGAGGATTCCATTCGTTACAGCAACTTTTCGGGACGCTTCGAAAGCTTCTTCATTTTCGATTTGAATGACTTCATCATAAATTTCCGTATCGAGGACTTTCGGTACAAAGCCGGCTCCGATTCCTTGTATTTTATGAGGGGCTGGAGAACCGCCTGATAATACCGGGGAATCTTTTGGCTCGACCGCATATAATTTGATGCCTTCAAAATGTTTTTTCAACACGCGACCGGCTCCCGTGATCGTTCCACCTGTTCCGATTCCGGAGACGAACGCATCCAAACCGTCTGTCATTTGCTCGACGATTTCTTTTCCTGTCGTTTCTTCATGGATTTCCGGGTTTGCCGGGTTATCGAATTGTTGCGGCATAAAATATCCATGTTCTTCTTTCAGTTCATTCGCTTTTTCGATGGCGCCTTTCATTCCTTTAGCACCTGGTGTGAGCACCAATTTCGCACCATATGCACGGAGTAAGTTACGACGTTCTTTACTCATCGTATCCGGCATGACCAATACCGCTTTATAGCCTTTTGCGGCTGCTACCATCGCAAGACCGATTCCGGTATTTCCACTTGTCGGCTCGATGATCGTATCACCCGGTTTCAATTCTCCTGCTTTTTCCGCCGCTTCGACCATGGATACTGCTATCCGATCTTTAACAGAACTTCCCGGATTCATAAATTCCAATTTTACATATACATCAGCCATATCGTCGTCTGTCAAATTGTTCAACTTGACGATTGGTGTTTCACCAATTAAACCGGTAATATCATTAGCAACTCTCATAAAAGCCCTCCTAATTCCTAGTATTTTTATATGAATTATTAATTATAATGTATGTTTTTTTGGAACTTTTGTCAACAGTTTTGACAAGTGTACGAGAAAACCGTTCGGTGGCAACATGTACTAACATGATGCAACGAACGGTATCGGTTATCGATTCGAGTATATCCAGTCCACGTCCACTTCTTCCCAAAGCGGAGTCGCCTCGAGCGGAATGTTTTCCTGGTGAAGTGCCAATTCATTTTCGACATAAGGTTTGATTTCTTCATAAGTGAATTCAATTTCCGGAAGTTTTTGATGCAAGTAAATGATTGCAACCCCATTATCTGCTACAAAGGGTTCGGAATACGTATGTTCTTCCATTTCATTCGCCACTTCTTCATAACCATTCGGGAAAAATTGACTGTTCGTATTGATGAATCCCAAGTAGCCTCCATTATGTTTCGTTTCGTCATCAATGGAGTATTCCCTTGCCAACATCTCAAAATTCGCCCCTTGTTCCAGCTCATCGTAAACTTTTTCAGCCGTTTCCATATCAGAAACGAGAATATGGGAAAGTTGCATGGCAGATCGGAAATTGTATTGATTTTTGTATCCTGAATAATATCTTTCCACTTCTTCATCCGGTATGGAAATATCTTCTGTCAGCAAAAATTCAAGTTGGTAACGGTATATGATTTCATCCCGCCACTTCTCTTTTTCTTTATTCAATTCTTCCTCTGATAAGGGCCCTTGCATCGATGTCAAATAAGCAATTTCCCTTTCGATCACTTTTTCGCTTATTTCGATATTTTTTTCCTCAGCCAACTTCGTGACGATTTCCCGGTCGATCATCGTTTTCAACATTCTTTCCCCGTACGTACTGCGCAAGTTTTCCATCCAATTTCCGTAAGTAATCGTCTCTCCCCCGACCGTTGCGACCGGTTCATTGCTTGCAACCGTTTTTTCTTCGCCGGCATCATCGACCATCACTTCATCCCCACCACGATTGGCGAATATAAGCGTGATGACGTTTGTCACGAGGAGTACCGCAATAATTGCCAGCAATATTTTTCTTTCTTTTAGTCTCATTGTTGTCTATTTCTCCCTTTTATCGTTTCAGTTTTTCCAGTTCCTCTATTGAGAAATGATAGTCTTCATTACAGAAATGGCAAGTGGCCGTAGCACCACCATCTTCTGTAATCATATTGTCAATTTCATCATTTCCGAGACCGCTGATCGCGTTTGCAATTCTTTCCTTTGAACAGCGGCAACGGTACTCCAACGGCATTTTCTCCAAAATCGAGACAGGCTCATCGCCAAAGAGAATCTTCAACAATTGCTCTGGCGTGTAGCCTTCTTCGATCAACTTGGAAATGGCCGGAAATGCTTGGATTTGTTCCTCAAGCCTTTCTATCACTTCCTCATCTGCTCCCGGCATCACTTGCACGATGAATCCACCCGCTGCCAGGATGGAATGATCTGGATTCACTAGCACCCCGGCACCGACGGCAGATGGAATCTGTTCCGAGGTCGCAAAGTAATACGTAAAATCTTCACTGATTTCACCGGAAACGATAGGAACTTCCCCTGTGAAGTAATCTTTCAAACCGAGGTCTTTCACTACGCTCAATCTTCCATTTGTTCCGACAGCCCGAGCCACATCGAGTTTTCCTTTATCGTTCAATTCAAAGTCCACATGGGGATTGGTGACATAACCTCGCACATGACCTTTTGCATTCGCATCGACGACGATGGCACCAATCGGGCCTCCCCCTTCAATCTTTACCGTGTTGGAGTCGTCGCCTTTCAACATGGCGCCCATCATACCTGCAATCGTAAGCGTCCGGCCGAGTGCTGCAGAAGCGGTTGCCCACGTGTCCTGTCTTTTCCGTGCTTCTTCCACCGTGTTTGTGGAAGCTGCTGCATAAGCGCGAATCTTTCCGTCATAGGCTGTTGCTTTGATTAAGTAATCTTCCATGTCGTAATCTCCTTTATGAAAATTCTTTTAACCGATGGTAAATGATTTGCAATCCTTTCAACGTCAAATGGCGATCGACGACATCAATCGTACGGGAATCTTTGGAAATGAGATTCGACAACCCACCCGTAGCGATCACTTTCACTTCATGTTTAATATGTTCCTTTATTTTTTCAACGATTCCATCGACTAACGAAACATACCCGTAATAAACGCCGGATTGCATCGCGCCTATCGTCGAATAGCCGATAACCGTTTCCGGGACATCAATTTCGATCTTCGGAAGTTTGGAAGCTTTACTGTACAACGCCTCCATCGATATGTTGATTCCCGGCGCAATCAATCCGCCGTGATAGGATTCGTCTTCGTCAATATAACAAAAAGTCGTCGCTGTTCCAAAGTCGATGACGATTGCTGGTGCACCGTAATTTTCGATGGCGCTGACGGCATTTACAATCCGGTCGGCACCGACTTCATTTGGATTCGGATAACTCATGTTGATGTAACGGGAAATGTCTTGATTCCCCACGATGATCGGGTCGATGTCAAAGTAATCCCGGCTCATCTTTTCAAGTGCCATCATAATCGGCGGCACGACAGAAGAAATGACGACCCCGTCGATATCGGAAAAAGTGATTCCTTTATAATTGAAGAGCGAGTGGATCAGCATGCCGAATTCATCTTCTGTTTTATGACGATCGGTTTTGATCCGCCACTCGTGCAATAAATCATCTCCATCGAAAACACCCAAAACCGTGTTCGTGTTCCCTACATCCAATACAAATAACATGGCAATCAAACCTTCCTGTTTTTCTAAGTTTAAATATAGCACAGGTGGAGGGGAAAAAGAAAATTCCAGATACTTGGGACAAACAGGGTCTGTCCCGTTTTGTCCCAAGTAAAAAGCAGCCATTGTTTAGCATGGCTGCTTTTCCTTTTACTTATTATCTTTTTCGTTTTTTTCCTCTGGTGGAGTCTGTTCATCGCCGCCCATAATCGGGTCATCGATGTGGCGCTTTTGTTC
>CALKWU010000114.1 GCA_938004015.1 uncultured Oceanobacillus sp.
TATTTTGTCTTTGATAAAAGAGATGAAGATTTACCTGTTATTGAAGATGGTCATCAAAATCAAATAGTAATTGACAAAATTTTAGATATATAAATGATCCACTTTATTTCAAAGTTAAATAACTTAAACAGTAAAGATAGGGAGGTGATATAATAATCCATTTATTGTTTTTTTATTATTTTTCGTTTCTAGTTCACATAATCTTTATTATGAGAAGTTATATCAAAAACATCAGTGCAACCGGATTTTCCAGTTGCACTGAATAATCTGCTGTGTATTGAACAAAATCTATTCAAAGTTTGATCCTGGATGATTGAAATCAGCGATTTTCAAAAAACTTACGGTTCAATTCGATATATTCGTATTCAGATTCTGGAACTTCATCTTCAATGAAAATTGCCTCTACCGGACAAACTGCTTCACAAGCACCACAATCTATACAAACATCAGGATCGATATAAAACATATCTTCGCCTTCTTCAATACAATCGACAGGACAAACTTCCACACATTCAGCAGCTTTTTCCGTTTTACATGGTGAAGTGATCACAAAAGCCAAATCGAATGCCTCCCTTACTGCAAAAATTCGGTCACCAGAACAATTATACCATGAACGTTTCATGAGTAACAAAATGGAAACGGATTGTCAAACTTCTTTAAAATATTCTTTTAAAAATCCGCCGACACGGTCACTGTTGTCAATGATGAAATAAAATTCCTCGCTTTCATTGATCACATCATACACTTTTCCTGGGGTTAATTTGTTGTCTACTTTATATTTTTTCGCATTCGTATGGATGCATTCGATTTGTTTGATGGCTGGTCGTTTTTCCCAATCTAAATGTATCATCTGTTATTTCTCCTTTTTGGTTTACATAATATTGTTACCGCAAATTAATCTTCAAATAAATGTAAATAGCGGCCATAACCTTCTTCTTCCAGTTTATCTTTTGGGATAAACCTCATGGCTGCCGAATTGATGCAATATCTCAAACCACCCTTTTCGACTGGTCCGTCTTCAAATACGTGGCCAAGGTGGGAATTCGCCGTTCTGCTTCTTACTTCCGTTCGGATCATCCCATGGGATGTGTCCAATTTTTCTTCGATTTCATATTCGTCAATCGGTTTGGTGAAGCTTGGCCATCCACAGCCCGCATCATACTGATCTTTGGAGCAAAATAACGGTTTACCTGAGATGATATCGACATAAATTCCATCTTCAAAGTTATCCCAATACTCATTTTTAAAAGGCATTTCTGTTCCGTTTTCTTGAGTGACATGGTATTGCAATGGTGTCAGTTTTTTCTTCAATTCCTCTTTATCATACGGTTGTTTCCAATGTTTGTTGATGAAATCTTCTCTTCCCGAACCTTTTTTGTATAGCCGGTAATGGAAAGATTGTTTCTTATAATAATCTTGATGTTCTTCTTCCGCCGGATAAAAAGTTTTAGCCGGAAGTATTTTCGTTACGATCGGTTTTGAAAACTTTCCGCTTTCTTCCAATTTTTTCTTCGATTCTTCAGCGATTTTCTTTTGTTCTTCGTTATGATAAAAAATCGCTGTTTGATACGACTCACCACGATCATTAAATTGACCACCGGGGTCAGTTGGATCGATTTGTTGCCAAAAAGTTTCTACGAGTTCTTCATAAGGCATCAGCTTCGGATCGAATGTTATTTGTACGGCTTCCACATGTCCGGTTGTATTGGAGCAAACTTGTTCATATGTCGGATTTTCCACATGACCACCGGTATAGCCGGAAATGACCCGTTCTACGCCCGGACGGCTGTCAAAAGGTTCTACCATACACCAAAAACAACCACCGGCAAATGTCGCGAGTTCAAAAGTGCGAGACATGAAACTATCCCTCCAGTCCTCCATTGATACTTTATATTTTTCCTGTTTTCGCATAAAAATGCAAGTTTACTGCATGGATTTATATATATAATTTTGGAGTGGATAAGCCGGTTCTGTTCTTGGTTTCTTTTTGCTCGCTTTCTTTAACATCTTCCTTTTCCTCTTCTGTTGGTTGCTGTGTCTTTTCTTTTTGATTCGATTCATCAGAAACATCGACTTCTTTAAGGGCCTTGACCATCCGATACATCGCCGGTAAATTTTTTATCATCGGCCCGTATTCTTGTATCAAAGGTGTTGTCGTTTCCACTACTTTCAACACTTTTTGGATATTTTCAAGCACACCTGAAAATCCGCTGATTCCCCTGCTTATCTGCGGATTGTTCATGATATTCCCCGGCAAGAATTGCTGCATATTGAATGGAAGTGTATGTTGTCGGATTGGTGGTTCAGCCTGACCGAGCATAAATCCATCCATTCTGCTTGCCGGATGATAATGGAAATGATGTTGATGATCTATTCTTCTTTGAATCGGTTCCAGCATAATTCCTCCCCTGCCTTTTGCTAATGAAATACATTTATTCTCTTATCAATGTACGTTTCAGTTGGTGAATAGGTGTAGGCCATTCAATATTTCCCGGGCAACCGCAAAAGTCTACAAGATATACGCTTTTCTTCTATTTTTATGGAGAAATTTGTCAAAACATATTCAAACAAACGTTTGATTAAATGTTTCGGCCTTGAAAAAGGAACGGATGTTCGTTTATAATGACGTTAAGAGGTGATGAGAAAATGGTGAACGATCGTGGTGCGATAAAATGGACGTCCATGATGTTACCGGAACATGTGGAGTTATTGAAGAAATTATGGAATGAAGATCAAAAAGTCGAAAAACCGATTCTTGACACGCAGCATATTGAATGGTTGGAACAAGCGGTGACCGATGCCAAGCGAAAAAAGCTTCTTGTGGAATTGACGGTGTACAGCAACAACCGGTTGGAAAAACGAACAGGAAAAATCAGGAAACTCGATGCCGAGATAAAACAGATCCATCTGCAAGAACAAGATGGAAATGTCCTCCATCTTCCCTTCCGGCTCGTGACAGATGTCATGATAAAAAAATAGGCTAGAAACAATCCAGCCTATTCTACGTGATGACGATACAAATCCCAAATTTCATCAAACGTACGCAATGCACCCGGAAATGGGCTATTCCATTCCAAATAATCGCTGATCTCATTATAATCATTGGAGTGTTTGGGAAAATCATGGGCTTCGAAAACCCAATCCGCCAATTTCGATTGGTCATCGGGAACTGTTTTTCCCCGAAACGTCATTAAAAATTGATAAAATGTCATCAAATCAACACCTCATCCATTCATGTGGAAGGATTTTCTTCCATAAATTCCCGATGTTTTTTCATTTTCCGGCGATAGACGATTTTCGCCATTTGTACGCTCACTTCATAAACAAGGATAAGTGGCACTGCCACTACAAGCTGAAGGATGAAATCAGGCGGCGTGATCAACACCCCGATGACAATAAGAATGAAATACGCATACTTTCTGTTTTTGATCATAAAGTCCGGTGTAAGCACTCCGAGACTTGTTAAAAACATGACGATGATCGGCATTTCGAAAAGCAATGCGATTGGTATCGTCACACGGAACAAAAATTTGAAGTAACGATCGACCGTGAACATGATGTTGAACATGCCATCATTTAAAGATAAAAGAAACGGCATGATCAATTCGACAAACAGGAAATAGCCGAATACCAACCCACCGATGAATAAAAGGAAAATCGCAGGAATGTATCCAAGGGTCGCTTTCCTTTCATGAGGGTGTAAACCGGGTTTGATGAATGCCCATATTTGATAAGTAAGGATTGGAATCGTACCGACGAGCGCAACGAGTCCAGCCATTGAAAAATAGATCCAAATGATTTCCATTGGACTGATTGCGGTCAATTCCAAATCAATATCACTTACGAAAAACCAATAGATATCTTTTATATAAACGAAACCAATGACAAAGAAAACAATGAAACATATCGCTGTGACAATCAATCGATTGCGGAGTTCAGAGAGATGAGCAATGTAATTCATCTCTTTTTCTTTTTTCCGCTTTTTTTTCGCCATACGTGACACTCCTCCGGACAAAAAACAGAAAAGAAGATGTAAGATCGAATCAACTTACATCTTCGTATTTCCCGTATTCTTCTTTGATGGGATGGTCTTCCATCCGATTTTTCTAATTACTTCTTTCATCGTCGTTTTTCGTCAATCCTTTTGTTGCATTTTTAAACTCTTTAAGCGATTGGCCGAAAGCTTTACCAATTTCCGGGAGTTTATTAGGACCGAAGACAATCAAAGCGACGATCAAAATAAGAATAAGACCTGGAATCCCGATATTGCTCAACATCGCGCTTCACCCCGTTCACTTGGTATCGTCATTGACGATGGACTTGACTTCTTTCACTTCATCTTTGATATCACCGGTCAAATCGTTGGCGGATTTTTTGAATTCACGTAACGTTTGACCTGCAGCTTTTCCGATTTCCGGAAGTTTATTTGGGCCGAAAATTATCAGAGCAACGACTAAAATGAGGATCAGTCCTGGAAACCCTATATTCGCAAGCATGTTTATCATCTCCGTATATAAGTGTAAAAAATAATCTTGATGCTCGATTCTAGTATATAGTATTGCGATAAAGTGTACAAGTGCTACCGCTCGTCCTTTTTCCGATCATAAACGAGATGGAAATAGTCATAAGGGTTTTTTTCATCCTTTTTTCCCTTTGATTTTTTAGTCAATGCCCATTCGTGAAGGGAAAAGTCTGGAAAGTATGTGTCCCCGGTAAATTCTTCATCAATCCATGTAATATACAACCGGTCGGCGAAGGATATCGCTTGTCGATAGATATTGCCGCCGCCAATGATGAAAAAGTTTTTATCCGGATGACGTTCGTTCCATTCTTTGATCGTTTCCAAATCATGTATCACTTCGACTCCGTCTGGAAAATCAAGATCACTTCTCGTTATGACGACATTTCTCCGATTCGGCAACGGACGCCCGATCGATTCGAACGTTTTTCTTCCCATGATGATGGTGTTTCCAGTTGTTTTTTCTTTGAAGTAACGCAAATCAGCCGGCAAATACCAAGGTAAATCATTATTCAAACCGATCACATGATTGCGATCCATTGCTACGATTATAGAAATCATGATACATACTCCCTTTTATACGGCAATTGGTGCTTTGATCGCAGGATGCGGATCATAACCGATCAATTCGAAATCAGTCAGTTCGAAATCAAACACCGATTGCTTTTCCTTATTCAATTTCAATTGCGGAAATGGCCGCACGTCTCGTTGTAATTGAGTTTTAACTTGTTCCACATGATTCGTATAGATGTGCGCATCTCCTAACGTATGGACGAACTCCCCTACTTCAAGGTCGCATTCATGGGCGATTAAATGTGTCAATAACGCATAACTCGCAATATTGAACGGAACACCTAAGAAAATGTCGCCGCTGCGCTGATACAATTGGCAGGACAGTTTTCCATCCGCCACGTAAAACTGGAACAACGTATGGCATGGTGGCAGCGCCATGAATGGAATATCTTCCGGATTCCAAGCGGAAACAATATGTCTTCTGGAATCAGGATTATTCCGGATCGAATCGATGACGTTTTTCAATTGATCGATCGTCTCTCCAGTTTTCGTTTCCCAATGTCTCCACTGCTTTCCGTAGACATATCCAAGATCGCCGTGTTTTTTTGCAAATTCATCATCCGTCAAAATTTTTTCTTTAAACAATTCCATCTGTTTTTGATATTCGCGATTGAAGTCTTCGTCGACCAAACTTCTACGGCCGAAATCGGTCATATCCGGTCCGTCATAATCCTCACTTTCCACCCATCTTTCAAAGGCCCATTCGTTCCATATGTTATTGTTGTTTTCCAGCAAATATCTGATATTCGTGTCTCCTTTGATGAACCAAAGCAATTCGGAAGCGATCAAACGGAAGTTCACTTTCTTCGTCGTCAACAATGGGAAGCCCTCACTTAAATCAAAACGCATTTGGTGTCCGAATATCGAATACGTTCCTGTACCGGTACGGTCTTCCTTTTTATGTCCTTTTTCCAAAATCAATTTGCATAAATCGAGATAGGCTTGTTCACCGTATGTCATTGTCCATTCCTCCCTTTCATTTTCATGACCTCTATCGTCGCCTCTTAATTTCCCATTATAATAGTAGAAGAAAACGAAGAATTGCGAAGAGCCATGTCCGTTCTAGTCTTTCGGCTCAACCTCCTATGACTGCAACATATTTAGAAAGCAACTGCGAATGTTTATCCATGTATTAAAAACATCAACCATATCCTAAATCCGCTTCCCCTTCCTTCTATATTACTGTATTTTTCCGTAAAAGAACATCTTTTTCGACTAGTGGAAGGTTTGTTCCTTCATATAAACATCCATGGGAATTCATCTTGGAAACATTCTGAAAAAAATTTGTGGAATTTCTTGACTAGACGGATGAAATAAGTTATCATAGTGTTCAACAAAGCAGAAGTACGGATTCATTAAATACAAGACAGCTTCTCTGAAGTGGGTGTATTAGTAATCCTACTCGCTTCTGGAGCTGTCTATTTTATTTAATGTATTTTGACCTCTACTTTGTATTACGATCACGTTTGACGTGAGAAAGGTTTTAGGAGGAATTTACAGATGCAAAACGGAGTAGTAAAATGGTTCAACGCTGAAAAGGGTTTCGGGTTCATCCAGTTGGAAGAAGGAAATGATGTATTCGTACATTATTCTGCGATCCAAGAAGAAGGATTCAAAACACTGGAAGAAGGTCAAGAAGTTTCCTTTGAAATCGTTGAAGGCGAACGTGGACCACAAGCAGCAAACGTCGTAAAACTATAAAAACGTTATAAAATAATAAAAAAAGTTTTAAAGCAGTATTCGTCATGAATACTGCTTTTTTTGTGCGTAAAAACAGAATGAAACCGCTCCCAAACCCTGTGATCAGCCCGTTAATCTG
>CALKWU010000115.1 GCA_938004015.1 uncultured Oceanobacillus sp.
AGATTCAGAAAAAAATCAGTAATGGAGACAACCCTCTATTTAATGAAAGAACGATCAAGAAAATTTATGAATTAGTTTACCAATCTGAGAAAAGACTTAACTTACAGTTTACCGATGAAACACTTTATAGTCTGACATTACGATTAATCATCATTTCAAAAAGGGTTAAGCATGGGAATTTCATTGAAATGAATCCTATTGAAAGAGAAATACTAGTGGATACAACAGCATTTCAAGTCGCCAAGGATTTATGCAGACAACTTAAGGATCTTTGTCATACATCATTCAAAGCAGAAGAACAACTGTTTATTACAGTTAACCTTCTCGGTGCCAAAGTGAATTATTTAGAAGAAGAATTACAAGATCAAAATCTTGCACAACAATTGCAACAGGTTGCCGAAGCGATGGTTGACAATTTTCAAAGATATGCGTGCATTTTATTTCATGATAGGGAGTCGGTTGTCAAAAATTTACTTCTTCATTTGAAACCAGCTTATTATCGAGTGAAGTATGATATTGAAGTCGACAATCGAATGGTCGAATCCATAAAGTACCAGTATGAAGAAATTTATTCATTAACGAAGAAAGCAGTCAGGCCATTCGAATTAATTTTAGGGAAAGCTGTTCCAGATAATGAAATTGCGTATATTTCAATTCATTTTGGGGGATGGTTACGTAGGGAAGGCGTCACGCCGATTTCCAGAAAAAAAGCTTTGCTTGTATGTGCAAATGGAGTTGGAACGACACAAATCCTTAAGCAGCAGTTAGAAGGACTGTTTTCGAACATCGACATTGAAAAGACTGTTTCAGTTAGAGATTATGAGGAAAATGAATTTGTTGTGGACTTTGTCGTTTCCACGACACCAATAAAGAAAAAAGAACATCCGGTTTTTATAGTCAGTCCGATTTTAACCGACACGGAAAAAGAAAGTTTACTTAAAGAAGTTAACTTGCTTCTTAATGATTCGAAGCAACACGAAACCTCTATTGAAGGACTGTTGGATGTCATTGAAAGGCATGCTGATATCCGGGACAGACAGAACCTTCTTCAGGATTTGAAAAAATATTTATATCGGCCAGCTACACATTTAGCTGAAGAGTATAAACCGGATTTATTGGACTTGTTAAATGAGGAAACGATCCAGGTTAAAGACCGGGTGGAACATTGGAGAGAAGCAATCACAATTGCCGCTCAACCTCTGATTTCCAAAAAAACGATAACGGAAACCTATATAAGAAAAATGATTCAAAATGTAGAAACTCATGGTCCTTACATTGTTGTTGCACCCAAAATAGCTATACCTCATGCAAAACCAGGAGATGGCGCATCAGATATCGGAATGAGCTTACTAAAACTAAATGAATATGTATCTTTTTCTTCCGATGCAAAACATGATGTCCATTTTGTCATCGTTCTGGCTGTGATTGATAATGAATCACATCTTAAAGCATTATCACAGCTAATTCGAGTCTTTTCAAATGAAGATCAAATCGAACAAATGCTGAATATTGACTCATCGAAAGAACTATTTAACTGTTTGAAACAAATTCTTAAAAATTAAGACATTCAACAAGAGAGTATGGAGGATGAGGATGAAGTTTTTAGACGAATCACTAGTGGCGCTTGATGTTGATGCTAACACTCCAGAGGAAGCGATAAAAGCTGCTGGAAAGCTTCTAGTAGATGCCAACTTGGCAGAAGACAGATATGTAGAGGCGATGATCCATTCTTATCACGAAAATGGACCTTACTTCGTGTTAGCTCCGCACATAGCACTGCCACATTCCAGACCTGAAGATGGAGTGAAGGAGGCATGTGTATCCCTTGTTCGTTTGAAGAGTGATGTGAAATTTGGTCATAAAACGAATGATCCTGTGAGACTAGTGTTTGGATTAGGCGCATCATCAAGTGATGAACACTTAATCGTTTTACAAAAGCTGATGGATTTAATTGGTAATTCTCATAATGTAGAAAAGTTGCTTCAAGTTGAGAGTTATGAAGAATTGAAAAAAATTTTTGGAGGGAAAGAGAAATGAAAATATTATGTGTTTGTGGACTAGGACAAGGGACAAGCTTGATTTTGCGGATGAATGTGGAAAATGTATTGAAGGAAATGGGGATAGAAGCCGAAGTGGAAAATACTGATGTTTCCAGTGCCTCTGCAGAACGCCCGGATTACATTATCACTAGCAATGAACTAGCACAGTCATTAGGTGATCACAGCTCGAAGATTATTATTGTGAATAACTTTTTCGATACTGATGAAATTAAAACTGCACTTGAAGAAGCGAATATCAATCAATAATCAACACACGATTTGAAGCAAGAGAATTTGAAGGAGGCATAAATATATGGAAATCATTCAATGGTTAGCGAACAACTTTTTTGGCGTTCCTGCGGTACTGCTCGGTTTTATTGTTCTGCTTGGGTTATTGCTTCAGAAGAAAAGCGCAAGCCAAGTGATCAGCGGAACTTTTAAAGCAATGATTGGCTTTTTGATTATTAACGCCGGTTCAGGTGTGATTACTGGAGCACTGGGTGTATTTGAACCGATGTGGAGTGAAGTTTTTGGAATTGAAGGTGCCGAATTTGGTTCCTTTATGGGACAAGAGGCTTTTATAACGAAGTACGGGTCGGCAGTAACTCTAGCAATGTTTCTCGGTTTTATCATTAACGTGTTGTTGGCTCGATTCACTCGTTTTAAGTATATCTATTTGACTGGCCATATGATGTTCTGGACTACATTGATTTTTGCAGGAATCATCATCGATAAAACGACAAATGTCTCTTTCCCTGTGCTGGTATTATTCTTATCTGTATTTATGGGGATTTATTGGACATTTCAGCCAGCGATTGTTCAGCCATTCATGCGTAAAGTAATGGGAAATGACAATATTGCATTAGGTCATACGTCTGCATTTGCTGCATTGCTTGCTTCTTTATTTGGTAAGTGGTTTGGGAACAAAGAAAATGACTCTGAAAAAATCAAGTTGCCAAAAGGACTAGAATTCCTAAGGGATTCCAATGTAATTACAGCATTGACGATGTCCATTTTATTCGTTATTGGTGCAGTCGTTTTAATAGCGAAAGATACTCCAGGATCAGCAGAGTTGATTGCGCAAGCCGGTGATCAAAGTTTCATTATGTATGCGATCATTCAATCGTTTACATTTGCTGCCGGTATTGCTGTCGTCTTGTTTGGGGTGAAAATGTTTATTGGTGAAATCGTACCTGCATTCAATGGAATTGCTACAAAACTTGTTCCTGGTGCAAAACCTGCTCTTGATGCTCCAGTTGTATTCCCGGCTGCTCCAAATGCGGTAATCCTAGGTTTTCTCGGCGCTTTTGTCGGCGCTATCCTTTGGTTAGTCATCCTTGGTCAGACGGTCGGGTATGTATTTGTACCAACAATGATCGTCTTGTTCTTCCATGGTGCTACTGCTGGGGTGTTTGGTAACGCTACCGGTGGTGTACGAGGAGCTTTAATGGGTGGGTTTTTGACGGCTACAATAGTGGCTTGGGGTCAATTCATCATGGTTAAAATGATGGTTTCTTCCACTATTCCTGATACAGCTATGTGGGCGGCGGATACAGATATGTTCATCTTAGGTCCACTTATTCGATTGATCGCATCATTCTTTTAATTAAATATAATTTCATATTAGAGGTTGGGATATTGCGAATTTTGTTAAACAAATTGATTTTCACTTTAATGAAGGTCATTCAGTCCCAACCTCTTGCCATTCATTTCATATCATTTAGGAGGCCTGAAGGTGAGTTTTATACGTACATTAAAAGGAGATATTAACCCGGAAGAATTAGGTTTTACTTATTCTCATGAACATATCGTTTGCCGTCCGGATTATTGGCTGCAAAAAGGCGAAAGTGATCTCTTATTAGATGATAAGGAAAAGTCAAAAAAAGATGTGGAAGATTTCAAACGTCATGGTGGAAATGCGATTGTCGATGCAACTGCGATTGATTATGGTAGAGATGTGCAAGCAGTGAAGGAAATCTCTGATGAAGTAGATATTCATATTGTTGGAACTGCCGGGTTCAACAAAAGTTTTTTATGGAATGCAAAAGTGAAAGAAGAATTAAAACCGATTATTGGTGACTACGATACGTATTATCAGTGGATTGAAAACACGAGCATTAATGAGTTGGCAGAATTTGTTGTCAGAGAAGTTGAAGAGGGACTTGAAGGTACACCGTTTAAAGCTGGTCAGGTTAAGTTTGGTACTGGCTACAATCGCATTTCACCGTTGGAAGAAAAAACGTTACGTGCAGTTGCCCGCGCTCATCATGAAACAAAAGCACCTCTTCACTCTCATACCGAAGCAGGAACAATGGCTCTTGAACAAATAGAATTGTTAAAATCTGAAAATGTCAATTTGGAATTTTTAAGCATTGGCCACATGGATCGGAATCCTGATCCTTATTATCATGAACAAATTGCAAAAACTGGAGCATATTTAAGTTTTGATGGAATCGCAAAAATTAAATATGCACCTGAATCTACAAGAATTAATTGTATATTAAACCTTGTTGAAAAAGGGTATGAAGATCAAATCTTAGTGTCTGGCGATACAGCGCGAAAATCTTATTACAAACATTATGACTATGGGATCGGGCTCGAATACATCATTGCAAAATGGGTGCCTCGTTTCATCGATGAGGCAAATCAGAGAGGTTTCGACGGAGAAAAATTGATTCAAAAATTTTTTGTGGAAAATCCTGCTCGTTGTTTCACGTTTAAAAAATAGTCATCTGAGGTGTGAAAATGGAATTTCAATATGAAAACTCCTATGAAGTAAAGAAAAAAATTGAAGAGAAGAAAGTTGCCATCCTCCCTATTGGAGCAGTGGAAGCACATGGCCCTCATCTGCCACTCGGTACGGATAACATATTAGCAGAACGATTAAGTGCAAAACTTGCTGAAAAAGTCAATGCCTTTATTTTGCCAACCTTATCTTATGGTCAGGTATGGAGTCTAAAAAACTTTCCGGGAAGCATTAATATTTCTAATGAGTCAATGACTAATTTATTGTATGACATTGGAGAAAGTTTACATCGACAAGGTTTCCGGATATTTGCGATGGTTAACGCTCATCTAGGTAATGCAGTGGCGATGAAGGAAGCAGCACGAAAATTATATGAAGAAATTCCAGAACTGAAGGTTATGTATCTTTTTTATCCAGGTACTAGTCAAGTTGTAAAAGAAATACGGGAATCTCCTTCAAGTCATAGCACTTATTTTCATGCCTGTGAGATTGAAACCTCATATATGCTTTATCTAGCACCAGAGTTTGTCGATATGGAAAAAGCAATCGACGGGAAGCCGAATATTCCCATGAGCGCAGATGTAACTCCGACTCCTTGGGAAGAATTCACAGATTCTGCGGTATTGGGGGATGCCACATTAGCTACGCGAGAAAAAGGAGAAAAAGTATTAGAAATAGCTTTAGACAATATGGCAACCCTTATTGAAGAAATGAAAGAAGGGCTGTAACATGCAAAAACATAAACTGCATGATTTTGTTTTGTTTAACTTTTTAGCGAAAGATAAAGAGAATGCGATAGAAATCCTTGATGCAGGAAATGGTTATGTGGTTCCTGGAATTGTAGCATCAGATTATGAAGACATTGACAAAGGCGTACAAAAGGTGCAAGAATTAAAAGAAGTTGCAGATGTTATTTCGATTGGATTAGGCGGTGGAGGAGATCCGGATCAAGCCGAAAAGGTGGTTGAAATTGCTTCTTTATCTAATCCCGGACATATTAATCAGCCTTTTGAAAGTGCAGCCCATGCCAAAGGCTTTTTAGAAGGAAAAGGTGTTGGCCAACTAGTCAATGCATTAGTTAAACCGAGCGGCGATCCGAAAAAAGTACAACTCGTTTCCGGTGTTGAAATACATACGGAAATTTTTCTCGATATAGCCAAAGAACTAGGGATTGAATCGATAAAGTTTATGCCATTGAATGGGGAAACGCATTTAAAGGAACTTGTTTATTTGACAAAGATTGCAGCACAAAAGGGCATTCGAGGAGTCGAACCGGCAGGAGGTATTCATTCCGGAAATATTAAAAAAATCATCGAGTCCGTTCAGAATATTGATATCGAGTTTTTTATGCCTCACATATTTGGTTCAACTATAGATAATGAAACTGGAAGAACAATTCCCGAAGAGGTAAATAAAATCATAAAAACAGTGGAGGGGTTATAATGCTTGCTACTTATTTTAGAAAAATAGAAGAACGATTGCAGAAAGTATTGGAAAGTGAAAAGGAAAATTTAAACAAAGCCGCAGAAAAAGTCTCAGAAGCAATTCAAAAAGGTGGAATTATTCAATTGTTCGGCTGTGGACACTCTCACATTCTAACAGAAGAAGTGTTTTACCGGGCAGGTGGATTAGTGCCAATCAAACCGATTTTAATCGAACCGCTGATGTTACATGAAGGTGCGATGCGTTCCTCCCAATTAGAAAGAAAAAATGATTATGTGGAACCATTCATAACTAATGAAGATATTCAACCGGATGATGTTGTATTCGTCATATCCACATCTGGAAGAAATCCTGTGCCAGTGGATGTCGCACAATATGCAAAAGAAAAAGGTGCATACGTTATCGGAATTACTTCGATTGAATACTCAAAAAGTCAGCCCTCAAGACACAAGGCAGGAAAATATTTATTTGATTCTGTTGATCTTGTCATCGACAATCATTCAGTAGCAGGAGATGCTATTCTAACGCATGAAAAAGTGAAGGTTCCATTTGGACCGACTTCTACCGTGGTAGGAGCTGCCATTTTAAATAGTATTTTCGCTGAAGCGATAGCTAAAATGGCGGAAGTTGGCTTCGAACCACCAATTTTCTTAAGTGGTAATTTGGAGGGCTCTGACAAACACAATGAAACAATAGTAGAAAAATATGAAAAACGAATACCGTTATTGACCATGAATCTTGAATAACATTCAACATCAGGTGAATGGAGAGATGGTACCAGTGAATACTATTGCTGAGATATGCTGCGGTAGTTTTGAGGATGCATTGGCGGCGCAAAAAGCAGGGGCAGACAGAATCGAGTTGAATAACGCGATGTTTTTATCCGGTCTGACCCCTTCCTTAGGGACATTGGAATTGGTTGTCAAAAATTGTGATGTGCCAATTGTTGTTATGGCGAGACCGAGGCCTGGAGGATTTCATTATAATGATTATGAATTCGAAACAATGCTTGCCGATATAGAAGTGATGGTGACTTATGATATTGAAGGTGTAGCTTTTGGCTGTTTAGATGAAAGTGGTAATGTAGATATTAAAAAAAATGAAAAGATAATAAACTTGCTTCACCAATATGATAAAGATGCAATTTTTCATCGAGCATTTGATTCGGTTCATAATCCATTTACTGCGATAGAAACATTGATAGATCTTGGAGTGAAACGAGTGTTGACTGGCGGGTTAAAACCAAAGGCTATTGACGGTTTGGAAATGCTAGCAGACTTACAACAAAAATACGGGGACAAAATTGAAATATTGGCCGGTGGCGGTGTCAATTCCACTAATGTTTCTCAACTGATGGATAAGACTGGCATCAATCAATACCATAGTTCCTGTACAGGTTGGAGACACGATCCTACAACAGTTACGGATCACATGTCATTTGCATTTGCCAACCCTCCGCATGAAAAAGATCATAATGTTGTTGATGAAAAGATTGCAGCTGAATTTGTACAAAGTGTGAAAAAACTATAAACAACACTGACACCAGACCACAGAGAAAATCATCCTCTCTGTGGTCTATGATTGCGATGTAAAATGATCGCTGTATGTTAGATTTTTGCTTCAGCACCTTCTGTATCATTGGTTTCTGCAGATTCCCCATCCCATCCTTTACATACATCGATCCATTCTTTTGCTGAGGAATAAGTTTCCAATTCTTCACATGTCACTTCGATTGCAGAATTTGTGCTGCCACATGCTGGGTATACTTTTTCAAAACGTTTTAGTGAAAGATCGAGATATACATCCAGGTCGTTAACTAAACCGAATGGACAAACTCCACCGACCGGATGTCCGGTTTGTTCAACGACATCTTCCGGAGAAAGCATCCGGGCTTTGAACTGAAATGTATGACGGAACTTTTTATTATCAATTTTTGCATCGCCAGCGGTAACGACGAGCATCGCTTTTTCATCTTTTCCTCGAAAGGATAAAGTTTTCGCAATTTGTGCCGGCTTGACACCAATCGTATCTGCGGCTTCCTGTACAGTAGCGCTCGAGGAATCGAACACCATAATATCATTATCTCTGTTCCATTTCTTCAAATGTTGTTTGACGCTTTCCAATGACATCGTTTTCCCATCCTTTTCTGCATCAGTTATTTAAATTTTTCATTTATTTTCAGCAATAATTATCATAGTGGGTATTTGTAGTAATATTGTTTATTCACTTTCTTCCTCTACTTGCCATTTCAAGTTTAAACTGTCAATGAATTCTTTGAACTTCCCATTGAAGACATTATCATTTTTTCCCTTCGCATGTACCCATTCTTCATCACAATAAAAAACCGAAACGATATTTGGAGTGTACGTAGTTGCAGCTTATTCAAACACTGTCATGTTGTAGCCCGTCACGAGTTTTTTTGAGTTCAATATTTTCCAATTCTGACTTCAGAATCTCCAATAAATCGTTTTCCGTGGTTTCTGAAGTGGTTCGTTCAAAAGCTTCTAGATTTGTTGTTTGGGTGATGACTTTAGTGATTTCGTCTAGGTACTAATATCCTCATGCACTATTTCGTGCAATGTCGTCCTAGGTGATTGGATCAGCCATATAACCGCAATGAACAATACAGCAGCAACTATCACAATTGCCGTTTTTTTCGGTCTTGTCAAATAAATCATCTTTTTTAATCTGCATTATACCATAAATCAAGTGAATAATTAACATGAAAAAATAATGTGTTCTTGGGATGAGCTTAGGTGAGATGATTCATGACCGGGTGAGCATTTACAATACTCCATAAAAGAATAGAAGTTCGAGTGATTTTCCTTAGTCAATCGGCAGATAGAGAGGCAGGGTGAACCATGCGATGACGGTTTGGATGGTAAAGAACATCATGTCCTGTGCATAAGAGGTTCACCCGCCACAAGTTTAAAAGGAAGTCTATTTCATGAGAAGATGTTTAGAACCTAATAAAGGCACTTAGTTTCTGCACTAATCCAGTTTTTGATTGTTTGATACGTGCACCGTGAAATCAGCCAACAATCTAGCGCCAAATCCGGTTGCCGATTTTCTATAATAGCCTTTCTCTTCACCTTGCATGACGCCAGCCATATCCACATGGAGCCATTTTGCTGATTCTGGCACGAAGCGGCGAAGGAATAAGCTCGCTGTAATGGATCCTGCTTCTGGTTTTGAGCTTGTATTGTTGAAGTCGGCATAATCACTGGCCAAATAATTGTCATAAGCATCAACTAATGGCATCGGCCAAACGAAGTCGCCGTTTTTCCGGCCGATTTGCTTCATTTCTTCCGCAAGTTGTTCGTCACCGAATACGCCAGCGATTTTTGTTCCTAACGCATTGACGATTGCTCCGGTAAGCGTGGCGATATCGATGATATAATCACTGTTTATTTCGCCGGCTCGGATCAAAGCATCGGCCAAAATCAAGCGTCCTTCTGCATCGGTATTTCCAACTTGCACGTTAAGGCCATTTTTATAACGAATGACATCTCCCGGAATGACCGACGTGTTATCTGGCATATTTTCTACAATCGGAATGAGCGCAACGACATTGACATTGGCTTCTGCATCCGCCAATAATTTCATCGCACCACTAACTGCAGCGGCACCGCCCATATCCATCCGCATGCTGCTCAAATCTTTTCCACGTTTCAATGAGATTCCACCTGTATCAAAGGTGACACCTTTTCCAATGAGGGTGACGAGTGGTTTAGAATCATCTTTTCGATATTCCAACTCGACAAATGCCGGAGAATGCTTGCTGCCTCTTCCAACTGTCAACACCCCATTCATTTGGCGTTGCTCCAGTTCATCTTTATCGAAAACAGTGACCTTTACAGCCGTATCTTTGAATGTTTCTTTTAACAGGTTCGGAAAGGTTTCCGGATTTAATGTACTCGGGATTTCATTCATCAAATCCCTGGAAAATGCAGTCGCTTCAGCACGGATTTGACCGAGTTTCGTAAAGTTTTTCGTATCTGCATCTCCGTCAATGTGTAAGTTAGTTTTGAATGCTTTTTTCTTTGCTTTATATTTTTCGAATTGATAAGACCCTAAATGCCAGCCTTCGACAAATGCGGTTACGGTATGTCCTTTAACCAATGTTTCAAATGCCTTTATCAGGCTTTCTTCAGTCAATGAAGCGTTTTCCACTTTCCGCTTGCTTAGAACACGAGAAATCGTTCCGGCGATATGTCGGACATTTTCATAGGATTCATCTTCCTTTAACTTGACGACAACGACCAATTCGCCATCACGGACGAAGGGCAAAGGATTGACCGTTGCAGAACTATTTTCTACAAATTGTTTCAATGCTTCATTCTCTGCGATTAATGGGTCATTCTCAAATAAAATAGTTGCTTGATTGCTCAATTGACTCTCTCCTTTACATGAGTGAAGGGCATTTATCCCGTTTCATTCATCAAATGGAATGGCAAAATTTCTTTTTTTCGGATACTTGGATATGAGTAAATGACATTTTTTCCCATGATCTTTTGCGTACCAATGGTCTTTAAGATAGTTTTTCAATTCATCCTTTGATTGAATCCCTTCCTCCTTCAGCTCATCTAACAGTAATTGTATATAACTTTCTTCCAGTTCGAATCCATCGACAACGATCTTTTCCATATTGTGTAACTCCTTCTGACGTTTTCTAGTCTTGTTGGCATTATAGCAAAAGTAAACGAATGAATGCCAGCATGAATAGGAAAAGATGGGTTTAAGGTGTTTGGATCAATTGTACATGTTCACTATTTTTAATAATAGGCTAACACTTTATTTAAAATAATCACATTACTAAGTAAGACAAGATAAGAGTTTGAAAGAAAACCCGTCAAAGGAGGGAGTTTATCATATCGTTCCCATCTATTTAGTCATGTAGAGGATGCCTACTGTATTCGGACCGCAATGGGATGCGATCGTACATCCTGTTCGTGTAATATGAATTTCTTGAAAGTCGGCGATTGCTTCAATCGTTTGCTTCACGAGAACGATGTTTTCTTGCGATGTCCCGGAATGGGTGATAAACAGTCGTTTTAAATCGAGATCATGACGATCCTTTAAGAGATCCTTGACGTACCGTTTCAGTACGACTGGTAAAGAACCACGATATTTTTTACCGACCGTCATCGTTGCATCTTTATGATTCACTTTAATACACGGTTTGATGTTTAATAAGTTAGCGCCGAATGCAGTGATTGCCGAGCATCGACCACCTCCTCGTAAATAGGTGAGCGTATTAACAACGAAACTGGCATTCGCTTTCGGTTTTAATGCAAGTACTTCTTCATAAATTTTATTTGCGGGCATCCCTTCTGCAATTCGTTCAGCTGCTTCGATGACGAGTGCACCCATACCGGTGGAAAGATTTCCAGAATCAATGACATAGACGTTTCCCAGCTCTTCAGCAGCAAGCTTTGCATTTTGATAGGAAGAAGAAATGCCAGAGCCTAAACTAATATGGATGACCTCATGGCCTTGATCCGTCCACTGTCTAAAATAATCGATGTATTCTTGCGGATTCGGTGCAGAAGTTGTTGGTAAAATTTTTTTCTTATCGAACGTCTCATAAATCATTTCTGGTGTAATATCGACACCATCACGATAGATTTTGTTTTCCAGATGGACGTGAAGCGGCCGGCAATGAACATGGTAGCGTTGTTTTAATTCGTCACTCAGGTCGCAAGTACTATCGGCACTTATAATAATTTCAGACATATTAATAACCTCACTTATGATGACTGAATCCATTTGTATTAATATTATTCTACCAATAAATAAAATTTGTCTCCATTATGGACGACGAGGACAACTATAACCTAAAAAGTTCAAGGAAGTTTTCTTGGGAATAAATTTAAAATAGAGGAGTTGGATGACATGAAATTAGTCGGTATTGTAGGTTTAAATGGTGACGTATCTTATAATCGCACATTATTAAACTATATCAAAAGACAATTTGGTTCATTATTTGATTTAGAAGTCTTAGAGATTAAAGATATATATTCCATTGTTCAATCAAAGTGATGATCAGACAAATAGTCCAGCCATTCAGAATCTTCATCACCTCCAGTGCATCGATTAAGGGCTAATCATCATATAGTAAACAAATAGTAAAAAGGAAGAATTTCTCGATGTCAGAAGTTCTTCCTTTTTTATTTTGACATGGCAACTGAGGCAGAGTAAGTTATTGTCTAATAAATTTACAAATTTGGAGGATGTGTTAGGATATTAAACTATTTATGAGAATTATTGCAATAATTACTACATCCATAGCACGAATATGTAAATATATAAAAATATCACTATTAATCAATGTTTAACAAATTTCAGTATTTTCAGGTGCATTGATATAATAAAAACCATCATTTCGAAATGAAAATATGTATTGGGAGGCCATCATTTTTATGTTTAAGCAAAAGGAAAGCCGTTGTTTTAGTCGAATAGTCGTTTGATATGATCCGTGGTACACCATTACTTGTACAAATATCAATATTACACTGGGACCGAAACGCTTAAAAGGAAAGTCAGAGGCAGAAGCAAAAGGACTAGGCACTCAGCTGCTGGATAAAGTGGGTCTAGTCGATAAAGCGGATGTATATCCAGATAACTTATCAGGTGGACAAAAACAACGGGTCGCGATTGCGCGTGCATTAGCCATGGAACCACGTATTATGTTATTTGACGAGCCGACCTCAGCTTTGGACCCGGAAATGGTTGGAGAAGTTCTTCAAGTGATGAAAAATTTGGCGGAAGATGGAATGACGATGGTCATTGTGACGCATGAAATGGGGTTTGCCAAGGAAGTCGCTGATCGCGTTATCTTTATGGATGAAGGTTTCATCGTTGAAGAGGGCACACCGACTGCACTCTTTGACAATCCACAAAACGACAGGACGAAGAGTTTTTTGTCTAAAGTATTATGAGTGTTGCCACTAAGCGAGTTAATGAACAATTTAGTAGCATACGTGATTATTTTCGAGGTATTTTCAGAGATTGCAGGATTGTTTATACGAAATCGAGTGTCAGGATGTTTAAACGTATTACATTCTATTTATTCTGATTTGACGGAATACACCTGATTGAATAAACTTTTAAATAATTCAAAAAGTGAGGGGTGAGCATATTAAACCTTTAGAAATTGCCAGTAACTCAGAGGTAAAGACTAAATTTTACTTTCGGAAGCCGGAGAAAGAAGATGGAGCGGAAGTTTGGAGGTTGATTAAACAGACCGGTAATCTCGATCTTAACTCTTCCTATAGTTATCTCATGTGGTGTGAGGTTTTTTCGGAGTCATCGATTATCGCTTTTGGCGGACTCGGTGAGAAAAGGCCAGTTGGATTTGTCTCAGGATTTATTCATCCAGAAAAACCCGATACATTATTTATTTGGCAGGTCGCTGTTCATGAATCACAACGTGGAAAAGGTCTAGCAACGAAAATGTTGAATCAGCTTTTAGAACGTGATTGTTGTGAACAGGTGAAATATATTGAAGCCACGGTAGGTCAATCAAACACGCCTTCTAACAATTTGTTCTTAGGTCTCGCAAGAAAATTCAAATCGAACTATAAAATCAGCAAGTATTTTGAATCGGATGACTTTCCGGAAAGTGAAGAGGAAGCGCATGAAACGGAGTGGCTATATCGAATTGGGCCGATAAATAAATAATTAATAAAAGGATGAACCTAATTGACGACAACATTATTAAATGAAGAAATGAGAACATTTGAAGAATTGGAATCGGCCGTGAGAAGTTACAGCCGAGGATGGCCGACTGTTTTTGACAAAGCAAAAGGGTATCGATTATGGGATAGAGATGGTAAAGAATATATCGATTTCTTTGCTGGTGCAGGAGCACTGAATTATGGTCACAATAACGAAAACATGCAAAAGAAGTTAATAGAGTACATTCAGCGGGATGGGATTCTTCACAGTCTTGACATGGGCACTGTCCCTAGAAAACAATTCCTTGAAAAATTTCAGGAAATTATCCTTAACCCTCGGAAGCTTGACTATAAAATCATGTTTCCAGGTCCGACTGGAACGAATACAGTAGAGAGTGCGCTGAAAATTGCCAGGAAAGTGACAGGCCGCCAAACTGTCATCGGTTTTACAAATGCATTTCATGGAATGACGATTGGTTCACTTTCTGTAACCGGGAATTCCTTTAAACGGAAAGGTGCGGGTATTCCGTTGAATCATGCCGTATCCATGCCGTTCGATCATTTTCTTGAGGATCAGGATACGCTCATCTATTTAGAAAGTTATCTGGAAGAAAGCGGAAGTGGTATGGATTTACCAGCTGCAGTCATATTAGAAACGGTTCAAGGAGAAGGTGGCATTAATGCTGCAAGAAGCGAATGGCTGCAGAAAGTCGAAGAAATTTGCCGACGGTTTGACATCCTTTTAATTGTGGATGATGTGCAAGCCGGATGTGGAAGGACGGGTACGTTCTTTAGCTTCGAACCCGCAGGAATTAAGCCGGATATTGTTTGTCTTTCCAAATCGATTGGTGGTATCGGCTTACCGATGGCTATTACATTGATTAAGCCTGAATATGATCAGTGGGAACCTGGAGAGCATAATGGCACATTCCGTGGAAATAACTTGGCATTCATTGCGGCTACAGAAGCGTTGAATTATTGGGTGACGGATGATTTCTCCAATCATATTAAAGAACGCGCCGCCGAACTTAAAGAAGCAGTCGAAGTGATCATCGAAAAATATCCAAAGTTAAACGGTGAGGCTCGTGGCAGAGGACTCATGCAAGGAATTGCTGTAAATGTCGATGGATTAGCTTCAAAAATTTGCAGTGAAGCATTTGAGCGCGGATTAATTGTGGAAACTTCTGGACCAAAAGATGAAGTGGTTAAATTCCTTCCTCCGTTGATTATTGATGAAGAGGGGTTAAGTGAAGGTCTGCGGATTTTGGAAGATAGTATTAAACATGTACTGAAATAAAAAATGAATATAGTAGAAAGAGGAGATGGAACATTGATTGTCAAATCACTGGAAGATGTTATTGGGACAAAAGACGATGTAGCTGATGGCAACTGGAGGAGCAGAAGATTTATTTCTGCACATGACAAACTTGGATTTAGTATTAATGATACGATCATTAAAGGTGGGACAAAAAACTTTTTCTGGTATAAAAATCATATTGAAGCCGTTTATGTCATTGAAGGCTTCGGTGAAATTGAAAAACTGGAAACCGGTCAGGTATGGCAGCTGATGCCAGGTACAATCTATGTATTAGATGAGCACGATAAACATGAACTACGTACGAGAACAGACATGCGGATGGTCTGTGTCTTCAATCCGCCGCTTGTCGGTATTGAAAAGCATGATGAGAATGGTGTTTATCCATTATTGACACTCGAAAATAGTGAAAGTTAATAAAACCTGATTTTTTATAAAATGGTTCCGAGCATATCATTTTGCTCGGAACCATTTATTGTGGATTTAAGCGATTGAGAATCCTGGATATGAAGTCATCAAATCAAAGGTAAAATCTGTATAAAGGGAGAAGGGATGAATCTATATGGATTCAGCTCTTTTTTAAATTTTAGCTTCAATATAAACAGGTGCGATCCAAAAGAGGGATTAACACCTTTTTGCTGAATATATTACTAATGGTGAAATGACATATAGATGAGATTGAATGTATGATTTATAATCAAGTTACTGAACGTTTACAGATTCAATATCCAACCATCTAAGCACCAATGGCGGGAGGTGACTTGTTTGACAATCACATTATTCTCAGGAAGAAATTGATGAAGAAGTTATAAAATAATGAACCGAATTGGCAACAGAGAAATGAGGAGATTGTATGAATACAACCATCGAAAAAGTAAATGATCTTGCAGAGTTATCTCTGTTTTTATCTAAAATGAATAAACAACGACAATCACATATTGGATATTGTGGTGAAAAGGTTGAGGAAATCAAACGAACATTAGAGGAAGATTTTATTGCAAGTGATGGTGAAATTAGATTTATCATTGCAAGAAGCGATGAAGGGGAAATAATTGCAGCAATTGGATTGGATATAGATGGAACGACCGCTGAAGTGTGGGGACCCTTTAATCAATCGCCTTCAATTGAGCTTCAAGATGAATTATGGAGGAAGTTAGTAACTGAACATCCAGCGGTTGAAAACTATTATTTTTTTATCAATAAAGCAAACATCATGCAACAAAACTTTATGAAAAATTGGAAAAGTGCTGCTTCAATCAACAGCACTTTTTCATATCAAGCATGTTTTCTTATTGGTGTATAGAACCAAAACATATTGACAAGTGTGGTAACAATGTCTTCATTATGAATGAAAGGGAAAATTCATGTTACAATGGGAAATGGTGCAATTTTTGACTTTGGAGGGAAATTTTATGAAAACAGATCAAGCGATGCAAACGATGACCCCGACCAATGATCCGTGGGAAGCTTATATGGATGTGGAACAGTTTGGCGAATTGACACTATCCAATATTGAATTCACTACAACTGTGATGTGCAATATGCGTTGTGCCCATTGTGCGGTTGGTTATCAACTGCAGTTAAGTGATCCGGATGCTCTTCCTGTGGAATTGATGTTGAAGCGCCTCGATGAAGTTCCACATTTACGTACGCTGAGTATCACAGGTGGAGAGCCGATGATGAATAAAAAATCGGTTCGTAACTATGTTATTCCTTTGCTGCGCTATGCTAAAGAACGTGGGGTGAAAACACAGCTGAATTCTAACTTGACATTACCGTTTGATCGTTATGAGGACGTTATCCCGTATGTTGATATCATGCATATCTCCCATAATTGGGGAACCGAAGATGAGTTTGCAGAAACTGGATTTGCAAATATGAAACGAAAGCCGCCTGTTGAACGCAGGAAGAGATTGTTGGAACAAATGATTGAAAACTCCAGACGACTTGCTGATCAAGGGGTAATGGTATCAGCCGAAACGATGCTTAATAAACGAACGTTTCCCTATTTAGAACAGATTCATGATCAAATTGTTAATGAAATGGGTTGTGTACGGCATGAAGTTCATCCAATGTATCCGGTCGATTTCGCCAGCAATTTAGAAACTTTGAGCCTTGAAGAAATCAGAGATGGAATTATTCGTTTGCTTGAACATCGAAACAAGGATGTTTGGATGTTGTTTGGGACATTACCGTTTTATGCTTGCAGTAGCAATCCGAAAGATTTAGAGTTACTCGAGCGTTTGTATCAAGAGGAAAATGTATCGTTAAGAAACGATCCGGATGGACGTTCCCGTTTAAATGTAAATATTTTTACTGGAGATATCATTGTTACTGACTTCGGTGATGAACCAGCTCTTGGCAATATTCAAACAACAACATTACTGGAAGCATACGAGAATTGGCTGAATACGAGGACTGCGAAAAGTCTTAATTGCCATTGTCCAGCGGTAAGATGCCTTGGCCCAAATATTTTAGTGAAAAATACTTATTATGAGGATGTTGATTTTACAAAGAGAAAAGCAAAAATAACATCT
>CALKWU010000116.1 GCA_938004015.1 uncultured Oceanobacillus sp.
TTGGGATACCGAGTAACCGCACACCGCCGTCAGGTTTCGGGATTTCGACTCGACGAACCGGCATTGGTTCATAGGTACCCTCGAGTATGGATGTTTTAATGAATGACCAGTTTTCGACTAGGTGCTTCCGCAGGTTTTGTACGGGCATCCCATCTACTCCGTGGCTTCCTTTGTTTCGCTCTACCCGTTTGAGGGCTAAGAGCATATTCTTTCGTGACAGGATTTGATCAATAAGCATCGTTATTCTTCCTTCCGTGAATAGCTTATCTTCTTATGCCAGTCGTCACTCCACCCTCCAAGAGGTCCCCCACGGAATTCACCGCTTCTTCCCTCAAGTGAGGAACTATGTTTTCTGTGTTCATCATGACGGACTGAATGCAAAGGGCTATTCTCTCCTGATTGTTCAGTCCTTCCGAGACGTTCCGGGACATCTCGTACTATGACCTCGGCTGACTTCTGATGGTTCAGCTGCCCATCACTGGACAGGTTATGAAGGGTACTTCACATATCCATCAGACCTCCCCGGGTAAGGATGTCATCTTTCCTTCCATCTATCCGCTTCATTTACTCGGTATCACCTTTGGCAGAAAGGACTTTGTTTTGTTTGGCAAACTCATCCAATGATACCTAGCCTTGTATGAAGTTCGTGTTCCTCGGACCGGAAGTTTGCCGCCCGCTTCCTTCAGATTCCGCGTCACCACGGACACCCTTGCGTTAGGCTAACCACTACTTCTGCCTTCGTGGCTCGGGACTCTCACCCTAAAGATGACACCCATGCCGGGCGCACCAAAAAAATCAAGCAACCTTTCAGTTACTTGATTTGTCTATCATATTTTCTTCTTTTCCGTGAAGGGCGTCTTTTAATTCATCTTCATACGTGATGTCCGCCAATTTAACTTTACTGCGGTAAGCCGCCCTCAACACTAAATGACTCGAGATGGGGTTCGTCAAGTAAACAAAGACGATTCCCAGTAAAAGCCGAACACTGAAAACCCCTTCCGTCGCCGCAATATAAATCCAGGCACCAGTCAAAGTGATCAACACTGCAATTGTGGAGCTTTTCGTCGCAGAATGGGCTCGACTGTAAACGTCGGGAAAACGAATATGACCGATGGAACCGATGACGACGAAAACGGCACCACCGAGAATCAATAATAATCCGATATACTCAAAGATCACGCTTACGACGTTCAATGATAACGCCCCTCTCTATAAACTTGGTGAATGCAATGGTGCCGATGAAGGACAGGATTGCGAGTATAAGAAGGACTCCGAGAAAGGCGTCTGTTTCAAGAATAATGGAAATGATCGCCAGCACTGAAACAATCTGCACCCCGACAATATCCAAGGAGAGGACGCGATCCGGCAGACTTGGCCCGATAATGATCCGAATTAACGTAATTCCAATGGCAATTCCGATTAAAACGAGCGATATGATAAGTACTATTTTCTCCATCAGCGCGTCACCTCCATAATGGCGTCTTCATACGTACGAAATGCTCCTATCAAATTATCTTTGGACTCTTTCACATCCATCCCGTGAATATACATGTGTTTTCGATCGTGGGACACTTCCAATACGGTGGAACCAGGTGTCAATGTAAGTAACATCGAAAGGGTAGTAATCTCCCAATCGCTCTCCATCCTTGTCTCGAACTTGAAAATTCCCGGTCTGTATTTGATTTCCGGATCCAAAATATATTTAACGACCCAGATACAGGAAAAGTAAGTTTCTTTCAGGAATACCATGATCAATTTGATGAAAGACCAAACACGGGCAAGGTAAAACCGATTACCGAACAGCCGATGCATCAAAAATACAATGAAAACTCCAACAAGGTAACCGAATGCAAACGTCGTGATACTCCACTCATCTGTGAATAATGTCCATAACAGAGCAATGAACAAATTTAAAATAAATTGTGCTGCCATATTTTGTCAGCTCCTCTTCAAGCTTGTGAAAGGCTGTAAAATACTAATCATTCATTACAGCGTCAATATAGATTTGCGGATTCATCAACGTGTTTGCCGCATCCGCCACATAAGGAATGAATAACTCCACCCCGAATCCGAGAATGAACATCAATATTGTAAACAGACTGAAGGAAACCATCCAGCCTTTCCGCATTGGCACTTCCTCATCCGTACTGATAATCGTCTCCCCCCAAAAACTATTCAAGAAAATACGTAAGAGAGAGTAAAGAACAAAAATACTGGAGATAAAGGCAAGAGCTAATAACACATACGAACCTGTTTCAATCGTACCATGTCCGACAAGCACTTTCCCAATAAATCCACTGAGCGGCGGAACTCCGGCAAGTGACAGCATGACAATAAAGAAAATCCAACCAAAGACTGGATAATTGCGGATGAGACCGCTGATTTCATCGATCCGTTTTTTCCCGGTAACCGTAATCATCGTACCAGCAAGCAAAAAGAGCAATGATTTTGCAATCATGTCATGCATCAAATAAAAAATCGAACCTTCGAATCCTTCTTGTGTCATGACGGCTAAGCCGACTAAAATGAATCCGACAGCGATGACTACGTTGTATGAGACAATTTGACGGATATCTTTATAAGCAATTGCTCCGATACTTCCGGCAATCAACGTAAGCCCCGCCATAATACCGATGATCGTATGGGTAATCCCCGGCTCATGGTAAAAAATCAGTGTGAACACGCGGAACATCGCATAAATTCCAACCTTTGTCAGCAAACCGCCAAATAATGCGGCGACGACGATTGGAGGTGCGCTGTAGGAACCCGGTAGCCAGAAGTATAAAAGCAGTCCCGATTTCAGTGCAAAAACGATCAAAAACACAAGACTGACGACTGTCAATGTAGGTGTCTGACCTGATTCGCTGATCAGTTGCGAAAGATGCGCCATATTCAATGTTCCCAATTGGCCATACAAATAGGCGACTGCCACAAGGAAGAACCAAGAGGAAAGGACATTGATCACCACATATTTTATGGATTCCCTAAGCTGTTTCTTACTTCCTCCAAGTGCGACCAATACGTAAGAAGCAAGCAACATAATTTCAAAGTTGACGTAAAGGTTGAAAATATCTCCCGTTAAAAAGGAACCGTTGACACCGGCAAGAAGAAAGTTGATGAAAGCGTAAAAATACATCTTTTCCATTTTCTCGCCGACGGAAGAAAAAGCATAAATCAAACATATCAATGTCACGACACTTGCGACAAGGACGAGGATGACGGAAAAGGAATCAGCCACGAACAAAATGCCAAACGGCGGTTCCCAGCCACCGAAGTCCAGTCGCATAATCCCTTCCGTTTGGATTCTTTCCAATAAGAAAACAGCTATGCCGATTGTCGTCAATACCCCTAAAATGCTCATCGTCCGCTGGGTCTTTATCTGATTTTTGAAAAAGATTTGGATGATCCCGATGATAAGGGGTAGCGCCATCGGTAATACGATCAAGTTACTGATATCAATCATATTTCGGCCCCCGCATTTCTGCTAAGTTATCTGTTCCCAACGTCTTATAGGCACGGAAAGCAAGCACCAATATGAGGGCGGTGACTGCAAAGTTGATGACAATAGACGTCAAGATCAACGCTTGTGGTAACGGGTCGACAAATTCGCCGCCGCCCCCATCTGTAATAAAAGGCACCCCTCCCGTTTTCAAACCGGGCATGGTGATGATGAGTAAATGGGCGGCATGGGTAAGGATTGACGATCCGATGATGATACGGATGACATTTTTCGACAAAAGCAAATAAGTTCCTATCGTTACAAATACACCAATCAGGATGGTTATTAACGTTTCCATTGTTACACATCCTCACTAATACTTAAGATAATCGTGATGACGACCCCTACGACCGTCAACGTGACCCCTGCTTCGAAAATCGTCACTGTCGTCAGTTCAACCGTCCCAAAAAACGGCAGATGAAAGTGACCGAAAACTTGGGTCAAAAAAGGAGCACCGAAGATAAGTCCGCCAAATCCTGTACCGACTGCAAGAAATGCGCCTAAAGCGGCGATTCTTCGAAAGTCGAGGGGAATGGCTTTTTGCACCGTTTCCATATCATTGACGAGGTACATCAATACAAATGCCGAAGAAAGGACGAGTCCAGCAATGAACCCGCCACCCGGATTGTTGTGTCCTGCAAAAAACAAATATAGAGCTAAAGTCAAAATGATGAAAACGACGAATCGCGAAGCCGTACGTAAAATGACATTATTGATCTTCAAGTTGTTCCCCTCGCTTTCCAGCCTTCAACTTGATGATGGCGTATACTCCAATACCGCCAATGAGAAGAACGACAACCTCGAGCATCGTGTCGAAGCCACGGAAATCGCTCAAAATCGTATTGACGATATTCCTTCCTCCAGCAAGCTCTAGGGAATTTTCGAAATACGTCGAAACCCGTTCAAATAAACGATTGTTTTGACTCGCTAAAGCGACGGAGGTGACCGTAGCACCAACGGCGACGGATATGGCAAGTTTTGTGATTTTTGTTTTCCGTGAATCATTTTCCGGTTTCATTTCAGGCAAGAAATAATAAGCTGCAAGGAAAAGCACTGTCGTCACTGTTTCGACAATCGTTTGTGTCAACGCAAGATCCGGTGCACGGAATAGAACGAAAAACACTGCAACCCCGTAACCGAGGAAACTGTTGATGATAATCGCCGTTAGACGTGATTTGGCAAATAAAACGGAAATGGCGGCAATCAACATCGTCATCGCCAAAATCCATTCGAACGGTGAAATGGCGGCATTATCGGAAATCGTGAAATCATAAGCTCCAAGCATCACGAAAGATCCTGCAACGAGGAGGAAGAAGAAAACGAAAATATACAACAAATAATGACGTAAATCACCAGTCATATAAGTGTTTGTGATTTTACGGGATACCTTCACTCCACGGCTGAGCGTAAAATCATAAAGGGCATTGAAAGACCAATTATCCGGGGTGATTGCATAAATCCAGCGCCAAGATTTGTAGAATTTATAAAGTAACGCACCGAAGACGATGACGCCAATCGTCATCCATAATGCCGGATTCAGCCCGTGCCAATGGGCAATCGTCACACCCAAATCCGCTTCACTAGCAATCGTTGGAAACACACTTGCCATCGCCGGGCGGAGGATATGTTCACCAAGGACGTTCGGGAAGAAAAAGATGGCTACCACGAGCGTCACCAAAATCAATGGTGAAACGAGCATTCCAAAAGGACTTTCTTTGGCCGGAGTTTCCAAACGCTCCTCACGGTATGGCCCGAGGAAAGTTTGGAAAACGATGATTATACTGTATACAAACGTAAAGACACTTGCCAACCAAGCGATGATCGGAATCAAATTCCCTAACGTATCGACGTGGAATAAGCCGAATTTCGTGATATCGACCGCTGCTTGGAAAAACATTTCTTTACTTAAGAATCCGTTGAACGGCGGAAGCCCAGCCATGGAAAAACTTCCGATCAATGAAATCGTAAACGTGATCGGCATTAAAGTCGCCAAACCGCCAAGACGCCTTAAATCCCGAGTTCCGACTTGATGGTCGACAATCCCGACTGCCATGAACAATGCACCTTTAAAAGTCGAGTGGTTGACAAGATGGAACAAGGCAGCGAAAACCGCTTGCGTATAGAATACGGATTCGGTGGTATATCCATGATGTAAAGCGACTGACCCCATTCCGAACATGCTCATGATCATCCCGAGTTGGCTTACCGTGGAAAAGGCGAGAAGCGCTTTAAGATCGGTTTGTTTGACCGCTTGGAATGACCCCCAAAACAGAGTGAAAATCCCTACTCCCGTAACGAGCCAAAACCAAACTCCTTCGCCACCGAACACCGGCGTGAAACGACCGACCAAATAAATTCCCGCTTTCACCATCGTGGCAGAGTGCAAATAAGCGCTGACTGGAGTTGGAGCTTCCATCGCATCTGGAAGCCAAATATGGAATGGGAACTGGGCTGATTTTGTGAAGGCTCCCAGCAGAATGAGCAAAATCGCCGGAACGAACAAGATATGATCCGTCATATCCGGCATGATTTGGATGATTTCCCGGACACTCATCGAACCGGTCATTGCAAAAATCATTAAAAAACCGATGAGCATTCCAAAACCGCCGCTCATCGTAATAAGCAACGACTTCTGCGCCCCTTCCCTGGAACGCTTCCGCTGATACCAGAAAGCGATCAAAAGGAAGGAAGTAATACTAGTCAATTCCCAATAAACATATAATACGATTAAATTATCCGATAAAACGACACCTAACATGGCTCCCATGAACATCATCAAGTACGTGTAAAAATGCCCTAATTGTTCGTTATCGGATAAATAATAAATGGAATAGAAAATAACAAGTGTGCCGATTCCTGTAATCAGCAGAGCGAAAATTAAGCTGAGCCCGTCTAAATAAGCGGAGAATTCGATTCCATATGTAGGAATCCATGAGACGGTATGTAGAAAGGTCTCTCCATTTGCTATAGAGGGTATATAAGTCAAGAGATAGATGAATAATGATAATGCAACAAGTAAAGGCAGAAATCCGATATGTATCTTGAATCCCTTCCGATAGAACCTATAGAATAGAGGGACGAACATTGCAGCAATGAATGGAATGAGTACGATAACATTCAACGTTCCCAAAGTTTAACCTCCAATCGATGTTTACCTGCATGACCACCATAATTTATACAGAATCCTATAAATTTCAATCCGCAAAGGAGAATTTTTTTGATGTCTTGACGAAAAAGTCCAGTTCAATGAGTATAAGAGGTAACAGATCTTCATTCATGTAGGTTTTCTTAAAATGTGGTAAGTATATTTTGCATTAATGCCATACGTGGATATCATTTTACATTTATTTAGTATACAATAAAATCAGGAGGCGTGCACATAAAAGGTCGTTCAATATTTGAAATTCTACCAACTTTATTCCTTTTTATACCTTTCCCGGCGAAGTCTGTTATTCAACAAAAACTTCCAGTGGAACCGATTTTCAATTTGCGATTTGAACCATAATTTGTCGCATTTATGAAACGCTTGTAAAATTCATCGACAGAGGCTTCACGAATATGCAATTACATGTTACAATAATACAGTTTCAATCATAGAGTATTAAACATCAGGTGCAAATAGGATGAAGAGGTGAAAGTGGCCAACATGAAAAATGTCAAGGGTCGGATGGATGAGAGAATATTGGTCTGTGTTTACTATGGGCCGAATGGAGAGCGTTTAATCCGGAGAGGACAAAAACTAGCCCAAATCATGGGTTGCCCCATCTATGTTTTGACAGTAGATCCCCATCCATACGATGATTTCGATGTGGAGAGAGCAAAATATGTAGAGCATTGGAGAGAACTTTGCGATCAATTGGGTGTGGATCAATTCATTATACGCGATAATGAAAAGCGTCCTGTCGCAAAGGTCATAGCAGAAGTGGCACATCGTTATAACATTACGCAAATCGTCATCGGTCAACCGCCGAAATCACGATGGGAGGAAATCACCAAAGGCTCCATCGTAAACGCCTTGCTTAACGCCCTGACTTTTGTGGATATCCATATTGTTTCTGTCGATCGGACGTTAAAGAGCAGTGATGAAATGATGGAGTATGAAAATGGCGTACGCGCTTATCTGAAAAGAGACGGAGAATCCTACCGCATCAGTTTTGCAAGATCCAAAGACAATCTATTTGAAGGAATCTTTTATAAAGAAATCGGCACCGACTTTAACAACGGTGTCTTCAAATTTGTCAACAAAGAAGGGAAACCCTGCCAAATACACATCACGGATGATTTGGTCGTTGGAACATTGAGCGAAGAACCGAATATTAAAATTCCGAAACATTAATCAAGATAAGGGAAATGCAGGAGTGCACTTGCCGTCTGCAAACGAACTCGATGAAGTCACACTTCAGGCAGAACTAACATATTTTAAAGATGTCAAGATGCTGGAATTTACGTCATAGATGATACAAACCAACTGGACACGAATATTTAATGATGACAAAAAAGCTGGAGAGTGTGTATTTCCAGCTTTTTTGTTTTGGTTATATGTTGTCATTCATCTGTCATCATTTTTTCCAATTCCAACGGCTCGATATATTCGCCATTCCGATAAGCCCGCATATTTCCACCTGAAATTTCATCAATTAAAATAATGTTTCCATCTTCATCGCGGCCAAATTCGAGTTTGATGTCATATAGCTCGATATCCTTCTTCGCAAGCTCATTTTTGACAATGTCTGAAATCTCAATCGTCATTCGCTTTAATGTGTCGTATTCTTCCTCTTCCAAAATACCAAGCATGACAAGCGCATCTTTACTGATTGGGGGATCTCCTCTTTCGTCATCTTTAAGTGTAACCTCCACGAAGGCGTCCAGTTTTTGCCCTTCTTTTGCGTATTTTCCGTAGCGGCGAAGAAAACTGCCGACCGCCCGATAACGACAAATGACCTCCAAACCTTCCCCGAACATTTGCGCCGGTACAACGGTCATCGTCCGATCTTCAATATTGCTGGAAATATGGTGGGTCGGAATATTTTTTTCCTTCAACCGTTCAAAAAACAAGCTCGTAAGCTTCAACGCCGCTCTCCCCGCACCTTCCATCGTCATACCAACTTGGTTTGCGCCCGGATCAAAAACGCCATCTTCTCCGGTGACGTCATCTTTGAACTTCAACAAATAGTTGCCGTCTTCCAGTTCATAAACATCTTTCGTCTTGCCTTCATATATTTTTTTCATATTATCCCTCGATTTCCTATGTGCGTTGGTTATATTTTATCACAGAAGACTGTGGCTGGGAATGCCGTGATTTCCCTTGTCATAGTATGAGCGAGTAGAGATCGAGCATGGGCTCTTGATTCATTTTGAGCTGACTGAAGGATAAATGCGGCCTATCATGTATAATAGAATTAAAGAGTGTGCATGGAGGAGATTACATGAATGCTTCACAAATTATCGAAAAATTGGGAAACAGAACCCCCTCGATCATGGGAAAAAAGCTTAACAGACAAGCCGCCGTATTACTCCCCCTTTTAACCATCCGAGACGAAACCCATATATTATTTCAAGTAAGATCCATGCAGTTGAAAAGCCAACCAGGCGATATTTGTTTTCCAGGCGGAAGAATGGAACCGGAAGATGAAAGTCCGAAACAAACAGCGATCCGGGAAACGATGGAAGAGCTCGGTGTGCGGAAAGAAAGCATCGATTCGCTCATTCCCCTTGACTATATTGCGAACAACAACGGACGGATCATTTACCCTTTTGTCGGGAGATTGCATCATCCGGATGAAATCGCACCAAACAAGGCGGAAGTGGAAGAAGTGTTCACTGTTCCATTGGATTACCTTTTGGAAGCGGAACCTGAAGTGTATAAAGTGCATATCCACGTAAAACCTGAAGAGAACTTTCCTTTCGACCGGATCGTCGGCGGGAAAGACTACCAGTGGAGTGCGGGACATATCGATGAATTGTTTTACCAATATGAAGGAAAAGTGATTTGGGGGCTGACGGCGAAAATATTGACCCATTTCTTGCATCTGATTAAAATGTGAAACCGGAGAAACTTTTCTCCACGACGAAAAAGACATATACGCTTCCTGCCCGAAGCATATATGTCTTTCTATATTTAAACCCCTTTGTTTGCTCTTTTTTATTCTTCTGCCCCTTGTTTTACCCGTTTTTTCATCGTTCCGTTTTCCATAAAGTTCAAATGCCAGGAGAAAGCCTTTTCAAGTACGTGCGGCGTTTGGCCACCACGTTCTAATGCTTCCTGGTAATACTCCCATAGCTGCGCACGATAGTCCGGATGAGCGCAATTTTCAATGATCAATGGAACACGTTCTCTTGGCGCAAGCCCTCTTAAATCGACGAATCCTTGTTCGGTCACAACGACGTCCACATCATGTTCGGTATGGTCGACGTGGGAAACGAATGGAACGATACTTGAAATGTCGCCGTCTTTCGCCACAGATTTCGTGACGAAAATCGCGAGTCTTGCGTTACGTGCGAAGTCTCCGGATCCCCCAATCCCGTTCATCATCTTCGTGCCCGAAACGTGAGTCGAGTTGACGTTTCCATAAATATCAAGCTCCAAGGCTGTGTTGATGGAAATTGTACCGAGACGACGGACAATTTCCGGCTGGTTGGAAATTTCCTGTGGACGGATCACCAGCTTATCCCGATATTTGTCGAAGTTACCGAACACTTCTTTCATCTTTTCTTCCGACAACGTCATCGAACAAGCAGAGGCAAAGTCCACCTTACCCGCATCGATCAAATCGAACACCGCATCTTGCAGCACCTCGGAATAAACGACCAAATTTTCAAATTCCGATTCGATCATGCCGTGGAGTACCGCATTGGCGACCGTACCGATTCCGACTTGAAGCGGTGCCAATGTTTCCGTTAAACGACCCGCTTTGATTTCTTCACGTAAAAAGTCTAGCAAATGATTGGCAATTTGCTGGGTTTCTTCATCCGGCGGCAAAATCGTCGACGGAGAGTCGGCTTGATCGGTGAAGACAATGCCTTTCACCTTATCCAAATCGAGTGGAATGCCAATCGTGCCAATCCGGTCATCGACTTGAGTCAATGGAATCGGATCTCTTTCTCCCTGTTTTTTCGGGCTGAATAAGTCGTGAACCCCTTTCAGACTTTCCGGTTGTGCCATATTGATTTCAATAATGACGTTTTCAGCCGCTTCAATAAAAGCTAAGTTGTTCCCTACAGAAGTGCTTGGAATCAACATGCCGTCCTCTGTTATTAAAACGCCTTCAATAATGGCATAATCTACTTTCATGACCCCTGAACGCAATAGCTCTGACGTATGTGACAAATGTTGGTCAACGAATAAATGCTCCCCAGTGTTGATGGCTTTCCGCATGACCGGATCGGCTTGGAAAGGCAATCGTTTATTCACGATTCCCGACTCAGCGAGGATTTTATCGATATCTGCGCCGAGGGAAGCACCGGTGAATACGTTTACTTTTAATTGTTCCCCATTTTTCACTCTCTCCACTAATGCCGTCGGTACGGCTTTTGCATCGCCTGCCCGCGTAAAGCCGCTCAAACCCAACGTCATCCCGTCTTCTATCCATGAAGCGGCTTCTTCAGCGGAAGTGACCCGATCATGGAGTTCCGGGATATGTATGCGCTTTAATTTTCCCACCATAAAAATATCCCCCTACTTTTTTATCTTTCTCCTACTATTATTTTACAGGAGATTCAGGGGGCATAAGGAAAAACGAGATAAATTCGTCAATAATTTGAATAAGCGAACAATAATTGTGAACAAAACATGAAATTTTTGTTTCAAAATCCTAACAATTTCCGGAAATAGCTCGAATACGATTGACTTACCGGGATTTTTTCTCCTCCGGTCATGGAGAGCAACAACGTGGAGTGAGTGTCCGGGAAAATTTCATCGATATGATGGACATTCACGATGAACGAACGATGACAACGGACGAACAATTCCCTCGGTAAAATGTATTCGAATTCTTGGAGGGTGTTTTTATGTGTTCCGACATATTCATCGGAAATGACATGAGTTTTCCGATCCCTTGCTTCCAAATATTTCACTTCATGAAAAGGAATCGGTTTCCATCCATCCTCAGTCCGGACCGTCACGACGGATTTCCCATCGGTGAATGCCGGATAAATCGCCATCACACAGCCGGCAATCTCATCGTTTTCATAATACGGGACTGCCATGCCATGATAAGGCACACCAAATACGGAACGGTCGATGAATTCGGATGTTTTTTGATTCGTACTGATCGCTTTATAAGCAATCGTCCCTTCTTTAATCGGGTCTCCCGGTTGGATTTTCAAATCGATCCGTTTACTCCGACGGTAATAAATGTACTCTTCCGTATTGGAAACCGCAATCGACACTTCGTCTGAAAACAACTCCCCCATCACGTCCAGTAAAGAAGCAAGATTCAACGACATGTTTTTTCACCTCACTCTTTGTCAAAACGTTCATTCCCTTTTCAGGAAAGTGTCCGGCATGACGACAGCCACTACTTCTCCTTTGACAACTAACTCGTCTCCCGCAAAAACTTCTGTATGTACTTTCCAACGTTTCGGATGGATTTCTTCCACCTTACCGACTGCTTTCAGTGGTACATCTTGAGGAGTCGGCTTCATGAAGTCGACGTGCAAAGATGCCGTTACGAATCTTGGTGGCTCGACACCATCTCCCGGTTCATGGCCATTTTTCCGATGCAAAGCGAGCGATGCGGAACCTGTTCCATGGCAATCGACCAAAGACGCCAAAATCCCGCCGTACACGAAACCCGGAACTGCTTGATGTTCTTCTTTAGGTGTATATTCTGTAACCGTTTTCTCTCCATCCCAACGCGTACGGAAATGATGCCCCTTTTCATTCAATCTACCACAACCATAGCACCAAGAAAACTCGTCGGCATATTCATCTTGAATCGCGACATGTTTTTTTCCCATCTTTTTTCCCCCTTTGGTTTACGCACCAAAATTCACCTTAAGTATAGCATATTTGCCTATTGTTTTTTGTGAATAGCGCTTATGAAAATATAGGACATTCGGATGACAGTTTTCATCAACTTTGGTAATCTATTAGATGGGGAAAAAAGAGACATGATCATAGACAAGGGGGTCATTTCGTGAAAAAATTAGTGATTTTAGGCGGCGGATACGGTGGCATTAAAGTGCTTACCGGGCTGTTGGATCGAATTCCTGATGATATAGAAATCACCTTGATCGATCGTAATCCATTCCGCTCGTTGAAAACGGAATTTTACACGATAGCAGCCGGTACTGTTGCAGATACGGAAGTGCGTGTCGATTTCCCGAAAGATGATCGGGTGAATTATATTTTTAAAGAAGTGGAGAAAATCGATACGGAAAACAACCGGATTGTTTTTGAAGATCCGGAAGAAGAAGATTTTTCGTATGATTATCTCGTCATCGGACTCGGTTGTGAAGACAACTACCATGGGGTGAAAGGTGCAGCTGAATATACGGAAAGTGTGCAAACTTTCGCCAAAGCGAAACATACAGGGGTGGCCGTCGCCAACTTGGGGGCTTATGGTAAAGTGACGGTCGTCGGTGCAGGTTTGAGCGGCATTGAAGTCGCATCGGAAATCCGCGAAAGCCGTCCCGATTTGAATATCCGTTTACTCGATCGGGGACCGACCGTATTGAAAGCCTTTGATGAAAAAATCCAGAAACATGTGGAACAGTGGTTCATCGAAAATGATGTGGACGTCATCCATCATTCCAACGTCGAATATGTCGAAAAAGACGGCGTCTGCAATAATGGGGTTTGCTATTTGAATGATGTGACGATATGGACTGCAGGCGTGCGGCCGGTCCGCTTAGTCCGTGAACTTCCATTCAAAAAAGATCGGCATGAAAAAATCGTCGTGAATGAATTTTTCCAAGTACCGGATCAACCGAATATTTACGTCCTTGGGGATTGTGCATCATCGGAACATTCTCCGAGCGCGCAATTGGCGGGATTGCAAGGGGAACAAATCGCGGAAATTTTATTGGCGGTCTTTCATGGCGAAACACCGAAAAAACCAAAGCCGATCAAGTTGAGAGGCACCCTTGGATCGTTGGGTAAATCCGATGGGTTCGGCAATATGTTGACGATGCCGGTGACCGGACTTCTGCCACGACTTGCTAAATCTGGAGTGCTTTGGCTCAATAAACGTCATTAAAAATAAAAGAACCTGCATGATATCGGCAAATATCCGGGATATCGTTGCAGGCTTTTTATTTTTGCTTTTACATCAGTCTTAAAAGACTTCCACCTATGCTCAACATCCATATCTGATAATGAAAGGGAGAGATTCAGGCGGAGGTGGAAGCATGCCTATCACTGTGAAATTCAGCGTCTCGCTCGTATTCGCTGTCTTATGGTTTTATTGATCGCCCATGTCAAGAACTTTTTCAATGACCCGTGCTACGCCATCTTCATTATTGGATGTCGTCACTTCATCGGCAATTTCTTTGATCCCATCGGCGGCGTTCCCCATGGCAACCCCCAAACCTGCCGTTTTCAACATACTCACATCATTCCAGTTGTCGCCGACAGCCACGACGTTCTGCATTGGAATGTCCAACCGTTCCGCCAATTTTTGCAAAGCAATTCCTTTCTGCGCTTTTGGATCATTGAACTCCAAATTGATGTCCCCTGAAGAAGTAATCGTAAGGGCTGTTTCTTCTTCCAACACCTGCCGCACGTCAGAAAGAACGTCAGGATTGGCACTGAAACCGAGGATTTTATATATTTCCAAATCGGCGATGGCGAAAATTTCACTGTAATCATCAATGAACTCCACCGGTTCGTATTGAAAACGGAGATGGGCATATTCCCGAATTTCTTCTGCCGTCAAATCGGGATTCGCCGACTGCATAATATCGACGAGCACTTCGAGGAAATATTCCCTGCTTTCCGAAAAAATGCCCCGGTTCGTGAAAAATTCCAAATACATATCCCCTTCACGACAGACAGAAAGGACTCTTTCAGCGACTTCTCTTTTCATCTCAATACTTTCGAGCACATTCCCTTGTTCATCATAGAGGGCTGCACCGTTCAAGCTGATGATCGGACAGTTGATGCCGACAGCCTGTAACGGTTTTGAAGCAGCATCCCAAGATCTTCCTGTCGCTGCGACAAAATGATGCCCATGCTCCAATGCTTTCTTGATTGCCGCAGCGTTTTTTTCACTTACGGCTCCTCTTTCATTCAGCAATGTTCCATCCAAATCGGAAGCAATCAGTTTCATGTCAATCTCCTTAATCTATTATGTGTGGTAGTTCCATTATATATTTTTGCTCACCCATTTACAAAAACAACTGATTCGATCGAAAAATAAAAAACTTGAATTGCTCGCTCCGGTTTGCAACAATGGGAACAAAGAATTTGAAGAGGAGAGTGTGAACATGAACGTATTGGTGATTGGAGCAAACGGCCAAATCGGAAAACAGATCATCGAGCTTGCGAAAGAAGAAAATGATGTTGCGGTCACGGCGATGGTACGTAAACAAGATCAGGTGGAAGCATTTCAAGCGGTTGGGACGCAGGCGGTGCTCGCCGATTTGGAAGGTTCTGTGGAACATTTGCAAAAAGCGATGGAAGGAATCGATGCGGTCGTTTTCACTGCAGGTTCCGGCAGCCATACCGGTGCGGATAAAACGATTCTCGTCGATTTGGACGGTGCAGTGAAAGCGGTGGAAGCAGCGGAACAAGCAGGAGTGGATCGTTTCATCATGATCAGCGCTTTCCGTGCCCATGACCGGGACGCTTGGGCAGAGAGCCCGATCAAACACTACATGGCGGCCAAACATTATGCCGACCGGTTCCTTGTCACCAGCAAATTGAATTATACGATCCTTCGACCAGGAAGGCTTCTGAATGAACCAGGAATAGGAAAAGTTCAAGCAGGTGAACTCACCACATACGGCAGCATCCCGAGGGAAGATGTGGCGAAAACCGTAGTCCTCTCGCTCCGCCACTCAAACACTTATCGTCGGTCTTTTGATCTTTTAAGTGGAGAGGACACCATCGAAGCGGCTCTTAATCAGTTATAAGCAAAAAATCTCGAATGACGCCAGGCGCCATTCGAGTTTTTCTTATTCATATTCTTTTTCAAATTCAATCGTGCTTCGAACTGTATCAATCGGACGGACCATTTTTTCGATTTCTTCCCGCTTCGGCTCCAAAAATGGCGGAAGGGACAATTTCTCCCCGAGGGTTTCATACGGTTCATCGCCCATGAAGCCCGGTCCGTCGGTTGCGAATTCAAATAAAATTTGCGGTGCCACTCTCGCATAGAGGGAACCGAAATAGTAACGCTCGACATAGCCGGAAGTTTGGAAGCCGAATCCGTGCAAACGATTCATCCATGCGTCGATTTCACTGCGATCTTCCACTCGGAAAGCCGCATGATGGACCGTTCCATAGCCTTGACGATGTGGTGGCAAGACGACATTTTTCTCGACGATGACCGATGCGCCATTTCCGCCCTCGCCCACTTCAAATAAATGGGCACCGTTTTCTTCCGCCGTCTCTTCAAAGTGCAACACTTTTTCCAGCATTTCTTTGAAATAATCGAAATTCCTGACCCGGATATAAATCGGACCTAAACCGGTAATCGCATATTCCAATGGGATCGGACCTTTTTGCCATGGAATTCCCGCTGCCACTCCTTCGTTGTTTTCATCAGAAATCAATTGATAATTTTGCTCGTCAAAATCGACGAAAGATAGGGTCTTTTTGCCGAATTGTTCTTTAATGCCGGTATGTCTCACTTCCAGCCTGTCAAAACGTTTCACCCAATAATCGAGGGCTTCATCATTCGGAACACGGAAAGACGTTTTATAAATTTCATCAGTTCCATGTACTCCTTTTGGAATGCCAGGAAAATCGAAAAACGTCATATCGGTTCCTGGATTCCCTTCGTCATCCGCAAAGTAAAAATGGTATGTTTGAATGTCGTCTTGGTTGACGGTTTTTTTGACAAGCCGCATGCCCAACACATACGTGAAAAATTTATAGTTTTCCTCGGCGCTGCTCGTAATCGCAGTCACATGGTGGATTCCTTTTAATGACTCCATTTGGTTGCCTCCGTTAATTCAAGTTGTTTTAATTAAAATATCCTTAATTCAGTATAATGGAATCTTACCATGATGGACACCGGCTGTCAATAATAAAACCCCAACCTAGATTCAGGATGGGGGTAACTGGCTTCAGTTATTTCTATCTTCCGGGGGATTATGTTTCGAACGTTCCAAACGGTATTCCGGATCAAAATCATTGGCGAATTCAGTTCCAAAAGTCGTTTGATTCGTCGTGCGGACTCCGCGATCACGGTCGGTTGCCGTCTCGGCTTCATCGAAGAAAAAGCTGAGACAAATGAGACCACTCAAGCCAACGAGTCCATAAACGATTCTGGATAATGGAGCGTCCTGTCCTCCAAAAATGCTCGCTACGAGGTCAAACTGAAATAAAGCGATAAGCCCCCAGTTGATGGCACCAATAATGACGAGTACCAGTGCAATTCTCCTTAATGTTTGCATCGACTTGCACCTCCTAAGGTATTTACACCCTTAGCTTTTCTTTTTTGCACAAGTTTATACATCTTTTTTTAACTGGAAAGACATTTCCGCTGATCAATCGGGGGAGACTGAAATAAGTATGTAACTTCAAAAGGGGGATATGATGACTACGTATGCTTGGCTTATGTCATTTATCTGTTTGCCGTTACTGTTCCTCTTTACCGTATTTTTTTACTTTTTGCTGTCTTTTTTGCACATCGAAACGAATTTCCCTTATTCTGCCGATTTGTCGACAATCTATTTCACCATTGTTAACGTCATTTGTTTGTATGTCTTATTTTTGATTTCGAAAAAAGGAAAAAATGTCACTGAAGGAACTTGTCGGATACGATCGAACCCGTATCATCAAAGATGTATTTCTTTGGCTGTTTGTTTTATACATCCCCTTTTCACTTACGATTATGGGAACGATGTTTCTCATGTATGGAGCAGATTTTCCCCATCAATTCGAGGCGGTATTTGCAGGTGATACAAGTGGGGGCATTGCCCGACCAAGTTGGCTCATCTGGACTGGAGCAATCTTTGCGCTGTTTTTCCCGTTTTTGAATGCTCCTGTGGAAGAACTGATGTATCGGGGCTTTGCTCAACGGGTTTTCATCCGCTCCTATACTAAAGTATGGCTCGGA
>CALKWU010000117.1 GCA_938004015.1 uncultured Oceanobacillus sp.
TTGGGAGGACAAATCCCGGATGATCGATGCCTTGGAAAATGCACAGCTTCTTATTAATCTGGCAGGAAAATCCGTCAATTGCCGTTATCATCAAGCGAATAAAGATGAAATTATGAATTCCAGAATAAAGACAACGACCATTCTTGGAGAAGCTATTCAGGCTTGTGACCATCCACCGGAAGTTTGGATGAATGCGAGTACAGCGACGATTTACCGCCACGCTGAAGATTGGCCGATGACGGAAGAAAAGGGAGAAATCGGTTCAGGATTTTCGGTGGATGTTGCGACAACTTGGGAGGAAACCTTCTTTTCTTTTGACTTGCCACGGACGAGACAGATAGCACTTCGCATTGCCATCGTTTTAGGTAAGGACGGCGGAGTGATGACACCTTATAAAAATTTAGCGAAATTTGGACTGGGAGGTGCCCAAGGGAAGGGTACGCAAAAGTTCAGCTGGATCCATATTGAAGACTTATTCCAAATCGTGCAATTTTTGTATAATAAAAAGGAATTGAGTGGTGTTTTCAATTGTTCTTCACCGTATCCGGTCAGTAATCGTGAGTTCATGAAAATCCTCAGGAATCAGCTGAATGTTCCTTTTGGCTTGCCATCCCCGAAATGGTTGTTGGAAATCGGTGCATTCTTGATTCGAACAGAAACGGAATTGCTTTTGAAAAGTCGCTGGGTGCTTCCGGAACGGTTGGAACGTGAAGGTTACAAGTTCATCTTTAGAACGCTTGACGATGCCTTGCAAGACATTTTAAAGTAATTTTGGTTTTACCATTAAGTAGCATTTACTCAAGACCATTTTACAATATTACAAAATTCAAGGCTGTGATCAAATTGACACATTATGAACAACAATTGGTGAAAATCATTAAAAACGATCCGTACATCATGTCGAGTGTAAAAGCAGTTGAAAAAATGAATTTAAATGATGCCTGGATATGTGCAGGACTGATTCGAAATAAAGTTTGGGATGTCTTACATAGTATGGAAACTCTTGTAAACGATATTGATGTCATTTATTTTGACCGTGCGGATACTTCACGGGACATTGAACGACAGTTAGAGGACAAGCTGAGGGTGTTGCAGCCAAATCGACCTTGGTCTGTGAAAAATCAAGCTCGTATGCATTTGAAAAGTGGATTTGAACCTTTCACATCATCGTATGATGGGGTGGCGCATTTTCCGGAAACTCCGACTTCCATTGCCGTTAGACTTCACAATGGCAGTCTTGAAATAATGGCCCCATATGGATTACAGGATTTGTTTGAAATGAGGGTAAGACCTACACCCTTTTTTCAAAAGAACAGTGAATATTATCCAATATATGTTGAACGTATGGAAAAGAAAAAGTGGAATGAAATATGGACAAATTTATCTGTGGAA
>CALKWU010000118.1 GCA_938004015.1 uncultured Oceanobacillus sp.
GCTTTCACGTTGTCGTTATCGACATAAATGACGTGTTCAGCCTGTTCACTTGGGCTCCCGACCAAAACAAACGGAATCTTGCTTTCTACCAAATATGGAATGACTTTATCTCCTTTTTTGGAATATGTCACAATCAAACCATCGACACGTTTTCCCCGAACCATCTTCACGACATCATCATAAATTTCATCCTCTGATTCGCCTGTCGTCAATGTGATGCTGTAGTCCTGTTTATTGCAATAGGAACTGATTCCACGTAACACTTCAGGGAAAAACGGGTCATGGAGTGAACGGCTGCTCGATTCTTTCATGACGATCCCGATCGTGCGGGTTTTCTGTTGGGCCAATACGCGAGCATTGTAATTCAAATGGTACCCCATTTCTTTCATCACACGTCTGACATGGCGCTTGGTCTCTTCACTGATCCGTGGGCTGTCTGATATGACACGGGATACCGTCGAAGGAGAAACGTTCGCTCGTTTCGCCACATCTTTAATCGTCACATTCATACGTTACACCTCTTTCCTGTTTCGCTTTAAAGCCAATCAACCTTTGATTCCACCTGCAGTCAATCCTGAGACAAAATATTTCTGTAAGGACAGGAACAAAATCGCTATTGGAACTGCAATCATTATACTTCCTGCGGCGAACAATGTGAACTCACTGCCGTATTGTCGGGAAACAAGCTCATATAATCCTACCGCCAATGTATATTGTTCAGGTTGTCTGAGCAACACTTTTGCCAAAATGAAATCAGTGAACGGTGTGATGAAAGTGAATACTGCAACGACAGCGATCATCGGCCTTGCGAGTGGCATAATGATCTGCCAGAAAATACGGAAATGACCAGCACCGTCCATACGTGCACTTTCATCGAGTTCTTTTGGAATGGAGTCCAAGTACCCTTTCATCAACCACGTATTCATTGGAATGGCTCCACCAATGTAGACGAGGATCAATCCAAGATGTGTATTGATCAACCCAGTGACGTTGGCGAGCACGAAAATGGCGATCAGTGCCGCAAAGTTTGGAATCATCTGTAAGATCAAAAAGGTGATAAGACCATGTTTCCTTCCAATGAAGCGATAGCGTGAAAAGGAGTATGCCATCAGACTAATGGAAATGACCGAGGCAACCATTGAAATGAGACTGACTTTGATCGTATTCCAATACCATCTTAAATAAAGACTTTCTTCCAAGTTGAATAATTTTTTGTAATGATCCCACGTCGGATTTTCCGGAATGATGCTGAAGCTGGATATACTCGTTCCAGGCGTCAAAGATGCCCCAAATACCCAAACTAACGGGTAAATGATGACAACTGCCATGATCGCGATAATAAAATAAGTGACCGTCAGCCTGATTATTTTTCTTGTCTTAATACTCATATCACATCAAATCCTCTTCTTGGTATGATCTCGTTCTTCTGAATTGCCAAATCGCAATGGCAATGACAACCGCAGACATGATCATTGTAATAGCCGCTGCCATACCATACTGTTGCGAGGTCATTGTCAAGTTGTAGATCCAAGAAATCAAAATATCTGTACCACCAGCGTTTTGTCCTTCCACCGCAGGACCACCACCGTTGAACAAGAAGATCACATTAAAGTTGTTGAAGTTGAATGTATATTGAGTGATCAAAATCGGTGCAATGGAATAAAGGATGAGTGGTAAAGTGATTTCTTTGAATTGTTGAAACGCACTTGCTCCATCGATCTTGGCAGCTTCGTAGAGTTCATTTGGAATGGCTTGCAAGACGCCAGTGACCATAACAAATATAAATGGAAAACCTAACCATGTTTGAATGAGAATCAAAGCGATTCTTGTCCACAGTGGATCGGTCATCCAAGGTATCGGACTAATGCTTAAGGCATCAAGAATAACCGTATTGATGGCACCAAATGATTCGTTGAACATGCCTGAAAAGATCAAGATCGTAACAAAAGCAGGAACAGCCCATGGCAAGATGAGCAACGTACGAATGATCCCTTTACCCTTCAAATCCTTTTGGTTGACTAATACTGCCAAAAAGACACCGAGGGAAATCTGTAAAGTGGTTGCAACCAATGTCCAGATGATTGTCCAGGAGAACACACTGAGGAATGTATCACGCCACACACTCATCGTGAATAATTTCTTGAAGTTTTCCAATCCGACCCAATCCGTCAGTTGAGCTGGCCAATTATGATACAAATCATAATTCGTAAATGCCAATAAAAGCATAAAAACGATTGGTAAGATCACAACGAACAATAATAGTAGAAAACCAGGACTCAACATCAAATAAGGGAAACCATAATCGATCAGGTTTCTGTATTGTTGACGAACAGAATTCAACGGTTGCCCGAGATCTCTTCGCTCACCATTTTTATAAGCATCACGAAGATTGATGATCATGATGATGGCTGCGAGTATAAGTAAAAATATGGAAATGATCCCATAGACCATTAAAAAGATTGAGTTGTCACGAGGCAATTTTTCACCAAGAGTGACAATTCCCCAAATCCCTATATCAATAAAATCCCAAAAGGCAATGAGAAATGAGACGGCCAACACTAAAAATATTGATCCTTTTAAATATTGACGATTATAAAATTGGCCTAGCCCTGGGATAATGGAAAGTGCTGTAGCGATTTTTCGATGATTAGACTGATAGACTTTATCCACAGCAGGAGGCACCTCTCTTTATACTTTAAAATGTTTTCGTTCATTAAGTATTCAATCATGTGACAGAAGTTCGTACAACTCTGTCCAGCAGGCATGTTAGGTGTGGTGAACATGTATGATGCAATCCGGCCTTACTCTGAAATAAAAAGGGGAGGCAGTATCTTCCATAGAAGATACCACCTATCAACATCAGTCAGATCCACCATGGTTGATTTCTATATTGTCTTTAATCAATTGTACGGCAGTTTCCAATGCTTCATTCGGTTTCGATTTACCGGTTACAACTGTTTGAACGGCTGATGCCATGGGTTCCCAAACTTCAGCCATTTCTGGGATGGAAGGCATGGCGATGGCATCTTCAGATTGTTTCATGACCGCAGCAGCACCTTCATTCTCACTTACCCACGATTCGTCTTCCAATAAGGAAACGAGTGGAGGAATTTCTTCTGTCAATTCATATCTTACTTTAGCATTTTCTTCATTTGTAATGAACTCGACAAATTTCTGTGCCCATTCATGGTGCTCAGTAAAGTTTGTGACAAACCAACCTTTCACACCCATGTACGTACCGATTGGTTCTCCATTAGGCAATTTTGGCATTGGGGCGATTCCGATATCGATGCCCGCTTCTTTATAATCTGCGAAAGACCATGGTCCGTTTTGGACAGCAAATGCTTTTCCTTCTTTAAACAAACCGTTCATTTGGTCGTTGGACGTTTCACCGATGATTCCTCTTGGAAATAACCCCTCTTCATACCACTGATTGATATATTCCATTGCTTCGACTGCAGCTTCATTATCTAGACCAATATCGGATACATCATCCCCATCACCAAACACATAGCCACCGAAACCATGGAAAACACCGTGAGAATGATAGAAGTCATCCCAAATCGCCAAGAAACCATAATCCCCATTGTCTACAGCTTCTTTGGACAACTCATAGACTTCATCCATTGTCTCAGGGACTTCGGGCAGTAGATCTTTGTTATAGATGAAGACAGTTGTCTCAATCGCTTTTGGAAGAGCGTATAATTGCCCCTCGTATTCAAGCGCTTCAATAGAAGACTCTGTAAACTGACTCAAAATTTCATCACTTACATCAAGTGGTGCAATGTATCCTTTTACAACTGAAGGTCCGACACCATCATGTGACATGGTGACAACGTCAGGAGCGTTTTCAGTGTTACCGTCCAATGCCATGTTCTCTTGCATTTCGGTAATGTTGTATTCACGGAATTCTATTTCGATCCCGTATTCTTCCTCAAACTTTGCTGCTGCATCTTCTAATGCAACACCTTTGTCTTGGTCTTCCCATACGATCAACTTCTCCGGCTTTTCAGCCTCTTCCACATTTTCTACATTTCCATCTACTGTTGCATTTGAATCAGTGGAACTTTCATCCACATCATCATCTGGTCCACAAGCTACAAGAATTCCTGCAACCAGCATAAAAGCAACAATGATTCCTAACCATCTTTTCATTTGGATTAACCTCCTAGATTATTCTTAAGGTAGATGCGCAACCGTTTTTTTGCGAAAACGCTTGCATAACCTTTTCACTCTTATTATAGCCTAATATTTTTTGAAAAGCAATCATAAAATCATTTGTATTTTTAATATAGGTTACGCTTACATATAGACGCATCATTTTTTTGACTATAAATTTACACAGGGAATAAAGGTATTTTTTGTGCAAACGATTGTATGATTTGTTTTTTTAATCCGCAGAACGTCATGATATGACTTTCTGCGGTTAAGGATCACAGTAATTGACGAAAAGGAACGGTGATGCGGATTGTTTGATCTTCATCATTCATCTTACAGTTCTGTTTTTCACCATTCAACAGCACATCTACATCATCTTTCACTCGATGTACGATAAAGGTGACGCAGTTCCATTCCGGTCGATAGCCGTCATTTCTGATATTTGTATCAAGCTTCAACGTTTTCTGTTCAAGCACTGCGGTAAATTCACAGGAGAAAAACACTCCATTTTCATAAGCAAAGGTTTTTCCGTCATCATCATAAAACACAAAGGTCGAAGGATCCTCCGTCGGATAAATATGAACAATCAATTCCTCATCAGAAACCTCTGTTGAAGTCTTTGCGTTTCCATGTGTGATGATCGCACCTTCTTTTACAAAAATAGGAATGGTATCCAAGTTCGCTTCAACGAGATGATGTCTTTCACCTTCAAGATGTTCATCCGTCCAGTAATTGACCCAATTTCCTTCCGGCAGATAGACGACACGATGATTTGTGTTCGGTTTAAGGATTGGTGCAATGATGACATCAGCACCGATCATAAACTGATCAAATAGATTGAACGTGTTTGGGTCATGAGGATACTCAAGCACTAACGGGCGCATGACTGGTGCACCGGTTTGGCTTGCCACTTGGAACCATGTATATAAATACGGAAGCCACACATAACGTTCTTCTATATATTTTTTAATGATCTTTTCATATTTTTCTCCAAAAGACCAAGGTTCTTGGCGAATTGCATGCAACTCACTATGGTTTCTGAAAAACGGCGTAAATGCTCCCACTTGTGTCCAGCGCGCCAATAATTCGCCATTCGAATCGTACGCAAAGCCCCCTACGTCAGGACCGCAGAATGGCACACCCGAAAGACCAAGATTCATGCACATCGGCAAAGCCATCTCCAAATGTTCCCAAAAACTGCGGTTATCACCCGTCCAGACAGCCGAATACCGCTGGATTCCAGCATAACCTGCCCGAGTCAACATGAATGGTCGATTGCCATTCAATTGTTGTTCAAGACCATCATAAGTTGATTTCGTCATCAGCAAACCATATAAATTGTGAAGTTCCCGATGGGTTTTCGGTTCCCCATCATTATCGTGGACGACATTCAAATCCATTGTCTTCGTCTCATTGAACACGGCCGGCTCGTTCATATCATTCCATATTCCCTCGATGCCCAATTCAGTGTAGAACTGATGTTTTTCTCCCCACCATTTTCTTGTTTCACATTTTGTGAAGTCAGGGAATGCACTGCTCCCTGGCCAAACATCGCCATAATAAATTTTCCCATCGATATATTTACTGAAGTGATCCTTTTTCACCCCCTCTTGATAAACAGTATATTCCGGGTCTTCTTTCACACCAGGATCCACAATTGGTACGACGTGAACCCCTTCTTCGTATAAGTCTTTCACCAATTGTTTTGGATCTGGAAAGCGGTCGTCGTCAAATGTGAAAACACGATAACCATCCATATAATGGATATCCAAATGAACAGCGTCTAATGGAATCCCTTTTTCTTTGAACGTCCTTACCAATTCTCTTACTTCTTCTTCCGTTTGGTAACTGTACCTCGATTGATGATAGCCTAATGCCCACTTGGGTGGGAGAGGCATTCTCCCGGTAATCTCTGTATATTGTTCGATGACATCTTTCGGCTCCGGCCCAGCAAAAATATAATAGTCGAGTTCTCCACGCTCTGCTTGAAAAGAATAGACTTCCGTAGATGACTTCAAGTCAAATGTTGTTTTTGACGGGTTGTCCAAAAAGACCCCGTAAGCTCTTCCATTACGAATCGCCATGAAATAAGGAATGGATTGATAAAGACTGTCGATTTCCGGGTTATGTGGAGCATATACATCCGTATTCCACATCGTCATCTTGTCTCCACGTTTGTCCAAGTATCCCGTTTTTTCACCAAAACCATAGAAATGATCATTTTGATACATCTTTTTGAAACAAAACACTTCTTTTTTACTCGTATAGCCCATACCCTGTTCTGCATCTTCTACAATCAAACGTCCCTGTCGATCAAACACAAAAATTCGCAAAGGAGACTTCGATATTTTCAATGTAACTTGATCACTAGACAAAATAATTTCATCTTTTTCTTCGGAAAAGTCCAAGCTGACTTGCTCTGGTTCTTTTACGACCGCTACAGTCGATTGTTTTGAAGGAATTTGCTTTGGATTCATGATGATCCGTACAATATCATCACGATAAAACAAGATAGACACATAACCCTTCTCACATTCTAACTCCAATACGCCTTCACCTTGATAGGATAACGAGAGGAGTGAACCGATACTTTTCAGCTTTTTTGTTTCTGAACCGCTTTCACTTACCGGCATGATGGCAGAGCTTCCTTCCAACATACATATCCCTCCTGTCAATAACGACATAGTAATATGGAGATTTCACGAAATCGTTTGCACAACTTATCAAATTTAATTATACATGATTATAAATAAAAAGCAATCTATAAACCGTTATAACATAACATGGTCAGCGTTTACACGATATCGATTCTATGTTAAGTTTAAAGTTGAATATAAACATTTTTACAGTTTTATGTACAACCGATTGCACTCTTGGCAAATCCATACTATATAAAAGGATGATGATCATGAAAAAACAGTGGTGGAAAGAAGCCGTGGTTTATCAAATCTACCCACGTAGCTTTTACGACAGCAATGGAGATGGCATCGGCGATCTTAATGGCATCACACTAAAATTGGACTATTTACGAGAATTGGGAGTCGATGTTATCTGGCTTTCTCCCGTTTACAAATCACCGAATGATGACAATGGTTATGACATCAGCGATTACAAAAACATCATGGCGGAATTTGGGACAATGGAAGACTTTGATCGGATGCTTCAAGAAGTTCATCGATGCGGCATGAAATTGATCATGGATCTTGTCGTCAACCACACATCTGATGAGCATGCTTGGTTCATCGAATCACGACAATCAAAAGACAACCCATACCGCGATTACTACATTTGGCGACCTGGTAAGGATGGTAAAGAACCAAACAACTGGGAAGCGACCTTTGGCGGCTCCGCATGGGAGTATGATGAAACAACCGAGGAATACTATTTGCATCTTTTTTCCAAAAAACAGCCCGATTTGAATTGGGAAAATGTAAAACTCCGTCAAGAAGTCTATGAGATGATGCGTTGGTGGCTTGATAAAGGCATTGACGGTTTTCGGATGGATGTGATCAACTTCATTTCGAAAGATCAACGATTCCCCGATGGCACACCATCTCCCGGTAAAGTTTATGCTTCCGGTCATCGCTATTTTATGAATGGCCCGCGCGTGCATGAATTTTTGCAGGAAATGCACGAACAAGTCCTAGTTGATTATGATGTCATGACGGTCGGTGAAATGCCTGGAGTGACAACTGAAGAGGCCAAACTTTATACAGCAGAAGAACGTAAAGAACTGAATATGGTCTTCCATTTTGAACATATGGATATCGACAGCGGACCATCAGGAAAATGGGATGTACAACCTTGGTCCCTCGTCGAATTGAAAAATATCCTGTCAAAATGGCAATATGAACTGGAAGAAATGGGATGGAACAGTTTGTATTGGAACAATCATGATCAGCCACGGGTCGTTTCCCGCTTTGGTAATGATGGAAAATATCGGATTGAGTCAGCAAAAATGTTGGCAACCACCTTACATATGATGAAAGGCACGCCTTACATTTACCAGGGTGAAGAAATTGGCATGACGAACGTCGCTTTCCCCTCCATCGATGATTATCGGGATATCGAAACATTGAACGTGTATAAGGAAAAGATGGATGCCGGCATCGATGAAAAGGACATCATGGAAGCCATTTATGCAAAATCACGGGACAATGCCCGCACCCCAATGCAGTGGAATACCGATGAGAACGGCGGATTTACAACAGGCACGCCGTGGATCGGTGTTAATCCGAATTATAAGTATATCAATGTAGAGGCAGCGACCCGTGACCCAAACTCCATTTTTCATTATTATAAGAAACTCATTCAGTTAAGGAAAAAATATCCGATCATCGTTTACGGAAAATACAAACTCCTGATGCCAGAAAGGGAAGATGTTTTTGCTTATACAAGGGAACTCGGAAATGAACGTTTATTTGTCATCAGTAATTTCACAGCAAACGACATAACTGTAACCATTCCTGAAGATTCCGGAAACTACCAACAGATGGAACTGCTCATCGGTAATTACGATGATCCAACGGAAAAACCGGAAGATGTATTGACGTTGAAACCGTATGAATCTAGGGCCTATTATTTCAATGGTGGAAAAGATTAAGAAAACAAAAAAGAAAGGATCACCGCTGTTTTGTCGGTCATCCTTTCTTTATTTTGTCATCTAACACGAAACGTAATTAATAATCAAACAATGAATGTTCATCTATGAATGGATCAGCCGCTATCACTTGCGAAATGCCATTAATCGTTCATTCAACATTCGTGTATTCCCATATACTTCCCGGTAAATAGTAAATAATTCCTTGTATCTTTCCACATTTTGCGGAATGGGGGAATATTTCTTTTCTTCTTGTAAAAAGACATCTGCGCAATCCTGCAATGAAGAAAACCAGCCACAACCATATGCGGCAAGCATCGCAGCGCCAAGACCTGGCCCCTGTTCACTTTGCATCTTTACAATCGTCGCATTGAAAATGTCCGCCTGCATTTGCAGCCACGTTTCACTTTTTGCCCCACCACCGATCGATACAATGGTGTCGATCTTTTTCCCGTTTTCACGGAAAATTTCCACCGATTCGTTCAAAGAAAAAGTGATCCCCTCCAATACAGCCCGGACGAAATCTTTCCTTTCATGTGTCGCATCCATACCAATAAAACTTCCACGTATGTCAGCATCCACGTGCGGTGTGCGTTCTCCAACAATATACGGCGTGAAAATGAGCCCATTGGAACCCGCAGGAACCGTATCAACTTCCAAAAGCAAGTCATCGAAACTGACATCTCTGGCAAATGTGTCCTTGAACCATGATAAACTATGTCCGGCTGCGAGCGTCACTCCCATGGTGTAGAACACATCCGGCACTGCATGGTTGAAGTAGTGCACTTTTCCGCCAAAGTCTTTGTCACCACTTGCTTCATATGAGAGGACGACTCCGGATGTCCCAATACTCGCCAAAGTTTTTCCATCTTCCAACACCCCTGAACCGATTGCGCCACATGCATTATCCGCTCCACCAGCAAACACTTTTGTTTCTGGGCTCAACCCGGTTGCTTCTGCCATTTCTTCTGTAATCGTCCCCGTTTGATCGTGGGAAGCGACAAGGGGCGGACAAATGGCTGGATTAATATCCAATCGATGACAAATTTCTTCACTCCATGTTCTTTCAGCAACATCCAAAAGCAACGTTCCGGCGGCATCCGAGTATTCCATATGGATTTGCCCAGTCAAACGGAAGCGTACGTAGTCTTTCGGCAAAAGGAAAGTCTTTGCTTTCTCAAAAAGTTTAGGCTCATGCTTTTTCACCCAGAGGATTTTCGGTAAAGTGAATCCTTCCAAAGCCAGATTTTTCGTCAATTCGAGCAATCGCTCTTTCCCGACTTTTTCATAAATTTCCCCGCATTCTTCTGTCGTCCGTGTATCATTCCAAAGAATCGCATTCCGCAACACTTCATCGTTTTCATCCAATAATACGAGCCCGTGCATTTGTCCGGAAAAACTCATCCCTTCAATGTCTTCCGGATTCCCATCGAAGTTTTTCACCAATTCAGCCAGGCCGGCAATCGTCTGTTTCACCCAATCTTGGGGGTTTTGCTCACTGTAACCGACTTTCTCCTGGTAAAGTGGATAGGGTTTGGAAACTTCTTGAACTACTTCCCCATATTGGTTCACCAATAATATTTTGACGGCACTTGTCCCCAAATCGACACCGAGGACATATTTCATGTTGCATCCCTCCTGCCTATTTATAAGAAAAGACGAAGAGCTGAAAGGGGGTAAGGGGGAGGTTATCATCTTCGTCTTTTCCATTTATGATTCAATTTTTCAGCTAGTTGCTTTTTATTAACATAAACTTTATGGACGGGTTCGATTGATGCTTTGCTTGTCACTCTTGAATATGGTAAGATCGCTGGCAGGCATTTGTGACCATTGCTCGAGCTTTTCAGTCGTAGTGGAGCAGATTTTAGATGAAAAACAACCTCCTCCTGTCACTTCCTGAAACTCCTTTGAATTCAAGGGCGAGTCGTTTGAGAGGTTCATAGGCGCTTAAATCCGGTTGTCGAGCGCTTTCCAGTGCTTGATATGACCATTTTAAGAATGAGGTTGAGCATTTTTCACCTAATGGTGTTTATACGCTCGCACTTAACCTCTAAACGCTCAGGAACCCACCGAAAGCGCTCACGATTGGTTAATTTCCGCTCACGATTGATGTCAAAGCGCTCATGAACTCTGGGAAAACGCTCATCACAGCCTCAAAAGCGCTCAACATCCAGGTCTGAGCGCTTCCGGATAACATCTTAACGCTCGACCACTCATCAAAAACGCTCACCAACCACAGCGTAAACGATGACCATCTCGTACCGTGAAACTACTTGCCACCTCGGCTTATCAAGCACTGCAGTTTCCGGCCATCCTTCGAGAGACGCCCTCAACTGTCCTGAAGAGCCTCTCAAACCTTCCACTTCCTCATTCCCCAGCAAAAGTCGTCAACAAATATTGATTGATTGTAGCTTTGATGCGTTCTAATCCACCAGATTCGTTTTTGATTTCTTTCAAGTCTAGGGCATACTCTTCCAGTCGCTTAAAGTCTGCTTTCCCTTCCACGATTTCAAGGCCGATTCCTTCCGTGTAAGATTTGTAGCGCTCTTCCAACACTTGATCGAGCACTTTATCATCAATTAACCGTTGTGCCACTTTCAGACCGACAGCAAAACTGTCCATGCCTGCAATATGCCCGTGGAAGAGATCCTCGGACGTAAAGGAACCACGGCGTACTTTCGCATCAAAGTTCAAACCGCCCCGGCCCAAGCCACCGTTTTTCAAAATTTCATACATCGCCAAAACCATCGTATACAAATCGGTCGGAAACTCATCCGTATCCCAACCGAGCAAAGGATGACCTTGGTTCGCATCGACAGAACCGAGCATATCGTGGATCCTGGCATAATGCAGCTCATGTTCGAATGTATGTCCAGCTAATGTTGCATGATTGGCTTCAATGTTGAATTTGAAGACATCATCCAATCCATAATGCTGCAAGAAAGCATAACCGCTCGCCACATCAAAATCGTATTGATGAGAAGTCGGCTCTTTCGGTTTTGGTTCGATCAAAAATTGACCATCGAAGCCAATCTCTTTTGCATAATCTTTCGCCATATGGAAGAAACGTGCGAGATTATCCAATTCCAACTTCATATCGGTATTGAGCAATGTTTCATATCCTTCACGTCCACCCCAGAATACATAGTTTTCTGCACCTAACTCTTTTCCAACTTCCAACCCTTTTTTCACCTTCGCAGCTGCATAAGCGAACACATCCGCATTGTTGGATGAAGCCGCCCCATGGACAAAACGCGGGTGGGTAAAGTTGTTCACTGTATTCCACAATAACTTGGTTTTGCTGTCTTTCATGTAATCTTTAATCATCGCTACAATTTCATCCAAGTTTTTATTCGTTTCTCTTAACGTGTCTCCTTCTGGCGCAATATCGACATCATGGAAAGCAAAATATGGGACATTCAACTTTTCAAAGAATTCAAATGCCGCTTCCACACGAGCCTTGGCCAAATCCATTCCCGTATATTTATCCCAAGGGCGGATCGCTGTGCCAGCACCGAATGGATCAGATAAATCTTCCGTAAATGTGTGCCAGTAAGCGACACTGAAACGAAGTATTTCTTCCATCGTTTTTCCGCCCACTTTTTCTTCTGGATTGTAAAACTTGAAAGCGAACGGATTGTCAGATTTCGGACCTTCATACTTGATTTTGTTAATGTTTTCAAAATATGCCATCTGCATACCCTCCTAAATGTTATGTTAAATACCATTCCTTACAATGTAACTGCTTTCACAATTTAATTATAGCATGTTTTTTATAGTTCGTCCATCGAACGAACAAAGGATTGCACTTTTTTAAACAACAAATTTATTTAAATCCTCTTGTAACTGCTCGGACAATTGCTTTAATTCCATTGACGTAGCAACAAGCTTCTCACTTATGACACTTTGTTCTTCAGTTGAAGCAGTCACTTCCTCACTGATTGCCGAAGATTCTTCAGCTGTAGCACTCACTTGTGAAATCGTCTCATATAATTCGTGGTGGGAAGAACGCACATGCTCAATCGATTCAGAAACAAGTTTGATTTTATCAGTAAACTCGTTCATCCGTTGACCTACTTGTTGTAACAATTCATCTGTTTCCTCAGCCTTCATCACTTGCTCCTTAAAGAGCGGATTCGCCTCCTCCAACAGGCTGATTGTTTCATCGACATGGTTCAATATATCCGTAATGATTGAATCCACCGTCGTAATCGACTCCTTCGATTGGTCAGATAAATTTCTGATTTCATCCGCCACTACACCGAAGCCTTTGCCCGCCTCACCTGCCCGAGCCGCTTCAATCGTAGCATTCAAAGACAATAAATTCGTTTGCTCCGATAACTTTAATAAAATATCCATGACGTCGCTAATTTGATTTGTGCTGTTACGTAAGGCAGCACTTTTTTCATGTAAGACGAGCGTCATTTTTTCACCTTTGCTCGTCTGTTCCACAAGTTCGCTCATTTTTTGCATGCCAGTACGACTGCTTTCCAACACTTGTAATGAGAAGTCTTCCATCTCTCGATTATTGTTATACACTTGATCGATTTCTTTATTAATTTTTCCTGTTAATTCATTTCCGTTTTCAGCCATATTGGTCAAGTTTGTCGCTCCATTGGCTATTTCCTCTGATGCTAAGGCAATTTCCTTTGCCGCATTCGACTGATTTTGGGCAACTTCCGTCAGTCCAGCAGCTGCTTCTAGTACCTTAGTCGATGCTTCTCGCGTTCTTTTCATCATCCCGCAAATGTTTACAAGCATGTCATTAAAGCTCGCTGCCAATGTTCCAATTTCATCTTGTCTTTCCGAAAACTCCGATTGAATCGTCAAATCCCCTTCGCGAGCACGTTCCATCAACTTGGAAATACTCTTAAGCGGAATACCGATAAGTTTTACCATGCGTCGTCCCATGAAAAGAGAGAACAAAATAGATAAAACAATGACCACTAGTGTCAAATAGAAAATCCAATCTGTGTCTTTCGTCATTTCTTTTGCTGATACGGAACCGGTCAAATACCAATCCGTCAGTTCCGATTGATATTGAAAAATATAATTCCCATCGTCTTCAAATACGGTTTGCTCTGTTCCGGTGTAAATGGCATAGGAATTAGTTTCATTGATCTCTTCATCAGCAAAAGAAAATACGACTTGATTATTGCCATCGACAAGTTTTAAATACGCTTCTTCGCCTAATCGCACATCTTGTAAAGCCGCTTTGATGATTTCATTATCCAGTTCCAGTAATAAAAAATACGGGCTGCCATCTACTTGCAGGGATTGGCCAAACCATATCACTGGGATAACAGAATTCCCGGTGTTCCCAAGTTTTTCTCCTCCGCCAATCCATATCAATCCATCCGTCCCATTCCCTTTCAAATCGTTGTACCATTGTGATTCTCGTATCGTTGCCTGATCTTCTTCTGGCAAGAATTCAAGGGAACTGAAGATCGTATTGTTTTCCATGTCCAGCAAATACAAATCCAGATGATTATCCATTAAGGCGGTATTCGCCAAAAATTCGTTGATCCGGTTTTTTAATTGATAACTGTCGCCCTCATCTTGTTCACTTTGACGACCATATTCAGTCAGTCCATCGGTAAAATCTTTATTCATGAGCAATGTCGTGACCCGATCGCGATATTGCTGAAAAATCAAATCCAATTTGTCCCCTGTTTGGACCACCGTCTGTTCAGATGCAGCCGTCACTTTTGACTCGATAATGGCATTGGAGATAAAATAAGATGATAGTCCGACAAAGAGCACACAGACAGTTACACTTGACATAAAACTCGTCCATATTTTCCTACTGATTGATTTCCTCGATCGCTTATTCTTAGTTTTTTGCAATGCACTCACTGTCAACCCTCCGTTTCCAATCGCTTATGCGGAACGTCACGTTCCGAAAAAATCCGTCATTTTTGTTGTGATGGATAATAGATAAACAATGTCGTATAATTTGATTATTGGATCACCCATCCGTTTTAATGAAGGAGGAGACATCTTTGAACCGTGCAACAAGTGCTGTTTACACGATGATGGAATGGATTACAAAATTCGCCTATGTCAATCTGCTTTGGGTCCTATTCACCCTAGCTGGTGGAATCATCCTTGGTTTCTATCCATCGACAGTCGCCATGTTTGCCATGGTCCGGGATTGGTTACGAGGAAAATCCGATCTCCCGGTATTGAAATCCTTTTGGAATTATTACAAGCGTGATTTTTGGAAAAGTAACCGATTAGGAATTTTCATTACATTCCTCTTTGTATTAATCGCTCTTGATATATATTACATCCAAGCAAACACGAACGAGCAGTTGGCCTGGACATATATACCCTTATTCGCCTTCATGCTTCTCGTCGTTTTATTTTTGTTTTTTGTTTTTCCAAGTTTTGTCCATTTCGATTTAAAAGTGTTGCCGCTTGTTAAAAACGCATTTTTGATTATGATCATCAGTCCGATTCACAGTTTTTTGATGATTATAAGTTTCGTATCGATCTTCTTTATCATGCGTACCCTCCCAGCGTTATTTTTCATTTTCGGCGGGACAACTTATGCATTCATTACAACATGGCTAAGCATGCATGCCTTTGAACGGATCCAGAAAAAGAAGCAAACCGTGGATTAAAAATCCACCTCACCGCATACATCCAAGCTGGTTGAGGTGGTCTTTTTATCGTCGAAAAGTGAGAGATTCGGGCCATAACATACCTCCAATCTCCTAAAATATCAACCTTTGACGGCGCTCGCAGTAATACCTTCCATAATCTTGTTGCTGAAAAAGAAAAATGCAACGATGATAGGTAATACGCTGATAACCAATGTCGCCCCGATCGCACCCCAGTCCGTCATATATTGTCCAATAAAGTTTTGGATTCCGACGGTCAACGTCTTATATTTATCCGAGCTGATAAATGTGTTGACGAAGACGAATTCATTCCAATTATAAATCATATTGATGATTACCGTTGTTGACATGATCGGTGCCGAAATTGGTAATATAATTCGGAAAAATAACCGATGAACTGAGCTTCCATCAATGATGGCCGCTTCTTCAATTTCCCGTGGGATCGTCGTATAGAATCCGTATAAAATCATCACTGTTATCGGCAAATTATACGTAACATACGTGATGACGATCGATAATGGATTGTCAATCAAGTTGACATTTAAAAACATATTATATAGAGGAATTAAAGCCGAATGGATTGGAATCATTAATCCAACCATGATGATTCCTAACACTAAACTGCTAAACTTCCATTTCATCCTCGTAATGGCAAAGGTTGCCATACTTGCAATCAAAACGGTAAGTACAGTCGCAACTACCGTTATCCAAATACTGTTCCAAAAATAGGTGTCGATACCCCCTTCAAACACTTTAACATAATTTTCCCACTTTGGATCCAATGGCAGTGCAAATGGATTCCCTGCAAAAATCTCTTGGTTGGTCTTTAAAGAGAATAGGAAAAGCCATAAGACTGGGAATATTTGAAAAACTGCTACTGCTCCTAAGCAAACATACAGCAGAAAGTAACCAAATTTTCGCATGCTGTATACCTCCTTCTCAATATTGAATTTCCTCATCGGTAGCGGTCAATTTACGAATGATTACCGTTACAATCAAAGTAATAATCAATAGTAGGAAACCAATCGCACTACCGTAACCGAAGTTATAACTAGAGAAGGCCAGTTTGTACATATAGGATGCCATAACTTCACTCGCTCCGTTTGGTCCTCCACCTGTCATAACATAAATCAGATCAAAGTATTTGAGTGAACCAACAATAGACAACACAATCGTCACTTTAAATACGTTCATGATCAAAGGAACCTTAATCTTGAGTGCAATCTGTAATGGGGTGGCTCCATCGATCCTCGCCGCTTCAATTAAAGATTCTGGAATATTCTTCAATGCAGCATAATAAATCAGAATATAAAACCCGGCATATTGCCAGATGATCGGAATGAAGATGGCGTACAGCACAATGTTAGGATCTGCCAACCACGCTGGAGGATTTTCGAATCCGATCATTCTTAAGATGCTGTTCAACATTCCGTTAGAAGGGTTATAGACTTTGATCCATAGCTGTGCAATGGCAACAGAAGACAAAAGCATAGGAATGAGATATATTTTTCTTAAAAAGTTTGTACCTTTCAATTTTGAAGCCAAGATTAAGGCAACTGCCAAGTATCCAATTAAGCTGAGAGCAGAAAATATCGCCAAGAGAAAGGAATGCAGTGCACTTTGCCAAAACTTGGAATCTTGTAATGCCACAATATAATTATCTAGACCGATAAATTCCATCGCCCCTATACCGTCCCATTTCATCAATCCGAAATATCCGGACAAGATTAATGGAATCACAATTAGAATAGTAATCAAGAGGAGCGCAGGTAAAATATATAACGTAATGATCCATTTATTGGACATAACTTTATTCATACAATTCAACCCCATTTTTATAGGTTATTTTCATGGAAAAATGGTATTTTCCATGAAAATTACAAATCTTGATGTCATTTGGAAAAACATAAGTGTTTTACCCGCCTTAAGTATATGGTTGGTGAGGAAGAAAAGGATAAACCTAAGTGAAAGGCTTTATCCTTTTCTTAAGCACTCACTAGATTAACAAATCTAACATTCTATTCTTCACTTGCAAGCGTGTTTTCATGTGTTTCCGCAAACTCTTCCGGTGTTATTTCACCGCCGAACAATGATTGGATCATATCTAAATGCACTTGAGCTGTACTTGGGCTCGTTTGTACGTCAACATACAATGTAATATTTGTTGCATCATTCAAGTCATTCAACACATCAGTATACATTTGTGGTAAATCAAGAGATTCTGGATCTACCTTCGTAGCCGGAATGACACCTACATCTTCCACTGCTTTTACTCCCCATTGTTGGACGAAGAAGGAAGCGAATTTTTTGGCTTCTTCTTTTACATCAGAGTTTTCAGCTACAAACAAACCAACACCAGGTCCACCGACATAACTAGTCATGTCACCACTACCATTAACCGTTGGGAATGGGAAATAGTCGACCGCATCTCTAAATTCTTGTGGGATGTCTTCATTTGTTGTATAGTTCGGTAAATCCCAAGTTGCAATTAAATACATCGCCGCTTGTTCGGATGTAAACATACTTTTTGCCTCTTCATCAGCAAGTCCGTTGAACCCTTGGACAAACGCACCAGCATCTACAAGTCTTTGCAATTCCTCACCAGCTTGAATCAATGCTGGGTGCTCAAAGGAAATCTCCCGATCAATTGCTTTCGTCAGTACATCCTCATCTCCGGCAATCCGGTCTGCCAAATACATGTACCACATAGAGCCTGTCCATGCATCCCGGTTACCTAGAGCAATAGGAGTGACACCGTTTTCGTTTAGAACTTCAGCTACTTCGATTAATTCATCTAATGTTTCAGGAACTTCTACACCATTCTCTTCAAAAATCCGTTTATTGTAGAAAATATAACTGATGTTCAACTCCAAAGGAAGCCCGTAAGTTACGTCGTCAACTGAGAACGCTTCAAGCGTACCAGCAACAAAGTCATCTGCTAAATCGCTTTCAACAACATCGTCAAGTGGAGCAAATTTGTTTCCGTTTACAAAAGGCTCCATATAACCAGCCGCCCACGTGAAACCAACGTCAGGCAATTCATTGGATGTTGACAAAACAGTGATCTTATCTTTGTATTGTTCGTTACTTAACACTTCCAGGTCAATTTTTATATCTTCATTCTCTGCTTCAAATTCTTCAATGATTTCGTTTACAACCTGATGGTGCTTGGCTGAACTTCCCTCTGGCCATAAGTGCATAAACTTCACGGTTTTCACATTTCCAGAACCTGTGTCAGAAGTTGCCGAATCAGTGTCCCCGTTGTCTCCATCATCCCCACCGCAAGCTACTAACAACAACGAAAGGATAAACAGTACAACAGAAAATGTAATCGCTTTCTTGAATCTCACGGTAATGACCTCCTAATAATTTATTTTTGCTTAATTTCCATAAGCTATTTTAAGCTTAGCAGAAAAAACATCGTTTGTCTAGCGGATGAACTAAGTTTGTGATAATATAAAAGTACATGCTATACTATTCTAAAAAAGGGAGAAAGAGTTGAAATCATATGAAAACATGGAACCAACAAGTAGTTAAACAAGAAAACAAAGCATTAGTACTCGAAAAAGTCATCAAACACGCACCTATCTCACGTGCAGATATTGCAAATATGACTGGTTTGAATAAAGGAACCGTTTCTTCATTAATTAAAGAATTGTTGGATGAACAATTAATAGAAGAATCCGGTCCCGGCAAGTCCAGTGGAGGTAGAAGGCCTGTGATGCTCCTCTTCAATCAAGTGGCCGGCTACTCAATCGGAATTGATCTTGGTGTCAATTATATACTAGGTATTTTGACTGATTTAAAAGGAAATATATATCGCGAACAGCTAATTCGCATTGACCAACTGTCATATGAAGAGATTTTACAAGAAATCTATAAAGTTATTGACGAACTCATCACTTCTGTTCCCAAATGTCCATATGGAATTGTTGGAATAGGCATTGGCGTACCTGGTATCGTCAGTAATGATCATAAAATTTTACTCGCACCGAACCTTCAATGGAGAAACATCGATTTGAAATCCGCATTGGAGAACAAATATAAGGTTCCGGTTACGATTGATAACGAAGCTAATGCCGGTGCATACGGTGAAAAGAAATTCGGGGTCGGCAAAGATTACAACAACCTCATTTATTTAAGTGTCGGAATCGGAATCGGTGTAGGCATGATTTTAAATGGAGAACTTTACCGTGGCAGTAAAGGTTTCTCTGGTGAATTCGGACATATGACCATTGAAATCAACGGGAAAGATTGCCGTTGTGGCAGTAATGGTTGTTGGGAGCTATACGCTTCAGAACGAGCATTATTGATGAAAGCAAAACAATCGGGTCTACAACAAGAACTTGACGACGATGTTACTTTAGAACAAATTACCGAACTGGCTGAGAAAGGGAATCCGAGCGCCATCCAATTATTTGATGAGATTGCCGAGTATTTAGGAATGGGGATCAATAACATCATTAATATTTTCAACCCAGAACAAGTCATCATCGGCAATCGAATGGCTGAAGCTGAGCGATGGTTGAAGCAACCGCTGATCGACTGGATTGAAAAACAGTCCTTGTGGTTCAATAAAGAAGATTTGAGCATCGACTTCTCAAATCTACGGACACATTCTACAGCACTGGGGGTTGCCGCCTTTTCAAATGAAGCATTCATCAACAGAAGTCTTTATCGCAAATCAGCTTAAACCCTTGAATGATTGAGAATAGTATAGCATAAAAGTAATTTTCGTCAGGTTTTGAAAAGTTTTTTATAAATAGAAAGCGGATACTTGACGAAAAATTCTATTAAATAATCTCTGAGGTGACTGATTATGACAACAATACGTAACCCGATTTTAACTGGTTTCAACCCGGATCCAAGCGTTTGTCGTGCAGGTGAAGACTATTATGTCGCCGTTTCCACCTTTGAATGGTTCCCTGGTGTTGGCATCTACCATTCCAAAGATTTGAAAAACTGGAGACTCGTATCAAGACCTCTCAATCGATTAAGTCAATTGAATATGATGGGAAATCCGAATTCCGGAGGTATTTGGGCTCCGCAACTTTCCTATCATGACGGCAAATTCTGGCTCATCTATACGGATGTAAAAGTGACAGAAGGACAATGGAAAGACTGTCATAATTACTTAGTCACATGTGACACCATCGATGGGGAATGGTCTGAACCAATCTACTTGAACAGCTCTGGCTTTGACCCTTCCCTTTTCCATGATGATGATGGCAGAAAATATTTACTTAACATGTTTTGGGACCATCGTGTCGGCAACCATAACTTTTATGGCATTGTCATGCAAGAATATAATCCAGAGAAACAAAAACTTGTCGGAAAAAAAGAAATCATTTTCAAAGGTACCGATGTCAAATTAGTTGAAGCTCCACACCTTTACAAATGGAACGGCTACTACTACTTGCTGACTGCAGAAGGCGGAACGCGATATGAACATCAAGCGACGATCGCCCGGTCAAAAAATATTTGGGGACCTTATGAAGTCCATCCGGACAACCCATTAATCTCATCTTTTGCCCATCCGAGAAATCCATTGCAAAAGGCAGGGCATGCGTCCATCGTAAGGACACATACGGATGAATGGTTCTTGTTCCATTTGACGGGACGTCCATTACCGAAAGAAAACGAACCGCTTCTCGATCCCCGTGGCTATTGTCCACTTGGACGGGAGACTGCCATTCAACGCCTCGAATGGAAGAACGGTTGGCCTTACGTTGTCGGAGGAAATCAGCCCTCTCTTGAGATTGAGGGACCAAAGGTAGAAGAAGTCAAGTGGGAAAAGGATTATGAAGAAAAAGATGATTTTGATACAGAAGCTTTGAATCTCCATTTCCAAACATTACGGATTCCATTAGGCGAAGACATCTTATCTTTAACAGACAACCCCGGACATTTGCGTCTCTACGGGAGAGAATCATTGACATCAAAATTCACGCAAGCCCATGTAGCGAGACGTTGGCAACATTTCAACTTCACGGCAGAAACGAGGGTGAAATTTCATCCAGAAAGTTTCCAACAAGCTGCCGGCCTCGTCAATTACTACAATACGGAAAATTGGACGGCATTCCAGATCACATGGCATGAAGAAAAAGGCAGAATTCTCGACTTGACGATTTGCGACAATTTCACCTTCGACCAACCGTTGAAAGGAAACGAAATCGTTATTCCGGATGATGTGGAATACGTATACCTCCGGGTTGATGTGAAAACAAATATTTATCATTACTTCTACTCTTTCGATGGAGATAATTGGGAAAAGGTTCCGGTTCCACTTTACTCTTACAAATTGTCCGATGACTACATCCGTGGCGGTGGATTCTTCACCGGCGCATTCGTCGGCATGCAATGTCAAGATACTTCTGGCGAAAGGAAACATGCGGATTTCGATTATTTCATATATAAACCGGAAGAAGAATAAATTACAACCGACAGGCACGCGTTCTGCCTTTTTTCTGCCGAGAAACCAGAAACGCTACATTGCGAAGTCAACAAAAAAGCGAGAACCTCCATCACTTGAAAAAGTTCTCGCTTTTGTTTTGCTATAATTTTCACTACGCTCGAACATCATTCAATCAAAGGCAACTCTTTATTCAAGCGTTCATATAACCTATTAATTACTTTTCGCGTTTGACCAAAATCAATCGGCGAAATCCCCTCTGAGCTTGCCGTAAAATCAATGGATGTTTCATATGGTTTATGCATCATGACGGTAGCAATAATGAATGTTTTTCTTCCTTTTTTCAAGTAAAAACTAATTTCGCCATAATCTTTGGACACAGCTTTCTTCTCAAATTCAGGGGAATTTTCCACCATATGTAAAAGAAAATCAAATCCTCGATCATATGTAATTTTATAATATCTTGTTTTCAGCAGCGGATCATAATGATCATCTTTTGTTTCTTGATATTTACTGAAATATTTGTTGAAAAATTGACGGATGGACATAGCTTCACCTCCTGAATCGTGCATTTATCACAAATATCGTGAAAATTTTACTTTCTAACTTTGTGATTATCAATTTATTATAAAGCAAGACGGCAATTCCTTTCAACTATAGTTGTTGAAATGTTTTTTATGGAAAAAGCTGGAACAATCTGATAAGATTTATCCTTGTTCCAGCCTCATCATCCACTTG
>CALKWU010000119.1 GCA_938004015.1 uncultured Oceanobacillus sp.
TTCCATCGTGCGTATCTTTATTTAAGGAAGATCGTTAAAAGAAAGTCCTGTCAAAGGAGAGCACGTTTGGATAGGATTGGCACGATGTTGATGACGCAACAGAGACTGAACATTTGTAGTGGAAACCCAACAATATGATTGTGATAAGCCTACTTTTGTTGCAGCCGCCTCCGTGATCGGTCTGGTAAGAGAAGGGGAAGTGTTCACCATTGAAGAGCCGGTGTTCGGGGAACCTCCAGCCGATTACGAGGATACAAACGTATGGATGGAAGCGGAAATTGCCGATATCGACCAACGCTACATATATATCGAAGGTACTTCCAATTTGCTTTATGGCACTTCCATTCATGGGAACATCAAAAGTAGTGAAGAAAGTCGATTTTATCAGAACTGGTTCTCCTACAAGACAGACACTGAAAGAGATGGTATGTTCACCATGCTTGTCGAGTATGAATCACTTACCGATGAAGGATATATCAAATTATACACACATCCTAGATCCAATCACCCTCGTGGCAAAGTCGTCCGGACACTTACGGAGAGGAGTTTGAAAAAATCGCAGACGACATTGTCAAACCACGTTATGACGGCGGGACGGAACAAATGATTGAGTTGATTATTCCGTTGAATCCGGAGTATGAGGATACGCCGGATGATGTGGATGTGACGAAAGACGGCGATGAAATGAAACTCATCTTGTCGGATGAAATTTTGTTCGAATTTGGAAAGAGCGAAATCACATCCGAAGGGGAACGGGTCATGCGAGAAGTGGCAGAGTGGTTGGAGAAAAATGAATACAGTGGACTGCTTAAAATATACGGTCATACGGTAGACAAAGGTGCTGGTAAAATGTCCGCACCTTTTTTTGTTGTCTACATAAAATTTTATGGAATTAGAAAGATAACTTAAAAGAATATTTAGATTTTAATGAAAAAACTCTTTAGTCATGGTACTATAGAATTATAAGCTGGAAGAGGGGGAGATATATTTGAAGTATATTGCTCATATAAGAGAGACAGACAAGAAAATACAAACAGTAGCTGAACATTTATATGGAGTTAAGAATTTAGCGGAAAAATACGGGGCAAAATTAAGATTAAAGCACGTAGCCGGTTTAGCAGGGCTACTTCATGATTTAGGGAAGTATTCAGACACTTTTCAAGAATACATCCATCAAGTCGTTTTTCACCCTGAAGACACTGAATGGAAACGAGGTGATGTTGACCATTCAACTGCAGGAGGAAAGTTGATATTTGATTTGTATCATAACCCCAAAAATAACCCCTATGAAAAATTATTGGCAGAAATCGTGGGGAATGCGATCATTTCTCACCACAGTAATTTGCATGATTATATTACACCATCGATTCATTCCAGCTTTTTAAGACGTGTTAGAGATAAAAAAATTGAAGGATATGATCAAGTTGTTGAACGTTTTTTTGAAGACGTCATGCCAAAAAACGAGTTTGAAGAATATGTATCAAAAGCAGTAGCGGAATTAAAAGATTTTATGAATTTGAGCCCCGCTCAAAATTTTTTCTTATCAAAGTTCATCTTTAGCTGCCTTATCGATGCGGATCGAACAGACACGAGATTATTTGCTGAACATGCCGAAGAGCCGCAAGAAATTTCCTATTTGGAATTGTTTTCGGCTTACTATAAGAAACTGCAAAATAAGTTAGAAGCATTTAAGCGAAATTCAAAAGGCAATAAAAAAATCAATGAATTAAGAAATCAGATGTCTGACCAATGTGATTCCTTTGCTATGAAACCATCTGGAATTTATACATTGTCTATACCAACCGGCGGAGGAAAAACGCTTTCCAGTCTGCGTTATTCGTTGAAACATGCATTGACATACAATAAACAAAGAATCATTTATGTCGTACCTTTCACAACAATCATTGAACAAAATGCCGAAGAGGTTAGAGAAATTTTGGAAGATGATGTCAACGTCTTGGAGCATCATTCCAATGTGATTGAAGAAGAAGGCCATGATGAACATTCAGAAGGGATTATAACCAAGAAAGAACGATTGAAGCTTGCAAGAGATAATTGGGATAGTCCCATCATTTTCACCACGATGGTCCAATTTTTAAATGTATTTTATGCAAAAGGAAACCGAAATACCCGTCGTTTACATAATTTGGCGCATTCAGTGATCATCTTTGATGAGGTACAAAAAGTACCTATAAAGTGTGTTTCTTTATTTAATGAAGCGTTGAATTTTCTAAAACAAGATGCCAATTGCAGCATCTTACTGTGTACCGCAACACAACCAACACTTGAACAAGTAGACCATTCGCTTTTAAAAGACCGAGATGGGGAAATCGTAAAAAAACTGCCGGAAATCTCCAAAGCTTTTAAGAGAGTCGAAATCATTGATAAGACGACTGAACCGATGAACAACGGCCAACTTGCAGATTGGGTACAAGCTGACATTGAACGAATGGAAAACGCTTTAATCATTTTGAATACCAAATCTGTCGTCAAGGAATTATATGAATCATTGAAAAATGGTCCAGTACCTGTATATCATTTGAGTACTTCCATGTGTGCCGCCCATAGAAAAGAAACACTTGATGAAATAAGAAAATTATTAGAGAAAGACATCCCTTTCATTTGTGTAACAACCCAATTGATTGAAGCAGGCGTGGATGTCAGCTTTAAATGTGTCATTCGCTCTTTGGCTGGACTGGATTCAATCGCGCAAGCCGCTGGTAGATGCAATCGTCATGGTGAGGAGGCTATGCAAAATGTCTATGTCATCAATCATCAAGATGAAAATTTAACTCGTCTAAATGAAATAAAAATTGGAAAGGAAATCACAAACAATTTACTTGTAGAGTATGAAAGGCAACCAGAAAGGTATGGTGGAGATTTATTGTCAAATAGAACAATGAGCCTGTATTTTCAACAATTTTACAAAAAAATGGAAGTGGACTTAAATTATTTCATCCCCGAACTTGAATTGGAAATGACGAAACTAGTCATGGCCACTCGAAAAGAAACGAACTATGTTCAGGCGTATGAAAAGAAATACAAGGAAGAGTTGCCGCTCTATTTGACAGGTAGTTATCAAACAGCCGCTGAGCATTTCCGAGTCATCGATCAGTCAACAACTGGTGTCATCGTACCATATGGAGAAGGCAAGGAAGTCGTTGCGACTTTGAATAGTGCAGAGCATATCGAAGACTTGACCAAGTTACTGAGAAATGCCCAACAATACACAGTAAACCTCTTTCCTCATGAGTTTGAAGAACTGAACAAACAAAATGCTTTGGTAAGCCATATGGATGGGCTTTTCTTTGAACTGAAAGAAAGTTGGTACAGTACGGAATATGGTGTCGACCTCAAGGGTGAAACACTATTGGAATTTGTTTCATTCTAAAGAACACAAAAATAAAAATAAGAAGCGCAAATATTTGTATGGGTCATATTATATGATAATTTCGAGAGATTCATTTACAGGAGGTGAATAAAGACATGAGGAATGAAATTCAATTTGAAGTATATGGGGATTATGCACTGTTTACCGATCCATTGACTAAAATTGGCGGTGAAAAACTTTCTTACAGTGTCCCTACGTACCAAGCATTGAAAGGAATTGTGGAGTCCATTTATTGGAAGCCGACCATCGTCTTTATCATCGATGAGGTACGTGTGATGAAACCGATCCAGATGGAGTCCAAAGGAGTTCGACCGATTGAATACACTGGTGGAAATACACTTGCAAATTATACTTATTTGAAAGATGTCCATTATCAAGTAAAAGCGCATTTCGAATTTAATATGAACCGTCCTGATTTGGCTTTTGATCGTAATGAGGGGAAGCATTACAATATCATGCAACGATCATTAAAAGCTGGAGGAAGGAGAGACATATTTTTAGGTGCAAGAGAATGCCAAGCGTATGTGGAACCTTGTGAATTCGGTTCAGGAAAAGGTTATTACGATGACGAAGAAGCGGATCATCATCTTGGAACGATGGTCCATGGTTTCAATTATCCTGACGAGACTGGCAGAAATGAATTGGAAGTGCGGTTATGGCAACCGGTTATGAAAAAAGGATATATCAAATTCCCTCGACCTGAAGAATGTAAAATTGTACGACCAATCAAAGAAATGAAACCAAAACAATTTGATGAAACGAATGTTGAATCAGCTGAAGCCCTGTTCCATTCGCTGGGAGGTGAATAAGATGAGTTGGCTGCAAAATCTATACCAAACGTATAATGCGAATGAACATGCAGTCGGAAAAATATATAAGAAAAAGAACGATTCGGAATACACATTATTACCCATTTCCCATACAACCCAAAACGCTCATGTAGAAGTGATTGTCAATGAAGATGGAGAATTTGTAAGCGCTTTTACATTGAATAGAGAAAACACAATCATTCCTTGTACAGAGGAATCTGCGAGCCGTTCCGGATCTAA
>CALKWU010000120.1 GCA_938004015.1 uncultured Oceanobacillus sp.
AAATCTCCGTCCAACTATTAACTTATCTTCATTATACCATTAAGGCTGCTCCGTGGTAAAGGGATTCACTCTTTTCGACACATCTAGAACCAATCAAACTTTAAACACTCTCGTTGCTTCCACCGCTTTTTTCCAACCAGCGTATCGTTTTTTGCGTTTTTCTTCCGTCAAATCCGGAGTGAAGCTGCGATCGACTTTCCATTGTTTGGCGATTTCCTCTTTATCTTTCCAATAACCGACAGCAAGCCCCGCTAAATAAGCCGCTCCGAGAGCCGTCGTTTCATTGACGAGTGGGCGGTCAACCTGGACATTCAACATATCACTTTGGAACTGCATGAGAAAGTTGTTCATGGAAGCTCCACCATCCACCCGAAGTGACTTCAATTCAATTCCGGAATCCTCGACCATCGCATCGACCAAATCCTTCGACTGGTAAGCAATCGACTCCAATGTAGCACGAACAATATGATTTTTCGTCGTACCGCGAGTGATCCCGAACATGGCGCCTCGAGCTTCACTATCCCAGTATGGAGTTCCCATTCCCACAAAAGCGGGAACGACATAAACCCCTTCTGTCGACTCGACGGCAGTAGCAAATTCCTCACTTTGTGGAGCGCTATCCAACAGCCCCAAACCATCTCGCAGCCATTGGATGGCAGAACCGGACACGAAAATGCTTCCTTCCAAGGCGTATTCGACTTTCCCATCGACGCCCCAGGCAATGGTCGTTAGAAGTCCACTTTCAGAAGGGACCGCTTTTTCCCCCGTGTTCATGAGAAGAAAGGATCCGGTTCCATACGTATTTTTCACCATGCCTTCCTCAAAGCATGCTTGGCCGAATAAGGCGGCTTGTTGATCACCGGCAATTCCGGCTATCGGCACTTCTTCACCGAAGAAATGGTAACTTACGGTATAGCCGTATATTTCGGACGATGGTCTCACTTCAGGGAGCATGCTTTTCGGTACCGTTAAAATCTCCAACAATTCGTCGTCCCACTGCAAATCATAAATATTGTACATCAACGTCCGCGATGCATTGGAGTAATCCGTGACATGTACTTTACCGCCAGACAGTTTATAGATAAGCCAAGTATCGATCGTTCCAAATTGCAAATCTCCGTTTTCCGCTTTTTCCCGGGCACCTTCCACATGATCTAAAATCCATTTCACCTTCGTTCCGGAAAAATACGGATCGAGAAGCAAGCCGGTTTTTTCTTTGAACAAATCATTGTAGCCTTTTTCCCGCAACTCTTGGACAATTTCTTCCGTCTGCCGAGACTGCCAGACGATGGCCCGGTAAATCGGTTTTCCGGTATGTTTATCCCAAACGACCGTCGTTTCCCGCTGGTTTGTGATTCCGATGGCAGCCACTTCATTCGGCTCGACTTCCGCTATCCGCAAAACATCAGCGATACACGCAAGCACCGATGTCCAGATTTCGTTGGCATCATGTTCCACCCAACCCGGCTGCGGGAAAAACTGTTCAAATTCCTTTTGCGATATGCCGACAATTTTCCCTTCTTTGTCGAATAAAATCGCCCGTGAACTGGTTGTGCCTTGGTCGATTGCTAGAATATAATTGCCCATTCCATTTCTCCTCCCTTTATATTCTTCCAAATGTTTCTACATCGCTTTTGAAATATCATCTTTTGACATGTCTTTCGATGATTTATTCAGTTCAATACTTAATGCTAGTACCATTATAACTATCACAACAGCGCTCACAAGCCAAAATGCGAGAGAGAATTCTCCTTGAAAAATGGCTTGATAGAATAACGCTCCATAAACCCCTCCGATAACCGGACCTAGCACTGGCACCCAAGCATATCCCCAGTCAGACCCCCCTTTACCAGGAATAGGTAGTATAGCATGTGCAATCCTCGGGCCCAAATCACGGGCCGGATTGATCGCATATCCCGTCGGACCACCGAGTGACATTCCAATTGCCACAATCAACAAACCGACAACAAGCGGATTCAATCCTTCCGTGAACTCGTTAGCACCAATAAACAAAAGCCCCAATAAGAGAACAAACGTCCCGAGCATCTCTGTGACTAAGTTCGACACCGGCCTGCGGATTTCCGGAATTGTCGAAAACACTGCCAATTTCAAATGCACTTCTTTCGTTTCGCGCCAATGCGGCAAATAGACAAAAAAGACGATGACCGCTCCTAGAAACGCCCCAATCATTTGTCCGGCGATATATGGAAATACATCGGACCAAGGAAATTCACCGATGGCAGCAAATCCGAGGGTAACCGCCGGATTGATATGTGCACCAGAAAAATTCCCAACCGCATAAATCCCCATCGTAACCGCAAGACCCCAGCCTAGCGTAATGAGTACCCAACCTCCGCCGAAACCTTTTGATTTGTTCAAAATGTTGCTCGCCACGACTCCACCACCAAAAATGATGAGAACCATTGTACCGATAAGTTCCGCAAAAAAACCTGTCATTCTCCAAAACCCCCTTATTAAAAATATTTGAAAAAAGTAAATGATGAACGCGTTCAACACTGAGTTAACGTTGTACAAAAACGAAAAAATCACACTTATCCCAGCATATTCCTTCGTACAGGAGCATCCTAGGCGCAGTGTGATTCTCTCATCTCCGCACATACATTAACTTGTTATCAATATATTACAAAACATTGGAAGCGTTGTCAATAGTTTTTTTAATATTTTATATCTTTTTTGTTTTTAAGTGAATTTGTCAAAATATGATACATTCTATCCGGAAAAATTCCAAAGACGATTCGTTGATGTCGTTACAGCAGCAGCGCCACTCTTCAACGCTTTCCTCACATCCTGCTCCGTTCGGATTAATCCTCCGGCAATGATCGGAATGCCCGTTTCTTCATGAACTTCTTTAATGATTCTTGGAAGAATCGCTGGTAATATTTCAAGATAATCAGGCTGCACCCGTCTGCAAATCTCTAAATTATGATTCAACGCATGACTGTCCAAAGCAAATAAACGTTGAATCGCCATTACCCGGTGCCGCTTCACTTGAGTAATCACATCTGCACGGGTTGAAATGATCCCATCCGCTTTGACGTTGTTTATCAAAAATTCAATACCATATTTGTCCGCTTTCAAACCATAAATCAAATCAGCGTGCACTAAAACTTTTTTTCCATGTTTATGAGCATACTTCACTAAATGTTCTAACTGAGATATACGAGTTTCCAATAATACGATCGTCTTTTGTCCAGTTTGCAAAACTTTCTCATAGTCTTTTATATTCCGGATTGCTGGGATTACGATACTTTCGAACATAATGCCTAACTCCTTTCTTTTAATAATTAATTAATAATGCGAGCAAAGGGCACGTATATTTCAAGATGGAATATCCGGATGATATGACCTTGTACTCTATTTTTCGTTACATGGCATTTCGATGCGCCGCCGCTTATGTACTTTTAGTTATATCAATTTAAACTATTCTGTCAACTTAAAGCAAGAAATTTGTTTTGTGT
>CALKWU010000121.1 GCA_938004015.1 uncultured Oceanobacillus sp.
GACGGGTTTTGGGATGAAGTCGGACGCTCCTTTTTTGAAACAGGTGTCACGGTCTTCTTCCGCTGTTTTTGCAGTGATGATGATAATCGGCAAATCTTTGAATTCTTCCATTTTCCTTATGTTTTCCAATGCTGTGAGACCATCCATTTCCGGCATCATCCAATCCATCAACACTAAATCGACCTCATCATTTTCCTGCAAGATTTCGATCGCTTCCAAGCCGTTTTCCGCAAAATGGACAATGATCCCGAGTGATTCCAAAAAGCTCGATAAAGCGTACGTATTCCGGATATCATCATCAACGACAAGGACGTTTTTACCCTTTAATACTTTTCTCACATCTTCTGCCTTTCCCATTATTCCAATGGTCTCCGTCCAACTGATCGGATTCGGATCCACTGTATCCGCTTCATGCCCATCTCTAGCCCCCAACGAAGACTCTTCCAGAAAACGCCGTTCCTCATCATTCTTCGCTGCACGCTCGACCGTTAACTTCCTTTGGCGGACATAACCATCATCTTTCTCTAAAGTTCGTCGATCGTTCATCGACAAGCGCTCCCTCTTCTCCTCTTCCTCCCGATATTCTCCAATTTCACTTTCCCGCAAAGGCAACACCAACGTGAATGTACTTCCTTTTCCGACCTCGCTTTCCAACGTCACTTCGCCCCCAAGCATATCAGCAAGCTCTTTACTGATCGACAGCCCGAGACCCGTGCCACCGTATTTCCGGCTGATGGAACCATCCTCCTGTTGGAACGCTTGAAAAATCAATTCCTTATTTTCTTCCGCAATGCCTATCCCCGTGTCTTTGACAGCAAAATGGAAGTTACGTTCCCCATTCCGATCTCCAGAAAAGACGGTAAGCGACACGTTTCCCTTTTCTGTAAACTTGAAGGCATTCGCCAATAGATTCGTTAAAATTTGCGTCAACTTCGCTGCATCCGTTGCTATCACTTCCGGAGCATCTTGAATGTCGACGGTAAACGCCAATCCTTTTTCCTCTGCAAGTGGCTGGAAGCGTTCAGCCAATTTATCCAATATTTCCTGAACCCGCACATCAGAAATATGCGTATCCATCCTTCCTGCTTCGATTTTGGACAAATCCAAAATATCGTTAATCAAAGCGAGCAATTCTTTTCCCGAATGATGAATCGTTTGCGCATATTCCACCTCTTTATCCGTCAGTCTGCCTTCCTTATTTTCCGCCAAAAGATTTGACAAAAGCAACATACTGTTCAGCGGTGTCCGGAGTTCATGAGACATATTCGCCAAAAATTGGGTTTTGTATGAGGAACTTCTCTCCAGTTCTTCCGCTTTCAATTCCAATTCATGGTGGGCTTTTTCCAATTGTTCGTTTTGTTTTTCCAAGTGCTCTGTTTTTTTCTGCAATTCCATATTCAATTTTTCCAATGTCAATTGTTGCGATTGCAATTGCTCTTCGGATTTTTTCAGACTATCCGTCTGTTTTTCCAACACTTGATTTTTTTCCTGCAACTCTTCCCGTTGCTGGATCAGAGCTTCGGCTTGTTTTTGCACTTCTTTCATCAACATTTGCGTCTCTTCCAATAGTCGTTCCCGCTTCAACCTACTACGGACATTTTCTAAAATGATCGCCAATTCCTTTATGCTTTCACGCAAAAACATTTCCTCTTTTTTTCCTAACGGTTTGAAGCTAGCGATTTCAATGACGCCACGAACTTTATCTTCAAACACTAAAGGAAAAACATACAAATGATTGGCTGATGCTTTCCCGAGACCTGACTGGATTTGCACATAATCGCCAGGAAGATCATCGAGAAACACCGGACGTTTTTCCAATGCACATTGACCGATGAGACCTTCCCCGAACTGGATAAACTCCGGTTTCCGAGCCAAATCCGCTGCATACGATGCCTGAAGTTTCAGTTCGTCGGCTTTCCTTTCATCCGTCACATAAAACAGGCCATGATTTGCCCCGACCAAAGGCATTACTTCCGAGAAAAACGTCTCCCCCAACGTTTCATAGCATTTGGCACTGCTGATTGTGGACGTGAGCTTCGCCAAATGTTCTTGGGTCCAGCTATACTCCTGTTCCCGTCTCTTTTGTTCATCTAAAGATGCCGTCATTTGGTTGAAAGCCTTCGCCACGGCGTCGACCTCATCGTCGGCAATCACTTCCACTTCCGTCTTAAGATCCAACTTTCCCTCGGCTATTCCCGTCATGACGTCGGCGACTCGATTCAAACGGGAAGAAAGTCTCCAATTCGTGTGGAACAACAGCAGGATGGATACCAAGGTCAATACGAATAACAGGATCGACTCCAACAACATGTTTCTGCTGTGGGAATCACTTTCATTTTCAAGGGTCAGGAATGCATTCGTCCCTAAAAACTCCAACATATCGCTCACTGAATTTTGGAATTGCTTCTCCAAAGGGGATAAATGATCGTTCATAATCCGCACGGCGCTTGCGATGTTCTCGTTCTGAATGGCCTCGATGACCGCATCTTCATATTCTTGGACGGCATTGAAAATCGAGTCCAATTGAATGATTGGGCTGGTTTCCTCATCCGTCGAGGCCAATGATTTCAACAGGTTGAGGGTTTCCTGTGTTTCTTCATTCATTGTTTGCAGGCGGATCACTTCCCGTTCGATGGCTTGAGGATTTTCATGGATGAGCAAATTCCTTAAAGCATTCGCTCCATCCTTCACATCGGAATTGAGGTCGATCAACAATCGCCATAATTCATAATCATTTTCCAATGTTTCGATCACGTCATCGAAACTGTCCGACTGTATTTTTCCGACGTATAAAACGACACCCATCAATAAAATTAGAGGGATAAACACCAACAACAATTTCGTCCGTATGTTCAAATGGATCCCCTCTTCCCGTCGCCCTTATTTTTTCAAAAACCGATCATAAACGACCGCCATCGCTTGTGCCCGGTCAGCTACATCCATTTTTTGGAAAATCTTCGTAATGTGGTTTTTCACCGTGTGTGGACTGATATACAGTTTCTCTGAAATTTCCTTGTTCGAAAGGCCATTGGCGATCAACTCGAACACCTCG
>CALKWU010000122.1 GCA_938004015.1 uncultured Oceanobacillus sp.
AAAACTGATGTATCCGAAATTGTTTTCCGGTTTGAAAATAGAAGACATTCCGGAATTCATGGTTCGAGCCGGTTTTTCCGAAGATGGCATGCCATTGAAAGATGCGGCATCCTTCCGGGCGAGCTTGACGATGAGGATGCGGAAACATCAGCTCCATGGCACGCTTCCGGAAATGGTTTTGGACGACAAGTATACCGCCTATGAATTTGCGAAGATGCTGGACGTGCGCATTCCAACCATCTCCGAAAAAACGTATCGGCATGACGAAATTCCTGAGGAAAAAGGAATCGTCATCAAGCCAGTGGACGGAGCCGGAGCGCGTGGTGTATATCTTGTTTACGACAATAATGATATAATAGATATCAAACAGTCGAAAAAAGTTGCAAATTGGCAAGTTTTACGGAAAGACATGGAAAGAGACCTAGTTGCCGGACGGGTCCACCGTGACGAATGGTTTATGGAAGAATTGATTTTGGAAGATAAAGCGAAGAAAGTCCCGGCTCGGGATATGAAATTTTACTGTTTTTACGGCAAAGTCGGCTTGATTTTGGAAATCATCCGTTATCCGGAATTGCGACATTGCTGGTGGACGGCCACCGGCGAGCGGGTAGCGACCGGAAAATATGAAGAAACGGTATTTAAAGGCGTAGGTGTGAATGATGAGGACATTCGACTCGCGGAAAAAATCAGTGGAGAAATTCCTGCACCATTCATCCGCATCGACTTTTTACGTTCCGACACGGGACTTGTATTTGGTGAATTCACACCGAAACCGGGAAATTATGATGAATTTGACGATCGAACGGATCAATGGCTCGGGGATTTTTTCCTCGATGCGGAAGCCCGTTTGATGGATGATTTGTGGAATGGCAAACCATTTGATCATTATAAAAACTTGATATCCAACGGTTCAATCGATGGAGATCGCAATTGATTAAGGAGGATACTCATTGGAAGAGAATCGTGCAGAATGGCTGCCGCATCTGACACCAGAAATTGTAGAAGGCATCGAAGGGAATTTTTTGGATGCTTACGTCGTCGCTTTGGAGGGTTGGCGCAGAGGGCTTACACTCAAGTGGCATGTGAAGGAATCCGGAAAATTCAATGAGATGCGGACGTGGTTCGTCGATGAACCCGGCCAATTATTTTCTTTAAGCTCCGAGGATCGCACCCATTATTTTTTCCGAACCCGTGGAGATAAAGTGACGAATGAAGCCGTCGACATCGGCAGAGATAAAGAAAAGACGAAGCAAGTATTGATGAGTAAAGGCATTGCGATGCCGGAAGGAAAAGAGTTCACAAAAGAAAACACGAATGAAGAAGTGTTGGAATATGCGGGAAAGTTAGGCTATCCCGTCGTCGTCAAACCGACGGATGGCAGTTTCGGAAAAGGCGTTTTCACAAATATTACAAGCGCCGGTGAATTGGAGCACACACTCGACTATATGAGGAATGACTTGGATTACGAAAAAATCATCGTGGAACAATATATTCCAGGAAAAGAATACCGGCTTTACGTCGTCGATCATGAAGTCGTCGGCGCGATGAACCGGATACCTGCGAATGTGACCGGGGACGGCATCAATTCCATCCAGGCGCTCATCGACATAAAAAACAAGGAAAGAAGTTTGAACCCACGCCTGGTCAGTTGTCCAATCGTCGTGAACAAAGAAGTGGAAGATTATATCGGCCGTAAAGGCTATACGCTGGACACGATTCCGGATAAGGGAGAGTACGTCCAATTGATTGATAAAACGAACATTTCCATTGGGGGAGACCCGATTGACGTGTTCGATTCGATTTCCGACGAAGTGAAAAATGCCGCCATCGAAGCATTGCATGGAATTCCGGGATTGACTCATGGCGCGGTGGATCTCATCGTCCACGAGGAAACGAAGAAGCCGTATATCATCGAATTGAATCCGACAGCGAACCTCGGCGGGTTGTTGTTTCCGATTAAAGGCAAAGCCCGGGACATCCCGAAAGCAATCATCGACTATTATTTTCCGGAGACGAAAGATGATGAACGGAAACAAACGACGACCTTCTTTGATTACTACGATGTGATTGAACCGTTGAAGGCGAGAGACGCTTATTCAACGACAGTGACACCTTGCCCGCAGGAAGAACTGCATAAAAAGAAATATATCGTAAGCGGGGACGTTTTGGATATCGGCTATCATCGGGGACTTAGGAAACAAGCCTTTGAACGTTACCTCCACGGTTACATCATGACGTTGGAAGAAGGAGACATCCAAATCGTCGTCGGTGGAACAGATCTTGAAATGGTCGACGACTTTAAAAACGGCATTTGGGAAGATGAAGAACGTGCCCAAGTGATTGAAGTGCAAGTGGAAGAAACGGACGAGCCGATCAAGGTCGGCTTTGAAATCAAAACCGATTTGAAAACGCAAATTGAAGAATTGGAAATGTATCGTCAAGAACTCGAGACAATCCAATATGAAATCAAAAAGCTGGAAGTGGAACGGAGAAAATACCACAGCAGCTTGTCCTGGAAAGTGACAGTGCCGGTTCGTATAGTTGGAGCAATCAGGAAAAAACTTCAAAATTGAACGGTTTAGCATGTAGGAGGAAAAATCATGAAGAAAACACAGCTCGGAATCAGTCTGCCACATCTTACCAATGAAATGGTAAGGAATGCGAGAAAGACAAGGCTGGATGCATTCGCAGTGGCACTCGAAGGCTGGCGAAGAGGCTTGAAATTAAAATGGTATACGAAAGACTCAGAGCACTTTAAGGATATGATCATTTTCGGAGTGAACCCTCCAGGAAGACTGTTTTCCTTAAGCTCTGATAAAAAGACCCATTTTTTCTTCAGAACGAGGGGAGATTTGGTTGCGAACGAAGCGGTGGAAATCGGTTCGGAAAAAGATGAATCAAAGATTTATCTGGAAAAAGCCGGTGTTCCCGTGCCGAAAGGGAAAGGTTTCCCTCCGGAAGCTACTGATGAAGAAATCATCGATTATAGTAAGCAACTTGGTTACCCGCTCGTATTGAAGCCGACAAATGCAAGTCTTGGTAATGGAGTTGTCACCAATATCCGTTCAGATGAAGAATTTCTGAAAGCTTTGCATTACGTACGGCATGAATTGGAATATGAAGAAGTCATCGTGGAACAGTACGTAAAGGGGAAAGAATACCGTTTTTACGTCGTCGATGATGAAGTTGTCGCTGTTTACAACCGTGTACCGGCAAACATTATAGGTGACGGTATACATACAATTGAGGAACTGATTGAATTAAAAAATGAAGTAAGAAAACAAAATGCGCGGCTGAATAGTTGCTTGATCCATATGGATGTGGAAATCCTCGATTTCATTAAAGAAGCAGGCTATACGTTGGACAGCGTTCCGAAAAAAGGTGAATTGATTTACTTACGGGAAAAAACGAACGTCTCTTC
>CALKWU010000123.1 GCA_938004015.1 uncultured Oceanobacillus sp.
TGGAAAACATCGATCCAGGTCTTCCTCATAGTATGGACTTCCATGCCGTGCACACGGCACCGGATAAAGGTTTTGCCGATGTCGCTCCGAATGAAGAGGGAACCTTCGTCTATGAAGCGAACAGTCCGGGGGTGTTCATGTATCATTGCGGTACAGAACCAGTACTTTCCCACATCGCCAATGGGATGCATGGGGTCATCATTGTCAAGCCGAAAGATGGTTACCCGACAGATGATGAGGTCAATCGTGAGTTTGTCATCATCCAAAACGAATGGTATAAATACAATGATTTGGACGATATGACAAACGGGGTGCCATCTCAAGTTGTATTCTCCTCAAAAGAATTTGAAGATGGTGGACAACCGAATACGAATGGAACGACGACAGCTTTGAAAGATGAACCGCTACAAGCGAAAGCGGGCGAAAAAATCCGTTTTTACATCAATAACGTCGGACCAAATGAAGTAAGTTCGTTCCACGTCATTGGAACAATCATGGAAGACGTTTACATGGATGGCCATCCGGCAAACCATTTGGAAGGGATGCAAACGATCATGCTTCCGGCAAGTGGTGGAGCAGTCGTCGAGTTTGTCGTGAAAGAACCAGGAACATACAGTTTTGTGACACACCAATTCAATCATGCCACAAAAGGGGCAGTCGGCGTCATTGAAGTAACTGAATAAAAAGGAACTAATCAAATTGCTCCGGAAATCTATCATTCGTTTACTAGGATTTCCGGAGTTTGTCATGACTCAAACAATGTTCTATGTAGCGATGAGGCTGTAACAAAACGTTTGGCTATAGTGAAGTTCGAACATTTACAAAAGAGCTCCGGAAATATACGGAGACTCCAGCGGGAGGAAAGGCTAAGTATATTTCCGGAGCGGGTGCAATGCTCTTTGTTTAAGTTGTTCGGATTTACTTATAGTATAAACGTTATGCCAAAGCCTTTTTTTGTTTGTGGAATTTTTTCATAGTTGGAATGACAGGGTGAAACCTTACAACAGTCGCTTTTCCGGCATCATCGCCTATAGAAAAACAGAATATCCGTTCGTTTTTGTTAATTATTTCATCCATGTATGTTAAAATGGTTTACGAAGTATTCTGGGGAGGCATATGCGATGAAGAAGAAGTTTGAACTTGTATCGGATTTTGAACCGTCCGGCGATCAGCCGCAAGCAATCGAGGAACTTGTCGAAAATGTTTTGGCAGGCGAACGACACCAAACATTGCTTGGGGCGACTGGAACAGGAAAAACGTTTACGATATCGAATGTCATTAAGGAAGTCAATAAGCCCACACTGGTCATCGCCCATAACAAAACATTGGCAGGTCAGCTGTACAGCGAGTTCAAAGAGTTTTTCCCGAATAATGCGGTAGAATATTTCGTCAGCTATTATGATTACTATCAACCGGAAGCATACGTGCCTTCCACCGACACATTCATCGAAAAAGATGCCAGCATCAATGATGAGATAGATAAATTAAGACACTCGGCGACCTCGGCTCTATTCGAGCGCGAGGATGTCCTCATTGTCGCCAGTGTTTCATGTATATACGGATTGGGTAGTCCCGAAGAATATCGGAGCCAAGTGGTGTCCTTGAGGATGGGGATGCAAAAGGATCGGGATCAATTGTTGCGTGAATTGGTCGATATCCAATACGCACGGAATGATATTGAATTCCAACGGGGAACGTTCCGCGTCCGTGGCGATTCTGTCGAGATCATCCCGGCATCCCGCGAAGAACATTGTATCCGGATTGAATTTTTCGGGGATGAAATCGACCGGATCCGGGAAGTGGATGCGCTGACCGGAGAAATCATCGGGGATCGGGAACATGTCGCAATCTTCCCGGCATCCCACTATGTCACCCGTGAAGATAAAATGAAAATCGCCATCCAGAACATCGAAAAGGAATTGGAAGAACGTTTGAAAGAATTGCGTGCGGAAAATAAATTGCTCGAGGCCCAGCGCTTGGAGCAGCGGACGAAATACGATTTGGAAATGATGCGGGAAATGGGGTTCTGTTCCGGAATCGAGAACTATTCCAGACATCTCACGTTACGGGAATCGGGAGCAACCCCATATACGCTTCTTGATTATTTCCCGGATGATTTCCTTGTCGTCATTGATGAGTCCCATGTGACCTTGCCGCAAATCCGTGGGATGTACAACGGAGACCGGGCACGGAAACAAGTGTTGGTCGACTATGGTTTCCGCCTGCCGTCTGCATTGGATAACCGTCCCCTCACTTTTGAAGAATTTGAACAAAAAACGAATCAGTTGATTTATGTGTCGGCCACTCCGGGACCGTACGAATTGCAACATACACCGAAAATGACGGAACAGATCATCCGGCCGACCGGATTGTTGGATCCGAAAATCCACGTCCGGCCAATTGAAGGTCAAATTGATGACTTAATTGGAGAAATCAACAAACGGACGGAACGGAACGAACGGGTACTCGTCACGACTCTGACGAAAAAAATGGCGGAAGACCTCACCGATTATTTGAAGGAGTTAGGAATAAAAGTTGCTTACCTCCATTCGGAAATCAAAACATTGGAACGGATCGAAATCGTCCGGGATTTGCGGATCGGCAAATACGATGTGTTGGTCGGCATCAATTTGCTGCGTGAAGGGCTGGATATTCCGGAAGTATCGTTGGTCGTCATTTTGGATGCGGATAAAGAAGGGTTCTTGCGTTCGGAGCGCTCTTTGATTCAGACGATTGGTCGTGCGGCGCGTAACGAGAACGGTGAAGTGATCATGTATGCGGACCACATCACCGAATCGATGCAAAAAGCGATCGATGAAACGAACCGGAGAAGGAAAATCCAAATCGCCTACAACAAGAAACATAACATTACTCCGCAGACGATCAAAAAAGAAATCCGTGATGTCATTAAAGCTACTTTTGTTGCGGAAGATGAAGAAAAATACGATAAAAAGGTCACGAGCTTTTCCCAAGTTACGAAGAAAAATCGGGCGCAAGTCATCGAGCAATTGGAAAAAGAAATGCGGGAAGCCGCAAAAGCGCTTGATTTTGAACGGGCAGCGGAACTCCGTGACATCGTATTCGAACTTAAAGCGGAAGGATGAGCATGTCTATGCCGGAAGAAAAACAAATTGTCATACAAGGTGCCAGAGAACATAATTTGAAAGATGTCGATGTGACGATACCGAAAAATAAATTGGTCGTTGTGACGGGACTTTCCGGTTCGGGAAAGTCCTCCCTTGCTTTTGACACGATTTATGCGGAAGGACAAAGACGGTATGTGGAATCGTTGTCCGCTTATGCACGGATGTTTTTAGGGCAGACGAATAAACCGGATGTGGACGTGATCGAAGGATTATCGCCAGCGATTGCCATCGATCAGAAAACGACGAGCAATAACCCGCGTTCCACGGTGGCGACGGTTACGGAAATTTACGATTATTTGCGGTTGCTCTATGCACGGATCGGACACCCGGTGTGCCCGAAACACGGGATTGAAATCTCGTCACAAACGGTGCAACAAATGGTTGACCGCCTGATGGAATATCCGGAACGGACACGGATGCAAATTCTTGCACCTGTCGTCTCCGGCCGTCGCGGTGAACACGTGAAATTGTTGGAGAAACTCCGTCAAGAAGGATATGTCCGCCTGCGGGTCGATGGAGAGATGAGGGAAATCCATGAAGATATCCGCCTGGAAAAAAACAAAAAACATAACATCGAAGTGGTGATCGACCGGATCATCATCAGACCGGATATTGAGAAACGACTGGCAGACTCCATCGAAACCGGACTCCGTCTTGGAGAAGGTCGGATTATTGTCGATGTCATCGGGGAAGAAGAACTCGTATTCAGCGAAAATCATTCTTGTCCGATGTGCGGGTTTTCCATCGGAGAAATCGAACCGCGGCTTTTTTCTTTCAACAGTCCATTTGGTGCTTGCCCTACGTGTGATGGATTGGGGACGAAGCTGGAAGTGGATTTGGATGCCGTCATTCCGGATTGGAATTTGACGCTCGAGGAGCATGCGATTGCACCATGGAAACCGATCAGCTCCCAATATTATCCGCAACTGTTGAAAAGCGTATGTGAGCATTTCGATATCCCGATGGATATTCCTGTGAAAAATATCCCAAAAGAACAGATGGACATCATTTTATATGGCAGCGGCAACGAAAAGATCCATTTCCATTATAAAAGCGACTTCGGGAAAGTGCGTGATGTGGAAATGGTGTTTGAAGGTGTCGTCAACAACGTGAATCGCCGTTACCATGAAACATCTTCGGATTTCACAAGGGAAACATTGGAAAAGTACATGGCTGTCACGAATTGTAAAACGTGTAAAGGCCATCGGTTGAAAAAAGAAGCGCTCTCCGTCTTGGTCAACGGGAAACATATCAGTGAAGTGACGACATATTCCGTGACAGAAGCGATCGATTTCTTCCGGAATTTGGAACTATCGGAAAAAGAACGGAAGATCGCAAATTTAATTTTAAAAGAAATTGAAAACCGGTTGTCGTTTTTGAAAAACGTCGGCTTGGACTATTTGACACTCGCCAGATCGGCGGGAACGTTATCCGGTGGAGAAGCCCAACGGATCCGTCTGGCCACACAAATCGGTTCCGCTCTCACTGGGGTGCTTTACGTCCTCGATGAGCCTTCCATCGGACTGCATCAACGGGACAACAACAAATTGATCGATTCGTTGAAAAAGATGCGCGATCTCGATAACACGTTGATCGTCGTCGAACATGATGAAGATACGATGCTTGCAGCGGATTGGTTAGTCGATATCGGTCCGGGGGCGGGGCAACATGGCGGTGAAATCGTTGCGAATGACACGCCGGAAAACGTCATGAAAAATCCGGACTCGCTCACGGGCAGATATTTGTCAGGAAAGGAATTCATCCCGCTTCCTGCCAAAAGGCGAAAGCCGGATGGACGTTACATTGAGGTCATTGGTGCCGAAGAAAACAATTTGAAAAAAATTGATGTCAAAATTCCGATCGGTTTGTTCAATGTCGTTACCGGTGTGTCCGGTTCCGGAAAGAGCACTCTCGTCAACGAGATCATTTATAAAGCGTTATCGACGGAAATCCATCGGGCGAGACTGCGGAAACCGGGAAAACATAAGGAAATCAAAGGAATCGAACATTTGGATAAAGTGATTGAAATCAATCAGGCGCCAATCGGTCGGACGCCACGTTCCAACCCGGCGACATACACCGGGGTATTCGACGATATCCGTGATGTGTTCGCCCAAACGAATGAGGCGAAAGTGCGCGGCTACAAAAAAGGCCGTTTCAGCTTCAACGTGAAAGGCGGTCGTTGTGAAGCGTGTAAAGGGGATGGAATCATCAAAATCGAGATGCATTTTCTTCCGGATGTTTACGTGCCATGTGAAGTTTGTCATGGAAGACGATATAATCGTGAAACATTGGAAGTGAAATATAAAGGAAAGAACATCGCCGATATTTTAGATATGCGCGTGGAAGAAGCGTTGGAGTTTTTCGGCGCTATCCCGAAAATCAAAAGAAAAATCCAAACGCTTTACGATGTCGGATTGGGGTATATCAAGTTAGGTCAACCGGCAACGACATTGTCCGGAGGGGAAGCACAGCGGGTGAAATTGGCGAGTGAACTCCATCGTCGTTCCAACGGTAAATCCCTGTATATTTTAGACGAACCGACGACCGGGCTCCATACCGATGATATTAAACGATTGCTCACTGTCCTCCATCGACTTGTCGAAAATGGGGACACCGTTTTGATTATCGAACATAATCTCGATGTCATCAAAACGGCGGATCATATCATCGATTTAGGGCCTGAAGGGGGAGCCGGGGGCGGTCAAGTCATTGCAACCGGAACACCGGAAGAAATCGCGGAGAAAGCCGATGTTTCTTATACAGGCTACTATTTGAAACGGATTCTTGACCGCGATCGGAAGCGGATGGACGCAAAATTAAAGGAAAAAGAAGCATTGAAATGACAAACATCCCAAACGCTGAAAACA
>CALKWU010000124.1 GCA_938004015.1 uncultured Oceanobacillus sp.
AAAATTAAAGGAAAAAGAAGCATTGAAATGACAAACATCCCAAACGCTGAAAACACCGGCGTTTGGGATGTTTATTTAGTAGATGACTTCGGTGTCATGGATCTAGGTCGGCTACGACTTTAGCGTGAAAGGTTTTTCCGGATGTATCCGTATCTTGGGTGGGAGGGGGATGAAGGAATTCGAGCTCAGCTTTTAAAATAAATATGTAAGATGATGGTTTTATATGGATGGTTCCTTTATTCATCGGGTTAGTGATTTTATTCATCCTTTTACCATTGGAAAGTTATGCGATACCACTCTTCTGTCAATCATCGTTCCAACGGTGGGATAAACGAAAAAACAAAAAGTGACTATGGTTGTTTATGGACATTTTTTCAAGGGAAGTTACTTAATCAAACTCCGAAACCGCTCTATATTGAAAAGTCCCGCTTTACTCGTTCAAATTTTTGACGGAAACGGTTTTATTCTGTACATTTAAATTGTACATCATAAAGGGGATGAAAAGCGATGAAACCAATCGATATAGCTGACGTTCAAGCTTATTTGGATACATTCGAAAACAAACCTGTTTACATCCACTTGGAAACGACAAACGGCGCATACGCGCACCATGTGGATGAAAAAGCTGTCAATGCGGGTGCTTTCATCCGCAATGCGAAAGTCGTGTTTACAAGAGGCAAAATCACCGGAGACAACGGTACTTTTCGTGTTGGTTTGAAGTTGGATTCCGGTTGGATCTATACAGAAGGATTGACCGATTGGACGGTGACGGATGCCGGCGAACTTTTGTTGGCCGGCCATGATCAGGAAGGACGATTGTTCGTCGCATTGCAAATCAGTGAACGCCCATTTCGGTACGAATAATATTCTATGACTGGAGATAGGTGATTATCGATGGAAAAACATGTAGTCGTCATTTATCCACATCCGGATGATGAATCCTTTGGTGCAGCAGGAAGCATCGTCCAATTCCGGAAACAAGGAATCCCGGTCACATATCTCTGCGGCACATTGGGAGAGATGGGGAGGAATATGGGGAATCCTCCAAAAGCAAACCGTGAATCGTTGGCGGAAATCCGGAAAGAAGAGTTGCTGGCCGCGTGCAATGTTTTGGACATCGAAGTGGAAATGCTGGGATATTGGGACAAGATGATCGAGTTCGAAGACTTGACGGAGGTGGCTCTCCATATTAAAGGATACCTCGACAACATCGAACCGTCACTTGTCATCACCCATTACCCGGGTCATGCCGTCCATCCGGATCATAACGCCCTTGGAAAAGCGGCCATCGAAGCAGTCCGTATGATGGATGAAGGTGAAAGACCTGTCGTCTGGGCGCAAGCGATTACCCGGGATTATCGAGAAACTTTAGGGGAACCCGACGTCATCAATGATGTCAGCGATGAAATCGACACGAAAATGAAGGCGATTTTCTCCCATACGACACAAGCGAAAGGTGTCCTGTCGCAATTTACCCAAGGAGGTCTTTCCGAAGAAACGATTCAAACAGAAATCAAAAAGCGGTTCTCCACTGAAGAATTTTATATCTGGGATTTCCACATGTGATTCCAATTTTTATGAAACTTTTTTGCCTTGGTATCCGTAGAACAATTAGACAACCGTAAAGAGCAGGAGGTAATCCGATGAAAAAATTATACCGATCATCAACGAACCGTTATGTTGCAGGAGTTTTCGGCGGCCTTTCCGAATACTTGAATATCGACGCAACCGTATTGCGCGTCATTTTCGCAATTTGTCTCATCCCAAGTTTCTTTACCTTTGCATTGATTTACCTTGTTTGCGTCATTTTAATACCGAGTGATATGGAGATTTACTGATGAAACGGTTTTTGATCACATTAGCACTGAACACGGTGGCATTGTTGATCGTCAATGAAATATTTTCGTCTTTCCATATCGATGGGTTGGGCACGGCTATTTTGGCGAGCGTTATTTTAGCGATACTGAATGTGCTCTTGAAGCCCATCCTCATCATTTTGACTTTGCCGATTACGCTTTTGACATTTGGGCTTTTTCTTCTTGTCATCAATGCGATCACCTTGATGGTGACTCAAGCGTTGATGGGGTCGTCTTTTGTCATCGATGGTTTCGGTACGGCCTTTGTCGCATCGATTTTCATATCGATCATCACCTTGGTGCTTGGTAAATTGATAAAAAATGAATAGTTTCATTTTTCAAATCGCAGGCATATGTCTGCGATTTTTTTGGAATTGAATCATTCTCGTTTTCTGCCATTATATGCTAAAATAAAGTGGGCTTATATATACACGGAAGGGAAATATAAAGTATAATAGCGGGTAGTCGAGTTTAACGATTCGCAAATGGAGGGAGACAACTAATGACGAGGGTTCGTACAAAGGATCTGCTGGAAAGTTTCGATCTGACACTAGTAGCCGGAGCACAAGGAATCAATCGGGAAATATTGACGAGCGATATATCCCGTCCCGGAATTGAAATGACGGGATATTTCAATTTCTATCCGAAAGAACGGCTGCAGTTGATCGGACGGACGGAAATGGCGTATTTTTTGGATTTGTCCGAGGAAGAACAATATGATCGCATGAGACGTCTTTGTACAGATATCACTCCAGGAATCGTTGTCACACGTGGAATGGATATTCCGGACATTTTCAAAGAAGTCGCCAATGAAACAGGCGTGCCGATTTTAAGTTCACCACGGAAAACGACACGTGTGCTCAGTCGGTTGACGAATTATTTGGAAGGAAAATTCGCACCACGGACTTCTGTCCATGGAGTTCTCGTGGAAATTTACGGAATCGGCGTACTGATCACCGGTCAAAGTGGCGTCGGAAAGAGTGAGACGGCTTTGGAGTTGGTGAAGCGCGGACATCGTCTCGTAGCGGATGACAATGTGGAAATCCAACAGGAAGATTACGATACCCTTGTCGGGAGTTCGCCGAAAATCCTGGAGAATATGCTGGAAATACGCGGTTTAGGAATTATTGATGTCATGACATTGTTTGGTGCCGGTGCAGTAAGGACGAAGAAACGCATTTCGGTAGTAATCCACTTGGAAAATTGGGATGAATCTAAACAGTACGATCGGCTGGGGATTGATGAAGATACCGTACAAATCATGGATGTCAAGTTGCCGAAAGCAACGATTCCAGTCCGCCCGGGGAGGAACTTGGCTGTCATCATCGAAGTTGCAGCCATGAATTTCCGGTTGAAATTGATGGGGATCAATACAGCGGAACAATTTTCCAACCGTTTGACGGATATAATCAATAATGAAAAAACCATGTTAGAATAGGGGTGTCGTTTTGGTTTATTCGGTACAGCCTTTGGATCCGGTGTTGCTCGAGCTCGGACCGATCACGATTTATTGGTATGGTGTGATCATCGCCACCGGAGCATTATTGGGGATTTATTTAGGGATGAAAGAAGCGGAACGGGTCGGTTGGAATAAAGAAATCATCATCGATTTCGTTTTTTACGCAATCATTTTCGCTATCTTGTCAGCACGGATATATTACGTCGTATTCGAATGGGAACGTTATGCCGATGGCCCGTTTTGGAAAGTCTTCGCCATTTGGGAAGGCGGGATCGCCATCCATGGAGCCATTCTTGGCGGTGTACTCACGGCTATCGTTTTTGCGAAAGTGAGGAACATCGATTTTTGGAAGCTCGTTGATATTGCGGCACCGAGTTTGATACTCGGGCAAGCGATAGGTCGCTGGGGAAACTTCATGAACCAAGAAGCCCACGGGGGTCCGGTATCAGAACAAGCATATGAAAATTTTCTACAGTACTTACCGGATTTCATCATGAACCAGATGACGATTGATGGAATCATGTATCATCCGACTTTCCTCTATGAGTCGGTTTGGAATGTGGTCGTGTTCGTATTCCTCATTTTGCTTAGGAAATACAATCCGATACGTGGTGAAATTTTCTTGAATTATCTCATCCTTTATTCAGTCGGGCGCTTTTTCATTGAAGGGATGCGGACCGACAGCCTTTATATCATCGAAGGGTTACGGACAGCTCAAGTCGTGTCTGTGACACTCATTCTCATTGGAATCATCTTGATCATTTATCGCAGAAAAGCAGGGTCATTGAGATATTTGGAAGAGCCGGAAAAGAAGCGTAAAAAAAAGAAAAAGAAGAAACGTTGAATAGTTTTGGGGGGAATGGAATGCAGGGGATACTAAAACGGGGTTTCCGTCAGGGTATAGATACCACTTGGACCTTAGGGAAAATCATTTTTCCTGTCACGTTGATTGTGACGATCCTTCAATTCACACCTGTTTTGCCTTGGCTCATTTCGTTGATAGAACCGTTGATGCATGTGATCGGCTTGCCGGGGGAAGCGGCGATTCCCCTTGTTTTGGGAAAAACGTTGAATTTGTATGCGGGAATTGGAGCAATCCTTTCTTTTGACTTTACGGTGAAGGAAGTTTTCATTTTAGCGGTCATGTTATCGTTTTCGCACAACTTGTTCGTTGAATCTGCCGTCGCTTCCCGGGTCGGGGTCAACTGGTTTTTGATCGTTGGTATCCGGCTCGGCTTGGCATTCATCAGTGCGTTTATCATCAATCTCGTGTGGCAAGGCGGCAGTCAACTTGCGAGTTACGGACTTGCGGCAACGGAAACGACGGAACCAGAGGGTATTTTTGGAATAGCTTTCCATGCGATGCAGACCGCGACGGTCGCCATCGTGCAAATGGCTCTCATCGTCATTCCTTTGATGATGGCTATACAATTCATGCGGGAAAAAGGTTGGCTCGACGTTTTCTCAAACTGGCTCGCACCATTTTTGAAAGTGTTGGGAATGAGCCGAAACACCTCGATGACGATGTCTTGCGGCTTGATTATTGGGCTTGCCTTTGGAGCCGGTTTGATGATCCAGGCGAAGGAGGAAGACGGCATATCGAACAAAGACATGCATCTCGCCTTGATTTTTCTCGTTTCTTGCCATGCGGTCTTTGAAGATACGTTGATTTTTGTCCCACTTGGCATTCCGGTGTGGCCATTGCTCGTCATCCGCTTAGTTACGGCAATCATCCTCACGATGCTCATTTCATTCGTATGGAAACAATTGGAATACAGAAAGGAACGAAAACATGCACACTCGTACAATACTTTTTGATTTGGACGGAACGTTGATCAATACGAACGAATTGATCATCGCTTCCTTCAAACATACTTTTGAAAAATTCAATTTATCGTTTTCCGATGAGGAAATCATTGAATTCAACGGGCCGCCACTATGGGAAACATTCGAAAAAATCGATCCGGAACGGGCGGAAGAAATGGTGGCGACGTACCGAGCCCATAATTATGAAATGCATGATCATTACGTGACGGCGTTTCCGAAAGTGAAGGAAACGTTGGAGACGTTGCAAAAGAAAAATATAAAAATGGGTGTCGTCACGACGAAAATGGCACCCGGAGTACAAATGGGTCTAGATAAAACAGGAATCGGCGACTTTTTTGATGTCGTCATCACGTTGGATGATGTCGTCCATCCGAAGCCGCATCCGGAACCTGTCCTGAAAGCGATGGAAAAATTGGATGCGGAAAGTTCTTCAACGATTATGGTCGGGGACAATCACCATGATATTGAAGCCGGTCATAATGCCGGGGTACGGACCGCCGGTGTCAGTTGGTCGCAAAAAGGAAAGGAACGTTTAATGATGCATAAACCGACATATATGTTGGACTGCATGACGGATTTACTCGAAATTGTAGGTGATTGACCGTGCGGAAAACGAAACGGTACCCGGTGAAACATTCGAATTCCCTTTGGCAAATTTATAAAACAGTACCTTTTTTCAAAGTCGTGAAAAATTTCGTCGTCATCCAGTTGGCCCGTTACACGCCATTCCTTTCCGTGAAGAATTGGATGTATCGGACTTTTCTCCGGATGGAAGTCGGGGAAAAGACGGCGTTCGCTTTGATGGTCATGCCGGACATCATGTTTCCGGAAAAAATAAAAGTCGGCTCCAACAGCATCATCGGCTATAATACGACGATTCTCGCCCATGAATATTTGATTGAAGAATACCGGCTCGGGGAAGTCGTGATCGGGGATGAAGTGATGATCGGAGCCAATTCGACGATTTTGCCCGGAGTCACGATTGGCGACGGAGCGACCGTATCTGCAGGAACCCTCGTCCATAAAGATGTCCCCGCCGGTTCTTTTGTCGGCGGGAATCCGATGCGGATCATTTACACAAAAGAAGAAATGGAAGCACGGAAGAAATGAAAACCGGTGGGTCAAAACGGGACTGTCCCGTTTTGACCCAATCAGTATAAATCCATCTTGTTTTGTTGACATTATAGGCAATAAGTAAATGGGTTCTCCTACTTCCTCAAAAAACAATCGCTCAAGCTCTATAGTATATGTTATACTGGAGCCGTATTTTATTAGAAGGAGCAATACGATGAATAAACAGCGTGAAAAAACGAGCAATCTCCTTCCGTTCATTCCGGACGGCAAATTTTACTTTACAAAAGGTGTTCAAGCTTTCTGGAAGCGGAAGTTCGACTCCGCTTTCGTTTGGTTGAAAAAAGCTGTTGAATCCGATCCGAAAAATCCGTTGTACAATTGCCAACTTTCCATTTTGCATACAGAAATCGGAAATTACCACACGGCAGATGAATTGTTGAATGAAGTGTTGGAAAACGACGAATATGTGGATTGTTATTATTTGTTGGCAAATAATTACGCACATCTTGGACTTTTGAATGACTCACGGAAATTTGCCACTCTTTATTTGGAAAAAGCTCCGGATGGTTATTTCAGCGAAGAAGCACAATTATTGCTCGAGCTGATCGATTTTGAGCTGGAAGATGACGATGCGGATGAATGGTTGTATTCTGAGGAAGATGATTTATTGAAATACCAGGAAACCGTCTTTTATTTTTTGGAAAATGAAGAATGGGAAAAAGCATTGCCGATTTTGGAAGATATGCTCGAACTGTTTCCGGATTTGCAACATGTGAAACATGATTATGCACAAGTGCTTTTCAGGATCGGACAGAAAAAAGAAGCGATCCATCTCGAAGAACAAATGATGCAAGAGACGGATTACACACTCCACAGCATGATCAATTTGTTGCAGTTTTACTATGATATAGATGCCAAGGAAACGTATGAAAAGTTAAGGAGTATCTTAACTAATGTCCATCCTTTCCATGGTGATCAACAAATAAAGCTTGCATCCGCTTTTGCAAAAACCGGCAATTATGAAGAAGCCTACAGACGTTTTAAAATTGTCGATTCATATCGAGCTGAGAGTCATCTTTCCTACTATAAATGGTACAGCATCACGGCTTATCATCTTGGAAAAGAAGAATTGGCTTCCGAATTATGGCAAGAAGGATGCTTGATGCATCGTCAACTTCGGAACCATCGTGCTCCTTGGCATGAATTGTGAGCAGATGAATAGCGATATTAAGTCGATTATTATAAGCTAAACTTAGGAAACATAAGAAAAAAAGAGGCGATAAATATGGCTGAAGAACAAATGTATGATGTGATCATTGCCGGGGCTGGCCCTGCGGGTATGACAGCGGCTGTTTATGCATCCCGGGCTAACTTGAAAACGTTGATGATTGAACGTGGCGTACCAGGTGGTCAAGTGGCGAATACAGAAGATGTGGAAAACTATCCGGGATTCGACCATATCCTCGGACCGGATTTGTCGAACAAAATGTTTGAACATGCGAAAAAATTCGGTGCGGAATATGCTTATGGCGATATTTCCGAAGTGGTCGACCACGGAAATTACAAATCGATTTTCGCGGGTGATAAGGAATATAAAGCAAAAGCCCTCATCATCGCCACGGGAGCTGAACATAAGAAGCTCGGCATCCCTGGTGAGGAAGAACTGGCCGGTCGCGGCGTTTCCTATTGTGCCGTCTGTGACGGGGCGTTCTTTAAGGACAGACACCTCGTCGTCGTTGGCGGTGGAGATTCGGCTGTAGAAGAGGGAATGTACTTGACTCGTTTCGCAAGTAAAGTGACGATCATCCACCGTCGTGACGAATTGCGGGCACAAAAAATCCTGCAAGAGCGCGCATTCAATAATGAAAAAATCGAATTCATCTGGGATACGGTCGTGACGGAAATCAATGGAACAGACGGGAAAGTTTCCAGTGTGACGCTGGAAAACAGAAAGACCGGTGAAGTGAGTGATTTTCCTGCCGATGGGGTATTTGTCTATATCGGTACCCAGCCGTTAAGTGAACCGTTCAAATCGCTCGGAATCACAAACGAGGAAGGGTATATTGAAACGGACGAAAACATGGCGACAAAAATTCCGGGAATTTTTGCAGCAGGCGACATCCGTGACAAGAAGTTGCGACAAATTGTGACAGCGACCGGGGATGGCAGCATTGCCGCAGAAGAAGCGATCAGCTATGTCGAAAGCTTACCGGAAACGATTGATACAAAAGCTTAAGAAAAATTAATGAAAAGTAACTACTTCTTAACGGTGTTGTAACGAGTTCGCAACAATTTTTGGGTACACTAAAGATAACTAATTGACCCCCTTTTAATTGATAAATTAGTTCTTATGCGCAGGTCTTCGTTGGCCTGTGCATTTTTTTGCTTAGAATCGACAGTACCTGTCATTTGTTGGAAAAAACGAGAAAATTGTTGTCTCCTAGCGAATCATTGTATAATAAATTCATATCAACATAGTTTAATTCTTATGCAAAATAGCATAGTATGGATAATAAGAATGAAGAGTCAACATAATCCTTTAAAGGAGTGCGGAAAATCATGACGGAGTTGGAAAATGAGCAAGAAAAAGAAACGAAACTAGTCATCATCACCGGCATGTCTGGAGCCGGAAAAACCGTTGCTGTCCAAAGTTTCGAAGATTTGGGCTACTATTGCGTCGATAATTTGCCGCCGACGCTTTTGCCTAAACTTCTGGAACTGATGAAGGACGCATCAAACAATATCACGAAAGTCGCTTTAGTGATGGATTTGCGCGGCAGGGAGTTTTTCGATTCATTGTACGAAGCACTGGACTTATTGACGGAACAAGAATGGATCAAGGAGCACATCCTCTTTTTGGATGCCAGTGATTCCGCCCTCGTCAGTCGTTACAAAAAAACGAGACGTTCCCACCCCCTCGCTGTAGGAGAATTGCCGCTTTCCGGTATCAAGCAAGAGCGGGGAATATTGGATGAACTCCGCGGCAGGGCGCAACGGATCATTGATACGACGGGCTTGAAACCACGGGAATTGCGGGAAAAAATATTGAAAATCTATTCTGAAGAAGATCAGGAGATTTTTTCGGTCAATATGGTTTCTTTTGGTTTTAAATACGGAATTCCAATCGATGCAGACTTAGTGTTCGATGTCCGCTTTTTGCCGAATCCGCATTATGTGGGGCATCTCCAACCATTGACCGGACTTAATCAGGAAGTTTCTTCTTATGTGTTCAAATGGTCGGACACCCAGAAATTCACGGAAAAAGTTTTGGATTTATTGGAATTCATGCTTCCGCAATATAAAAAAGAAGGGAAATCCCAGCTTATCATCGCCATCGGATGCACTGGCGGCCAACATCGCTCGGTAGCACTTGCTGAACATTTCGCCAAGGAATTATCCAATCAATATATTGTCCATATTACGCATCGCGATATCGATAAAAGAAAGGAAAGTTAATTGATGAAAAACAATAAGCGGCCTAAAGTAGTCGTCATCGGCGGTGGCACAGGAATGCCGGTCGTTTTACGAGGCATGAAGAATTTACCAATCGATCTCATCGCCATCGTTGCAGTTTCCGATGACGGCGGGAGTACCGGGAAATTGCGGGATGAATTGGACATTCCCGCTCCAGGAGACATCCGCAATGTCATTGCCGCACTTTCTGATGCGGAACCGATATTGATCGAATTGTTCCAGCATCGTTTTGAAGTTGGGAATGGATTGAATGGGCATTCCTTGGGAAACCTCCTTCTTGCTGCAATGACTGCGGTCACCGGCGATTTTTATAACGGTGTCAAAGAAATTTCCCGTGTCTTGAATGTGAAAGGGACGATCTATCCGATTTCCACAGATAATCTTTCCCTCCATGCGAAAATGGAAGATGGGACGATTGTGTCTGGAGAATCGAATATTCCAAAGTCAAACAAAAAAATCGATCATGTATTTTTAAGCCCGGCACCGGCTAAACCGTTCATCCATGCGGTTGAAGCCATCAGTGATGCAGATCTTATCGTCATCGGCCCTGGGAGTCTGTACACGAGCATCATCCCGAATTTGATTGTGCCAAGCGTGCAAGACGCATTGGAATCGACGGATGCGCAAATCGTATATATTTGTAATCTGATGACCCAGGCGGGGGAGACGACGGGGTATACCGCTTCGGATCATGTTGAAGCGATCAATCGCCATATCGGGGACGGGATTATCCAATCGATCATCGTACATAATGAGCCGATCAAAGAAGCGATCCGTGAAAAATATGCGGAAGAAAATGCCGAGCCGGTTGTATACGATATCGATCGATTATTGAGATTGGGAGTTGAAATCATTGAAGGGGATATCGTAGATAAACAATCTTCCACTGTACGTCACGATACGGATAAAATCGCCAAGTTGCTTTACTCGTTATTGGAAAAAGAATGATTGAAGGGAGGCGGGCGGGATGTCTTTTGCTTCGGAAATCAAAAAAGAATTGACGACAATCGAATCGGATGGAGATGCACAAAAAGCCGAACTCGCCGCACTGGTCCGCATGAATGGTGTCGTTTCCGTATCAGGTGAACGGTATTATTTAGATGTTCAAACGGAGAATGCAGCAATTGCGAGAAGGATATATTCATTAATCAAAGCGAATTATGAAGTTCCGTTGGAAGTGCTTGTCCGAAAGAAAATGAAGCTGAAAAAGAACAATGTGTATATCATCCGTTTGAAAGAAAGGGTACGGGATTTTTTAACAGATTTGGAAATTTTTAAAGAGCCTCATCAAATTATCCGGACGATTTCACCGAGCATTTTTCAAGACGAAAACCGCAAACGCGCTTATTTGCGCGGGGCATTTTTAGCCGGCGGTTCCATCAACAATCCGGAAACTTCTTCCTACCATTTGGAAATTTACAATTACCACGAAGAACATAATACATCCCTCAGCGAATTGTTGAACACGTTCGGATTACGATCCAAAACATTGGAAAGAAAACACGGGTATATCGTCTATGTGAAGGAAGCTGAAAAAATTACAGATTTCCTCAGCATCATCGGTGCATTCAATGCCGTTTTCAAATTTGAAGATGTCCGCATCGTCAGGGATATGCGAAATTCGGTGAACCGCTTAGTCAATTGCGAAACAGCCAATTTGAATAAAACGATCGGTGCTGCATTCCGGCAAATCGAAAACATCAAATTGATCGATCGGACGATTGGTTTGGATCAGCTGCCGGAAAAACTTCAAGAAATCGCATATTTGCGGTTGGAACATGAAGATGTTTCTTTGAAGGAATTAGGAGAACTCGTGGAAAGCGGGAAAATATCCAAATCAGGAGTCAATCACCGCTTGAAACGGATTGATGAAATTGCGGAAAAAATCCGTCAAGGCGAATTGAGTGCGAAGGAATAAAATCATTCTCTTAATTTCTTTTTCATGTTATAATAAATTCAGACGGACTGTTGCTTGGAATAGTCCGTTTGTTTCCATCATCATATTCTGTTTCATCATAAATGCTACATTTGGTTGACGGAGTGTGAATCCGTTGCTTGCCTACTTTATAGGACGGAAGGCAAGGATTCTTTTAGTCCGTTTATAGAAGATTGTCATCGTGATTAAAATGAAAAGTAATGGTAGCGTTTTCTAACTTTCAGGGAGGATGAGTTGAGTTGGTTGAGAATTCAGTAAAGGTGGATTTGGATACGGGATTGCAGGCAAGACCTGCTGCTAAATTTGTACAAGAGGCGAATCGCTATTCATCCCATTTATTCTTGGAAAAGGATGGTAAAAAGGTGAATGCCAAGAGCATTATGGGGTTGATGAGTTTGGCGATTGCCAATGGGGAAGAAATAAAAATCATTGCCGATGGTCCGGATGAAGAAGACGCCTTGAACCATCTTGTTGAATTTGTCAAAAAGAAAAAAATTGAAGAGTAAAAAAGGCCGGTGTTCGAATGATCCGGCCTTTTTCATCTCTTATTTATCTTGTTCTGGTTGGCGCTCCAAAATCTTGTCAATCAAGCCATAATCCACGGATTCTTCAGCTGTCATGAAATTATCGCGTTCGGTGTCGCGTTCGATCACTTCGAGAGGCTGTCCTGTTTTCTCGGACAAGATTTTGTTCATACGCTTTTTAATGTTGATGATTCTTCTTGCATGGATTTCAATGTCTGTCGCTTGACCTTGTGCTCCACCTAAAGGTTGATGGATCATGATTTCACTGTTCGGCAGAGCAAAGCGTTTCCCTTTTGTACCGGCAGCGAGCAAGAATGCTCCCATGGATGCCGCCATTCCGATGCAAATTGTGGAAACGTCGGATTTGATGAAATTCATCGTGTCATAAATCGCCATCCCGGCTGTGATCGATCCACCAGGTGAGTTGATGTATAGGGAGATGTCTTTTCCTGGATCTTCCGCTTCCAAAAACAATAGCTGAGCGACGACGGAGTTAGCGACTTGATCATCAATTGGGCTACCGAGTAAAATGATCCGGTCTTTCAGCAGTCTGGAATAAATATCGTAGGCGCGTTCCCCACGATTCGTTTGTTCAATGACTGTAGGTACCAAATGCATCGTTCAATTCCTCCTTATTTACATTGATTAAATCGATACGATCTGATTTTATCATATAACATTGGTCAAAAAAGGTCAAACAATAGTGTTTGAAAATCGGCCTGAATATAAGATTACCCTAATTTTTCGTTTTATAAACAAGTTAAAACAAGTATACATGAAAAAAAGCTTGAAAGTCTATCAAAAAATCGGTATAATAAAAAATGCAGTTAAAAAACAAATACATGCGCCCATAGCTCAGTCGGATAGAGCACTGGTTTCCGGAACCAGGTTTTGCGGGGGTTCGAGTCCTCCTGGGCGCGCTATGTATACTAGATAATGGCAAGGGTTGAAGCGTTTTTCGACCCTTGCTTTTTCTTTGTTGCAAATCAATCTGATGCTTCCAAAATAATAAAAGCTATATCAAACCAACTGCCGCAATTTCAATTCATCGTAAATCATATCCGCCGCATTCGGAACACCGAGATGGTCAATTTGAATCCGCACATGGTGTTCTTGATAAATCGCTTGTCGATCATCAAATAATTGTTTGATTTCTTCAATTGTTTTACCTTGTAAAATCGGCCGCGTCGGGGTCAGGATACTCAGTCTTTCTTTCCAGCTTTCCCAAGACATTTCCAAAAACACGACCGTCGTATGTTTCATGCACTGTTTGCGGATTTCATCTTGCATGAAAGCGCCACCCCCGACGGAAATGACTTTGCTCGATTGGTCAATTGTTCCGAGAAGGATGTTTTTTTCCGTTTCACGGAATTTTTCCTCTCCGTGCTTTTGGAAAATATCGACGATTTTCATGCCATAATGTGCTTCGATTTCATCATCAATATCGATGAAACCATATTGTAATTTGCGGGCAAGTTGTTTGCCGATCGTCGTTTTACCCACTCCCATGAAACCGATTAAAACGACGCTTTTTTTCATTTGCGCTTCCTCCCTGACTTAATCGTTTTTATTCCAAATCGCTTCTTTTGCCAAACGGTCCGCTTGTTTATTTTCCCTGTCAGGAATCCATTTGATGAAAAATAATGGGAAACAACTGCTCAACTGGCGGATCCGTTCCAATAAAGGCAAAAACTTTTCATTTTTTGTATGATTTTTTTCAATTGTATCGACGACTACTTTGGAGTCGGTACGGAATGACAACACGTCATCCGGAAATTTTTCCGCACAGATTTCCAACGCTTTGATGACCGCATGGAATTCCGCTTCGTGATTCGCCCATTCCCCAATGAAATACGAATACCTTTCATATTCTTTACCAGATTTGATGATGATGCCGATTCCACTATCTCCAGGATTGCCTCTTGAAGCGGCATCTGTATAGACTTCGATCAATAGGCTTCACTCCTTAATCTCCAGTATAATTCATTTTTCATTGCCTGTACAAACGAGAAAATCTATCATGCAACCGTTCTATTTTGAATTTGAACGACTCCCATTATATAGTGGAAATAGACAACAAAGAGAGGAGTGACTTGATGCACATCATTTTATATATGAAAGAACCATGCCTCTTATGTGAAGAGGTAGAGGGGTTATTGGCCACCCTCCAACACGATTATCCCCATACATTGGAAAAAAGGGATATACATAAGAAAGAAGCTTGGTTGGAAGAATATCAATTATCGATTCCCGTCATCGAAATCAATGGGGAACAACTGCATGCCGGCGAATTGGATGCAACTACACTTGAAAAATTTTTGGATAAACATAAAAGGGGAAATTAGCTTGTCTAATTTCTCTTTTTTTTTCAATTTATAGTTGTAAAAAATAATACTTATGCTATAATAAGAATTGAGAGGGACGGAAAATGTCTCAGCAAGGACATACAGCGTCCAACAAAAGGGGAATTGCCATGAGAACAATTGTCAATCTTCAAAAACAGCTCGTTCCCGATTTGCTTCAAGTTCTTGAAGAACGTTTTTCGATTTTGCAAAATGTCAATCTCTACCAGCCGATTGGCAGACGTGCGCTCAGTGAAAATGTAGGTTTGACTGAACGGCAAGTGAGAAGCGAAGTCGATTTTCTTCAAGAACAAGGATTGCTGGAAATCACGAGTAAAGGGATGTACGTCACAAACGAAGGTTCACGTATTTTGGAAGAACTTTCAGGCTTCATGAATGAATTGAAGGGACTGCATGTTTTAGAAGAACAATTAATGGAAAAACTGAAAACGAGCAACGTGATCATCGTATCCGGAGATAGTGATGAACAGGATTGGGTCAAGCAGGAAATGGGGAAAGTTTGCGTATCTTACTTGAAATCCGTCGTATCCGACAACAATACGATTGCAGTCACCGGAGGCAGCACGATTGCAGCAATTGCTGAAGTGATGGTTCCTCTCAATAAGGAAGAAGATTATCTCTTTGTCCCCGCAAGAGGTGCGTTAGGAGAAAAAGTCGAATACCAATCGACGAGAATTGCTGAAGAAATGGCGAAAAAAGCCAACGGGAACTACAGCTTGCTTTACGTTCCGGATCCAATCGGGGAAGCAGCTTATGAAAGCTTGATGGAAGAACCTTCGATCAAATCGATCGTTTCCAAAATCAAGCAGGCGGATATCGTGTTACACGGTGTCGGTGATGCACTGAAAATGGCAATCCGCCGAAATACAACTCCGGACATATTGGAGAAGCTCAAAGAAAAACAAGCGGTGAGCGAGGCTTTTGGTTATTATTTCGACAAAGAAGGGAATATCGTACATAAAGTCCCTACTGTCGGACTCCACTTGGAGGATTTGAAAGGAATTGACCATGTCATCACCATCGCAGGAGGAAAATCGAAAGGAAAGGCGATCGCATCCTATTTCAAAACGGGAAAAAGTGATCTCCTCATTACGGATGAAGCCTGCGCTAAAGAAGTTTTAAAAGGGTAACCACCTTTTAAATAAATTTGTCAATAAAAATTATAATAAACAGGGAGGCATTAATCATGTCAGTTAAAGTTGGTATTAATGGTTTCGGTAGAATCGGTCGTCTTGCATTTCGTTATGCATTGGAGAATGGTAATGGTGTTGATATCGTTGCAATCAACGACTTGACCGATGCGAACATGCTTGCACATTTATTGAAATATGACTCCATTCATGGGGCTTTGAAAGAAGATGTCCGCGTAGAAGGATCCAGCATCTTTGTCGGTGACAAAGAAATTAAAGTATACTCTGAAAGCGAACCAGCGAATATCCCTTGGGGAGAATTAGGAGTAGAAATCGTCATCGAGTCCACCGGTGTTTTCAGAAAACGTGAACAAGCACAAAAACATATTGATGCTGGTGCGAAAAAAGTCATCATTTCTGCCCCTGGTACAAATGAAGACTTTACGACAGTGCTTGGTGTGAACGAAGAAGATTATGATCCGGCAAACCATCATGTCATTTCCAACGCATCATGTACGACAAACTGTTTGGCGCCTTTCGCAAAAGTATTGCATGAAAAATTCGGTATCAAACGTGGATTGATGACGACCATCCACTCCTATACAACAGACCAAAAAATTCTAGATTTACCTCATAAAGATTACCGCCGTGCCCGTGCTGCAGCATTGAACATCGTCCCAACAACGACTGGTGCAGCAAAAGCGGTCGCAAAAGTATTGCCTGAACTTGAAGGTAAATTGAATGGTATGGCTGTACGTGTTCCAACTCCGACCGGATCCTTGGTGGACCTTGTCGTTGAATTGGAGAAAGATGTGACAGCTGAAGATGTGAACAACGCATTCAAAGAAGCTGCAGAAGGATCGATGAAAGGAGTCCTCGCATACACAGAGGATCCGATCGTTTCTTCCGACATCGTCGGGAATACTCATTCTTCCATTGTCGATGGTCTATCAACGATGGTGATGGAAGGCAACCAAGTGAAAGTCGTTTCTTGGTATGATAACGAGGTTGGTTATGCGTCCCGTTGTATCGACCTTGCTAAATTCTTGAAAGAAAAAGGCATCTAAACAAAGTTGATGGAAAGCGGAGGAGGAAGAGCATCCTCCCCCGCTTTTTCCTTTTTCTGATAAAACGAAAAATCGGAAAACCTCGCCCTTTTTTTACATAATGATAACAATATGAGCCCACATTCCGTCTCCGCACTATATAATGGTAAGTAAGTGCTTAACTAGGGGAACCTAGATCATATAGATTTCATTTCTAATATCTCAGGAGGTTAAAGCGATGAACAAAAAAACGATGAAGGACTTTGATGTAAAAGGGAAAAAAGTGTTCTGTCGTGTCGACTTCAATGTGCCATTGCAAGACGGTCAAGTGACGGATGACACACGGAT
>CALKWU010000125.1 GCA_938004015.1 uncultured Oceanobacillus sp.
AGCACTCTTTCAAACGGACAAGAAGAAGGTGTTTTTCCGTTCCATTCCGGCTTTGTTGATGCCTGTCATCATTTTGGGCGGCATTTACAGTGGGATTTTTACGCCTACGGAAGCGGCAGCGGTTGCCGGAATATACGGCCTGGTCATTTCGCTCATCGGAAGAACGTTGAAAGTGAAACAATTGTCGAAAGTGTTCGTTTTGGCGGCTTTGTCTTCTGCGGCAATCTTGAGCATCATCGCGTTCAGCAACATGTTCAACTACTTGGTGACGCTTGAACGAATTCCGCAGAACATTTCCGAATATGCCATTTCCATCACGGACAATAGATATCTATTCTTGTTCTTAGTCTTCCTCATTTTATTTGTAGTCGGCATGTTCATGGAAACGAACGCGGCCGTTTTGTTGATGGGAGTATTGCTGAGCCCTGCTGCGAAGGAATTCGGCATTCACCCGATCCATTTCGGCGTCATATTGGTCACGGCGATCGAAATCGGCTTGTTGACTCCGCCGATGGCTGCAAACATTTACGTTTCGGCAAAAGTGAACAAAAGCTCGCTCGTCGAAATGTTCCCATACGTCATCTGGTTCTTGGGCGGAGCAATACTGTTGGTGTTCATCATCATGTACGTGCCGTTCTTGACAACATGGTTCTTATAACAGCGAAGGAGATCAATCATGAACATTCCAAAATATTCACGAGCAGCGGTGGTCCGGGAATTCAAAAAGCCGCTTGAGATTGAAAATGTACAAATACCGGAAACGATCGAACCGGAAGCCCTTTTGGTCAAAATAAAAAAATCGTCCATTTGCGGCACGGATATCCATTTATGGCAGGGAAATTTGAATTTGGACATCCACCTGCCAGTCATTTTGGGCCATGAAATGGTCGGCGAAATCGTCGCGATCGGCGAAAACGCCGACAGAGATTCGGTCGGCCAACCGTTGGCTTTGGGCGACCGCGTCATTTGGGCGCATGCCGATTGCGGCAGCTGCCATTATTGCACCGTCGAAAAAATGCCGACGCTTTGCACTAACCGAAGACAATACATGTATGAAACGATGGAAGAACACCCGTATTTGATGGGCGGATTTTCGGAATACGGTTATGTCTTGCCGAAATCCGGCCGGGTGAAAGTGCCGGACAGCGTCAGCGATTCGTTGGCGAGCCTATGCAGCTGCGCCTTCCGTTCGGTGATGCACGCAATCAGACAATTGGGCGAGGTCAAACACACCGACAACGTTGTCGTCCAAGGGACAGGGCCATTGGGCTTGCTTGCGATATCGGTCCTCAAAGTGGCAGGGGCGGCAAAGATCATCGCCATCGGGGCGCCGGAAAACCGTTTGGCGATTGCGAAGGAAATGGGCGCAGACGAAATCATTTCAATTGACGAAGTGAAAGATGTCAATGAACGGATCAAGCAAGTGTTGGAGCTGACGGACGGACTCGGCCCGGACATCGTGCTCGAATTTTCCGGTTTCCCGGGTGCTGTCGCGGAAGGCTTGCAATTCATCAAGAAGAACGGGAAATATTTGATCGTCGGCCAGTTGAGCGACGGTGAAACGACGATCCAACCGTCTTTGATCACGAAAAAGAACATCCAAATCATCGGTTCTTATTCAGGGGATATCAGCGATTACCATCTAGCCTTGAAATTCGTCGAAATGCACCAAGATCGTTTCCCGTTTCATAAATTGATCACGAATGAATATTCATTGGATGAAATCAACGAAGCATTGACGAACATGAAAAACTTGAAAGAAATCAAGCCGATCATCAACATCGGTGGTTAAATGTAAACAATGGCATGGTTTTGAACGGGTTTAAAGATAGATAAAAAAACTTTAAATGGCATGGTTTTCACGATAGATGATAGAATCCAGCTGGAACGTCAACATCATCAAGACTTGAAAATAGGGGTGCTTACTTGTGACAGAGACTTACGGCAATTTGATCAACGGTGAGTGGATAAAGGACGGAGAAACGTTTGACGTTTTCAACAAATATACGAACGAACCGATCGCAAAGATTTGCAAAGCGGACGAAGCTTTGACAAAAAAAGCGATCGATAACGCATATGAAACATTCAAAAATGAACGGCTTTCCGTGATTGAACGTCATGACATTTTGATGAAGGCGGTCGAATTGTTCAGAAAACATAAAGAAGAAATCGCACAAATCATCTGCGCGGAGGCCGGAAAAACGATCAGAGATGCACGAACGGAAGTCGAACGCGGCATTCAGACGTTCATCGCTTCGGCTGAAGAAGCGAAACGCATTTGCGGACAAGGCATGCCGATCCAGGCGATGCCTGGCAACGACGAAAAGATGGCCTTTTCGATCCGCGAACCGATTGGCGTGGTTTGTGCCATCACGCCTTTCAATTTCCCATTCAATTTGACGGCCCATAAAATCGCCCCAGCAATTGCGGCGGGGAACACCGTCGTTTTGAAACCGGCGGAAAAAACACCGATCACCGCCATCAAAATGGGGGAAATCTTGCTTGAAGCTGGGCTGCCGAAAGGCTTTTTGAACATCGTGAACGGTTTTGGTCACGAAATCGGACCGATTTTGACTTCGGATGAAAGAATTGCCATGTACACGTTCACCGGAAGCCCGGCTGTCGGAAAACTGATCAAAAACAGCACCGGCATCCGGCCTGTGACGTTGGAATTGGGCAACAATTCGCCGAACATCATCCATCACGACGTAAAAGATTTGGACCGCGCCGTCGAACTCGTCGTGACAAAAGGTTTCGGCAACTCCGGACAAGCGTGCATCGCCGTCCAACGTGTCTACGTTCATGAAGATATATATGAAGAAGTTTTGGAGAAAGCGAAGCAAATCGCCGAAAACTTGAAAGTCGGCGACCCGTCATTGGAAGAGACGGACGTCGGACCGATGATCGGACTGGAAGAAGCGAAAAGAACGGAAAACTGGGTGAAAGAAGCGGTTGAACAAGGCGCGGAAATCGTCGTCGGCGGTAAACGGGAAGGCTCGTTGTTCCATCCGACGATCCTCAAAAACGTGACCGAAGAAATGAAAGTGATGTGCGAGGAAGTGTTCGCGCCTGTCATCAGCATCGTTCCGTACAACGATATCGATGAAGTGTTCCAGAAGGTGAACGACTCCAAGTTCGGATTGCAGGCGGGCATCTTCACTTCCGACATCCATGTCGCCATGAAAGCCGCAAAAGAACTGGAATTCGGAGGCATCAACATCAACGATGTTTCCACCTTCCGGGCGGACATTTTACCGTACGGAGGCGTAAAAGACAGTGGCTTCGGCAAAGAAGGGCCGCGCAGTGCAATCGAAGAAATGACGGTGGAAAAAGTAATCACCATGCACATTTAAACGGAAAGGATGCAAAAAATGACGAGAACAGTATGGGAGTATTTTTCGACACAAAACATCATCTTTGGGAATGGTGCAATCCATCAAATCAATGACGTATTGAATCGATTCAAAGCAAAAAACGTACTCGTGGTCACCGACCAAGGATTGGTGAAAGCAGGCATTCTCGACACCGTGCTGGAAGTCATCCGTAAAGGCGGCTTTCATATCGAAGTCTACGACCAAGCTGTACCCGAGGCGCCGCTTCCGAGCGTCATCGAAGCATATGAATTCGCCAAAGAAAAAAATTCGACCGACGTCATCATCGGCATCGGCGGCGGCAGCAGCATCGACTTGGCGAAAGTGATCGCCTTGTTGATAAAATACGGCGGCCATCCGCGGGACTATTTCGCCGAAGGGAGCGTACCGGGCCCGATTGCTCCGCTCATCGCCATCCCGACGACTGCCGGGACAGGCTCCGAAGTGACCCAAGTTGCCGTCGTCAATGACGTGGAAAACAACTTGAAAGTCGGCATTTCCGACAATTACTTGCGCCCGGCCGTCGCGTTGTTGGATCCGAGTTTGACTGTGTCACTCCCCCCTTATGTGACGGCATGTTCAGGCATCGACGCCTTGTCGCATGCAATCGAATCGTTTACAGCGATTGAATACAAAAACTTGAACGCGACCGGAAATATTTCGTTCCAAGGCTCTTACCCATTGACGGACGCATTGGCGCTGAAAGCGATCGAACTCATCGCCGACAACCTCGTGATGGCCGTGCAGCAAGGCAGCAATTTGGAGGCCCGCACAAACATGATGCTGGGCAGCCTCCTTGCGGGGATGGCTTTCTCGAACGCAGGGAACTCGCTCGCTCACGCACTCGCTTATCCAATCGGCGGCAAAGTGAAATCGCCGCATGGCGAAGTGACCGGGTTGTTGTTGCCGCACGCGATGCGCTACAATTCGGAAGTGGCCAAAGAGAAAATGGAGCAAATTCGAAAAGTGTTCAATGTCGGGCATGGCGAAGCACATCCGGCGGACATCGTCGAAAAGATGCTCGAAGACATCGGACTTCCGACGAGACTTTCACAGATCGGAATCAAAGAAGAAGATTTGGAAGAAATCGCGGAAAAATCGTTGAAGATCGAGCGATTGATGCGCAACAACCCTCGCGTGCCGGATAAAGACAGTTTGGTCGAATTGTTGCGGAAAGCTTACTGATGATTCGATGGTAGAAAAAGAATGAAACAATTGTATGACCTTCCTTTGGAGATAAAATGATGAAATGACATATTAGGTTGATCCTGCTCAAGTGCTTGGGCAGGATTTTTTTGTTTTTGATTGGCTTGCCTGATTCGATGCAACGTGTGTCAGGGGATGTGGCCGGGGCATATCGGTTCGGATTTGCTATTTCAACGTTCATCATACAAAATAAAGATGAAGGATGAAAACATTTTCTCTACATTGATGGAAATGGGCTGTTGCGTCAAAGTTCATTTTGAACAATGTCAAGGGGAGCGCGAAATGTTCCGGAAGTATCACTATTGGAAAAGGAAGCGAAAAATAAATAAAGTCCGGCCCGGCGACGGCCGTCCGTTAAAACCGTATCGCTGGTGGCACATTTTCACCCGGTCGCTTTTTTACATCCGCCTGGTTGATGAGGATGGCACGGAAAATGTGTACGCGGTGGATGTCCAATACTTCGCCGAAGAAGAAAAAGCCGATTTGTACAAGAACGGTAAGCGTATCGCCACGACGAGCCTGCCGGGGATTTTCCCGGTTCCGGGTGGCGAGATCGAGGTCGAGATGACGAATTACGGCATGAAACGGATGCATTACGTGACGGAATTGGACGAAAGGATGCTCTCGCCCGATCCGCTGTCGATGGAAGGCTTGCGCTTGCGCTTTGACAAACGGTTTCCAAGTGCCAGCAATGCGATCAAATACGCGGCAATCATCATTTTGTTGACGTCGATTGTGCTTGGTTTACCACAGCTGTTGCAGTTCATCACGAGCATCCCTTTCATTGCGGACAAAATCGGCACGTTCGAGTCGCCGATTCACTTGCCGGAATGGCTGAACACGATTTTGTTTTTCGGTGGGATTGCTGCCGCCTTTGAACGGGCGATCACCTTGCGCAACCATTGGCTGATTGATATGGATACGAGCTGGTGGGAAGGGTAATGGCAAAATAAATTTCCTAAATAATATAAGCAAACCTCGGAAAAGAGAAAAATTAAGAGGTTTGCTTTTTATTATGTTTATCATCCAATTTCTTATAGAACGAAATGTATAAAATAGATAGAAACGTTTCCTGATGTATGTTTCCCTGATATAAGGGGAGTTTGAAAATGAAGTGGTTGCAACAGGAGTGCCTCAAAGATGCAACAGATATATGTGCGTTTTTTAATAAAAATATTAAGGTGGCATTAGGTAGAAAATGATTGGATTGATAAATAGAGAGAGTATTAATTGAACACAATTTTTAATCGGCATATATCATATATGTTTTTAGAAAGTATTAGTATACCGTTTTTTCATTCTATTTTTATATATGTAGAGGTGGAAAGTTTGCTGTTTTTTCACCATCAATCGAAAAATATTTTTAACTCAAAGTGAGATGAAAATGAAAAATAATTGTCCACAATTATCGTTTTAATTGTTTTCACCATTTAAAACATTCTCAAAAATGATTTATAAGGTATATGAGTTTATAATATTATCTTCATAAGCAAAATTGAATCTAACAAAATATTACAAATCATCGAAATAAATTAACATTTTTACATAAATGTTGTAAAATGTTTATCAATATATGTAAATATTTACAAAAAACTTTCAGTTTGCATTATATATACAATTGTATGTTGTGGAGGAATAAAGTTGTTTATTGCTCATATTCGAGAAAGTGACTTTTCTATTCAAACAGTTGAAGAACATAAAGAAAATGTGGCTTACTTAGCAAGAATGTATGGAGAAACGATCGGTTTAGGAGCAATGGCGGAATTAACGGGCTTTTTACATGATATGGGTAAACTAACTATACATTTTTCTGAGTATTTGGAAAATGCGGTCATCAAAGGTGAAGTGGCTCTAAAAAAAATTGATCACTCGACTGCAGGTGCGAAATATTTATATGAAAATTTTTATAACGGTTCACAGTTGCAAAAATTTGTTGTGGAAATTGTCGGAATGGCAATATTATCACATCATTCAGGTATACAAAATTTCACACAATTAGATTTAAGCGAATCGGACTATGTTAGAAGAATGACCAAAGATCTTGATTATTATGAAGAAGTGAAAAGAAACTTCGAATCAAATCCAAGCAATCGGTCCCGAGTTGAAAAGTTGTTGAAAGAAGCTATTGATGAATTTAAAAACTTTACTTTAAAAATAAAAAACCTTGAACATCCATTTGTCTATATAAATTTATTGCAAAAATTGATTTTAAGCATTTTGCTTGATGCAGATCGAACGGACACAAGACGTTTTGAAGAAAACGATCAATCCCCCCTCAGAGTTGATTTCCCTTTTGCTGAGAAATATCGAATCATGTTAGATGGACTCAAAACTTTAAATTCTAACAAAGACAAAATTCAAATTTTAAGAACTCTAATGTCAGAAAGGTGCGATGAAAAGGCTGGTGAGGCTTCAGGCATTTATACATTATCCATTCCAACAGGTGGAGGCAAAACGTTTTCTAGTTTGAGATACGCTCTAAAACACGCGTATTTGTACGAAAAAGAAAGAATCATATATGTAGTCCCTTATACGACAATTTTGGAACAAAATGCTCAATCCGTGCGAGAAATTTTAAATGATTATGAACATGTTTTAGAACATCATGCCAATGTCATTGAAGAAATGGATTCTGATGAAGATTATTATGGAAATCCAATACAGAAAAAAATGCAGCTGGCAAGAGACAATTGGGATATGCCGATTATATTTACTACAATGGTGCAATTTTTAGATGCTTTTTACCAGAAAGGTACGAGAAAAACTCGGAGATTGCACCGATTAACAAATTCAGTAATTGTTATTGATGAAGTGCAATCAGTGCCTTATATTCATTTTTCACTTTTTAATATGGCGATAAACTTTTTGCATTATATAGGCAACAGTTCAATCATACTTAGCACTGCAACTCAACCGACTGTTGGTGAAATGGAATATGCAATTAGACTAACAGAAAATCATGAAATAATTCCCGGTTTGACACAAATCGTAAAAGAATTTGAACGTGTAAAAATTCATAACTGCATCACGAAAGGTGGTTGGGACAGTGCACAATTAGCTCAAAAAATATTGATTGAAATGGAGAATAGACGATCGGCGTTAATCATTTTAAACACTAAATCAGCCGTTAGAAAATTGTATGATGCTTTAAATGAACATTTGGAGTTTAACTCTGATATTAATCTCTATCATTTAAGTACTTCCATGTGTCCGGCACATCGGCAAAAGGTATTGAGTCAAATACGAGACGAGTTAGGTAAAGAAAGGGTTATTTGTGTTAGTACCCAACTTATTGAAGCGGGTGTGGATATAAGTTTTGAAGCCGTTTTTCGTTCCTTGGCTGGTTTGGATTCTATTGCCCAAGCAGCAGGAAGATGTAATCGACATGGTGAAAAAGAATACGGAGATGTCTTTGTGTTTAAATCAAATGAAGAAAATTTAAAAAAGCTCCCCGAAATACGAATTGGACAAGAAGTAATGGAAAATCACATTGTTCCAATGGAAAATTGGGAAGAACAATTATTTAATCCAAAAATGATTTCAAAATATTTTAAGGAATTCGATTTACAAGCTTCCAGAGAAATCTATAAAAATCCACCGGGCTTAGAAGTGCCTTTAATTGATTTAATAAATGCTAAAACCAAACATCATTATAAAACGTTATCTCATTCGAGTTTTAAAACATTGGAAGAACATTTTGAAGCCATTTCATCACCTACTAAATCTGTTATTGTTCCTTATGATGAAGAGGGAGAAGAAATTATATCTAAGCTTAATGAAAATTTATCATTAAGAGAATTAAATAGGGTACTAAAGAAGTCACAAAGGTTTGTGGTTAATGTTTTTGAGTGTGAATACCAGAAATTGAAAGAATCGGAATTGCTTTTTGAATTATTTAACGAAGGAATAATTGCGGTTAGACCAGAAGGTTATAGCGATGAATTTGGATTGTCTTTAGATGGGCAAGGTACTAGTAAACAGTTCTATTTTTAGGGGGTATAAATTTGAGAAATCAAATTGAATTTGTTGTTTATGGGAAATATGCTTTGTTTACGGACCCTGTCACTAAAATTGGTGGTGAAAAATTTACGTATCAAATCCCCACCTATCAAGCATTGAAAGGGATAGTGGAATCAATTTACTGGAAACCTAGCATCACATGGATTATTGATGAGGTAAGAGTGATGAATCCTATTCAAACCGAAGTTAAAGGTGTAAGGCCAATTAAATATCACAATTCTACAAATGAGTTGGCATATTATACGTATTTGCGTGAACCAAAGTATCAGGTGAGGGCGCATTTCGAATTCAATAAATACCGTCCGGATTTAAAACATGATTGGAATGAAAACAAACATTACAGTATTGCAAAACGTTCGCTAAAACGTGGTGGTCGGAGAGATATCTTTTTAGGGACCAGAGAATGTCAAGCTTATGTTGAAGAATGTAAGTTTGGTGAAGGGGAAGGTTTTTATGATGATTATGGCGAAATAAATTTTGGTCCAATGTTTCACGGATTCACTTATCCTGATGAGAATGAAAAACAGGAAATGTTAGTGCGATTGTGGACGCCTGTGATGAAAAATGGAATCATTTCATTTATCAGACCAGAACAGTGTACATTAGTTCGATCATTAGGAAAAAGAAATAAAAAAAGCTTTGTGAAGGATAATAATTTTAAATCGGTTGAATCGGAATATATCGAGTTGTTTGGGGAGGGAAATCGATGAGTTGGATGATTCAACTTTACGATGTTTATGAACATAACAGTCATCGTGTTGGCGTTTTTGAAGAAAAAAGAAATCAACGAATAACTTTACTTCCTACATCACATATGATCCAAACTGCACAAATCCAGATTAATCTTTCTACTGATGGCGATTTTTTGAATGCTAGAGTAATTGACAATGAAAGAACAATTGTGCCAGTGACCTTGGAATCTGCAAACAGATCCGGAAAAACAATAAGACCGCATTTTTTACATGATAAGTTATTTTATGTTGCTGGGGACTATATAGAATTTGGAGGGGATCTAAAACGTAAAAACTATTTTAAAGCTTATTATTCACAAATGAAAGATTGGGCTAATCATCAAAATGCTCCTAAAGAAGTTAAATCCATTTTTAAATATATTTCAAAAAAAAGGGTTATACGCGATTTGATTGATGAAAAAATATTGCCTGTTGATAATAACGGAAAAGTCATCATAAAAATGACTGGTCCGGAACGTCAAGAAATCTACAAAGTTGTAACAGGTGACAATGTTTTAGAAGCGTTTGTTAGATTTAACGTGATTCAAGACAATTCAGTACCAGTCTGGGAAAACACTGATTTATTTGATAGTTTTATTGAATATATAAGTGATTCCTTGAAGCAGAAAACAGGATTATGTTACGTTTCAGGTAGAACACATGAAGCTTTAACAACCCAACATGGTTCACGTGTTAGATATACTGGCGATTTATCCAAACTAATATCAGCTAATGATGATATAGGTTTTACGTTTAGAGGCAGATTTCATCATTCCGAAGAAGCGGTTCAAATAGGATATGAAATATCACAAAAAGCCCATAACGCTTTACGTTGGTTAATACAAAGACAAGGGACTAATGTGGATAGTCGTTATTTTGTATCGTTTGGTGTGGAACATATAGAAGTGCCTGAACCGTTTACTGATGGTTTAGAATTTTTATCAAGAGAAGTTTTGGAACAATATAAAGATAAAGTATTAACAGAAGAAATTGTTGCAAACGAGATTATAAAAGCAATGCATGGTTTTAAGCATGAATTCGATAAATCAAAATTGGAGAATATCATTGTTATGGCTTTGGATGCTGCAACATCCGGACGTTTAGCAATCGTATATTTTCAACAGTTTAATCCTGAATTATATATTGAGTCATTAATAAAGTGGCATCATAGTTGTCGATGGTTGCAGATAACCCGTGATAAAAGTACAAAGGGAGTAATCCGATATATAGGAACTCCATCAACAAACAAGATTGCAGATGCGGTTTATGGGAGTGATGCAGATCCACGATTAAAAAAAGAACTATACACTAGACTATTACCATCGATTTTAGAACGTAAAAGAATTCCAAGTGATATTGTTAAAACAGTATTTCACCGTGTAACCAATCCTTATAGTTTTAAATCGAAAACGCAATCTGTTGATTATTTCAAATGGGAAGAGACTTTAAATATAGCTTGTGCATTAATAAATAAACAATATGAAAGTGAGGGATACAGTTTGGCGTTGCAGGAAGAAAATTTGGACAGAGATTATTTGTTTGGAAGATTATTAGGTGTTGCAGAAGTAATGGAAAGAAGGTTATTAAAGGAAAAAAATGAAACTCGTGCAACAAATGCAACCCGATTATTTAATGCGTATAGTCAGAGACCTGCACGGACATGGTATGTTATTCGTAAACAATTAAATCCATATTTTGTTCGCCTTGGAGATCAAGCAACATTTTATTCTGTTTTGTTGCAGGAAATTGAATCAAAAATTTCATTTGAACAGATGAATGACAAACCGTTAGGACCTGTGTTTTTGTTAGGTTACAGTAGTCAAATACAAGATTTATATACAAAAAAGACCAGCTATAAAAAATCAAGGGAATTTTAAGAAATATTTTTAGGCAGTA
>CALKWU010000126.1 GCA_938004015.1 uncultured Oceanobacillus sp.
CCGAATAACGTTCTGCCGTTTTTCACGTGACCGAGCCTTAATATGAGCTTGTTTTTATATTTGATGTCAAAGCCGTGCTCGATGATTAGGCGATTGGCCATGTCTTCCACTTCATCCGGCTCCATGATGGAAAAATCGCTCGTATAGCCGAGCTCCTCCACCGGCAACACGTCGCGCAACAATTTGGAAGCGACACCGTGGAAGGTGCCGACATGTGGCATATCTTTTTCTTCCAAATCCGGCTTGGCCCTCATCAATCTTTCTTTGATTTCATCGGCCGCTTTATTCGTGAAGGTGAGGACGACCATGTCTTCCAAATCGACGTTTTTCTCTAGACTCAAATACAGCACTTTCGAAATGAGCACGGTCGTCTTGCCGCTTCCGACGTGGGCATTCAACATGAGCGCAGGACTGTCGTCGAGCACCGCTTCTTTTTGATAGTCATTCAATTGTGTGAACAAATCAGCTGTTGCAAGCATTGTTTTCACCTATTTCACCAAATCCGAATAACGTTTGGACACTTTTTCGAGATCGGCCATTTTTTGCTCGTTTGTCACTTCAAAATCGATATCGAAGTCTTCCGGCGTTTCGACGTAATAATTGAAGATGTTCATGAGCTTCTGTTTATTTTCCCTCTTCTCGATCCAACGTTTGATGAAAGCGTTTTCAACAGACAGGATCAATGTCGATCGTTCTATTTTGATCGACTCGACATCCGCGACGAACGTGGATAGTTCTTCTCTAGTTTGGCGGATGAATACGCGGAATTTCGGCCATTCTTTTTCCAAGTTTTCAAATTTGAATTCTCTTTCCCTTTCCACTTGCACTGGAGCTGTTGGAGCTTCCGGTATTTTCACATCAAGGAGCGGGCTCAACTCTTCCCAAATGTTCTCTAGGCCCCACACAACAAAGGATTTATCGAGCATGTAGTCACCGACGCAAATCGGGCAACCTTCTTCACAACTGCAGCCGTTGATCATTTTGATGGCATTATTAACGATATCTTCCATGTACTCATACGCTTTTTCAGCATACCCCATGCCGCCAATGTAACGGTCAAAAATGCAGATGTATGTGACCGGCTGTCCACCGATGTCTTCAATCATTTTCGCGATTCCTATATCTTCGCGGGTCGTCATCGTCATCATCAAAGCCGAATTGAGCAAAGCATAACCCATACCGCCAAAATAAGTTTTCCAGAAGTTTTCCGCATTGAGTGAAGAACTTTTAGGAATGAGTGCATTGAATGTTTTCACAACATTTTCCGGAATTTCCAGGCGGATCCCTTCCGTATCATATGTTTTCGATAACGGTCGGGCAAGCTGTTCGTAGCCAAGATTTTGGTGATTATGGAATTCCACGCGTTTGTAACCGACGACCGCTTCCGTCACATTCACGTCCCCGAACCGTTTCTTCACACGGCCGATGTCTTCATAATTGAAATCTTTGATTTTCTTCACCGATGTCCGGAAATCCGGCACCGTGTAATAATTGTCTTCACGCGGAATGGCGATCGCTTGTCTGTTTTCGAGATCCAGGTCTTCCACGAGGTAAAGCGAGCCGTCATGCAAGTAAATCGCCCCTTTATGGATTTCGCGGAAGGCTTGCAGTTCATCCATTTCCGTCATCAACTCGTTGTTTTCTTTATTGATTAATTTGTATCTGATTTTGTCCATGTTCCGAAGGCTGAAATCCCCGGCTGGAAATGCCGGTCCCGTCCAAGCGAATTTTCCGTTTTGTTCCCGCAATTCGCCATTTTCCATGAGCACCGGGATGATTTCACCGAGGAGCGGGAAAATGGAAATATCATCGAGGGACAATGGAATTTCCGCTGCAGCTGCCCGCACATGGGCGAGTTGAATGAACAAGTTGTTCGGGTCGACGACGGCACTTTCGATTCCGGTGGAAAACAACCATTCGGAATCGATGGCGATGTACTGGTCGAACGGCAAGTTGTCCAAAATCAAAAATGTCTGTGACGTCTTGCCGGTCCGCCCGGCACGACCGGACTGTTGCCAAAACGACGCTCTCGTACCGGGATAACCGACGATGACCGTCGTGTCGATCGAGCCGATGTCGATGCCAAGCTCCAGGGCATTCGTCGAGACAAGCCCTCTCAACGCACCATCAACCATTTTTTTCTCGATCTCTTTCCGCTCTTCCGGTTTATAACCGCCTCGGTAGCCGGAGATCATTTTGGAAAAATCGTAACTGCCTTCAGTCTCGGATTGTAATTTGTCGCGTGCTTCCTTCAAGACGACCTCGACATCTCGCCTCGATTTGCAGAAAGCTATGAAACTATTGTCTTCCATGACGAGTTCGGGTATGAAATCGGAAGCTTCTTGGACCGGTCTTTTTCGGTAGTGTTCCTCGTCGATCGGCGGCTGCCAAATGTAATAATGTTTTTCCGGTGCAGGGGAACCGTCTCGATCGACCAATTGGAATGCCTTACCAGTGATTTTTTCCGCAAGCTCAACCGGATTGGCAATCGTCGCCGAGCTGCATAGGTACTGCGGCGAGGAATGGTAATACTTGCAAATCCGATTCAACCGTTTCATCAAGTTGGAGAGGTGCGCTCCGAACGTCCCTCTATATGTGTGCAGCTCATCGATGACGACATATTTGAGATTGGAAAAAATAAAGTTGAAACCGAATTTATTGTGATTCGGCAAAAATGCGGTATTGATCATTTCCGGGTTCGTCAAAATGATGTTGGCACTGTTTCGAATGCGAGTCCGTTCATTGACAGGCGTATCGCCATCATAGACTCCGGCTTGGATTTTGTTTTTTCCGAAATAGTCTAGGAGCGGTTTCAGATTACGGTATTGGTCACTCGCCAACGCTTTCGTCGGATAAATGAAAATGGCCCGCGTCGTCGGATCTTTCAGGATCTCTTGCACGATCGGCAAAAGGAAACTCAACGTTTTCCCACTCGCCGTGGACGTCGTAATGACGACATTGTTCCCGTCGAGGGCTTTATCGAACATTTCCACCTGATGGCTGTACAGTTTCTTGATGCCACTTCGGGAAAGGTAGTTTTTCAGGTCATCTGACAAGCGCTCCGGAAAAATGCTATACGTCGCTTTTCTTTCCGGAATGATTTTATGGGATACAATTCGATTCTTGTATTTTTTCATATTCACCGTGGCTCCGCTTCCTCCTGAATAATTTGGATTGGCATTTTTGTTGATTTTTCGGGTTGGATTCGCTTGGGAACTATTCTGCTTGGCTCCAAAGCGCAAGTTCACAAATTGGGACAAACGGGGACTGTCCCTGTTTGGCCCACCGAGATGATGCGCCATCCTGGAAAAGCTACCGTATTTCCAATGAATGTACGTTTGAAAAACGCCCTGCTTGAATCCTATCGCAAGTCTATAACAAAAAAGCGTCTTAACATCAATATCACGGAAATACCAAAATGCGCACTCATGTTCTCATTCGAATCTATGAATCTAGTATAGCAGATTAATTCTTATCCTACTATTTCTTGCAAATGAACCTCAACGTGACCAAAGTGAATTCCCCTAATATAAATGCCTGCTTTCGAAAGGAAGTTTCTGTTCATGCTATATTTACCAAGTGATTTTCTCTGCACTCTTCACTTTTACTCCTTGTACAACTAAATTATATTTAATTTCCTATGAAATGCTGCTACACAACCCTCTTCCTCATCCGATCTCGACCCCAAACAAAACAAAGTCCCACCATCCCTAACAATGATCCAACCATAAGAAGCTTTATGGGCGGGGCAGCTTGAAAGGCGTAGAAAAAACGGTCAATCACAAAAATTTGTTCAGGACCGGTTACATGCCGGTGTGAAAACAAGATAGTTACGCCAATTTTCTTCAAAAGGCAAATACGAAACAGTCCATGACGTCGCCCATAAACTGTACACAAAGATGACTGCCAGAATGATAAAAACGAATAATTTTTTTCAATGGCATCACCTTTCTTATCTGCCCGCTTGCATCGCTCACCATTGAGCCGGACGCGCGAAACCGATCAATAGTCCTCAACCCCACCACATCGCCAACCCAAACAATAACCACAAAGAAACGGTGACTCCGACGAAAAGATTGAGAGACAACAACACCATATAGACTTTCGGTTTTAATTTTTCCATGATAAAAATAACGTCTTTAAAATGAAGACGAGGATGAACAAGGTGACACTTGCAATCGTCACAATCGTCAACATCCACAAGGGTGACAACAAGTCTGCGAAAAAGTATGCGATGGACTGGCGATAAATTCCAAGTAATGCTGCAATAACCATCAAACCTAAGAGACTAGCAACCGAATATTGTTGACGCCTACCGAACACCTCAACATTCCATCTTTTTTTCCATTCGACAAAAAATGGTACATCTCCTTCTTTCGGATGCACCATTTGAATTCTTCAACTACAGTTATTTCGATAATGCGATTTTTATATGTTCCAAATGATGTTCTTCATGCCAAGCCAATTTTGCAAGTTTCTGCGCAACGGTCACTTCCCCACTCACTTGATGGATGAATGTCCGCTTCAAATCCTCTTTCGTCAATGTCTTCGCTAAAAAGATAATCCGCTTGTTGATGCTTTCCAACATGTCGATGGATACGTCAACCGGCAATTCCACATCCGGCTGCACCGCCCATTTGTCTTGATCGAAATTTGGTACGGTCGGATTATCGTCCGTCAACGCCAGCTTCAAGCGTTGGAACATGTTCAACTGGGAATCGGCGATGTGATGGACGAGTTGTTGCACTGTCCACGCACCCTCGCGATATGTTTTCTGCAGATCCTCCTCGGACAAATTATCAATCGTTTCCCGCAATCTGTCTGTATACGTTTCAATTTGTTCCAACCATTCGTCCACATGTTCCTTCGTCACTTTTTCAGGGACTTCTAACTCGCCAATCGGAAATTTCACATCCATGATCATTCTCCCTCTCTATTTTTTCTATTGATCATATGTTCTTCCATTTCCTATCATTATTCAAACATTTGGCTTGACCATGAATCAACTTAACTCGATGTCGTATGTCTCCAATAGTTCTTTCAAAGCCGGCCGTTCATTACCATCCCGCCCCACTACATGAGTTGCCGTTATTAACGAGTTCAACACCGCTTCTTCCGTCGCTTCCCCGATGGCCCGGAAAGCAAGGTCGATGTCTTCTTCGTGGATGACCGGAATGGAAAGAAGTTCCGCTTGATTTTCATGAGGTATTCTCGTCGCCGTGGAAAAACCGATCACCAATTCTCCGCTTCCGTTTGAAACGATGGATCCTGTTCGGGACAGCCCGGTCATCGCTCGTTTGATGATCCGTTGCAATTGTCGTTCCGTGACGGGAAGATTTGTCGCAGCAATGATGATGATCGAGCCTTTATCTTTTTCTTCGTGAGACGTTGGCATGACATACGTAAGCCGTTTCCCGATTACTTTTCCGTTAATCGTCAAATCACTTAGTTTCCCGAAATTGGACAACACGAGTACCCCTAACGTATATGTACCATGCTTCATTTCCAGCACTCGAGAAGACGTGCCGATGCCGCCTTTCAATGAATAACAAACCATTCCCCTGCCGGCCCCGACCGCCCCTTCCTCCACCTCTTTGGAAGTCGTATTCAAAGCTTGGAAAACATGTTCTTTCGTGATGGATTTGGCGCGGATATCGTTCAAATGCATATCATTGCACTCGCAAACGACCGGATTCACGGTACCTGTCGTTCTCCCGATTTCAGGATTTTGCTCCAACATATAGTCAATCAAAGCATCCGCTGCGGTACCGACACTTAATGTGTTCGTCAAGATAATCGGGGTTTCCAATGTGCCCAATTCATTGATTTGGATGGTCCCGATAGTTTTTCCGAAGCCATTGAAGACGTGACTGGCAGCGATCAATTTTTCTTTGAAAACATTCCCTTGATGCGGCAAAATAGCCGTCACCCCGGTTTGGATGTCTTTATCGGCGAGCGTCACATGCCCGACCGTCACTCCTTCTACATCGGTGATGGCGTTATACGGTCCGGTTTTCATCGTTCCGATTTCCACTCCGTAATCCCGGATGCGCTTTTGTTTCGTCACCATATCCTTCCCTCCTCATGCCCCCATTTTAAGCTATAATAATAGCTAATCTTTTCGTGTGCAAGAAATCACCGAAAATTTGCAAATAATTTTTGTTTTCTTCGTCTTATAGAGTGAACATGAAAGCATAGGAGGAGCAACATTCATGAAAACGAATGGAACCAACTTCGTCCGACGCCTCCAAATGGGGAAGGAAGATGCTTTGGAATATATCGTCGATGAGTATTTGCCGCTCGTCAAAGGAATTTCCTACAAAATCCTCGGCCCTTTGAGCAATGAAGGACTCTTGGAAGAATGCATCAACGATATTTTTCTTTCCATTTGGAACAATGCGGGCAAATTCAAAGGAGACGCGATTCAATTCAAGTCGTGGGTCGCCGCCATCTCCAAATTCAAAGCGATTGATTACTACCGAAAAGCGGTCAAAATCAAAGAAACGGGAATGGATTCGCTGGAGTTTCCTGTCAGACATACGGTGGAAGACGAAATCATCCAAGCGGAAAATGAAAAAGAACTGATGGATTTGATCCACACATTGAAACCCGTCGACCAAAAAATCGTCATCATGCGTTTTTTCTTAGGGATGCATTCCAGTGAGATTGCAGAAAGTCTTGGTCTATCCAAGTCGGCGGTGGACAGCCGGATTTTTAGGGCGAGGAAGAAGTTGTCCGAAAAAGCGGAGGATTTCATGTTAGGAGGGAAATTGGATGAGAGATATTTATGAACTGTTGAATGGAATTGAAGTGAAGACATCTGCGGAAGACACCCTTCCCGTTTCGGAAATGGAAAAGAAAAAAGTGATTAAACAGTTACAGCACCAAATAAGGACGAAGAAAAAAAGAAGTTACTGGAAACGGATGATATCTGCAGCCATCATCACATTCGGTTTGATCGGTTCCCTCTTGGTCGGGCTTTCCTTCACCAGTTATGCCGAGGATGTCCCGTTTCTCGGGAATATTTTCAATTTTTTCAGTCATGACGGTCATTATGTCACGTACGACGAACAAGCAGAAAAACTCGATCTGGTTGCAGAAAGCAATGGCATCACCCTCAGCATCCAAGACACCGTTTTTGACGGTCGGACGTTGTATATCACATTCATGATCGAAACCGAAAAGGATTTAGGTGAAACCCCTTGGCTCAATTCATTGCCGAGGTTCACGGATACTGGCATGTCCGGTACCGAGCGGGTCACCAAAATTGATGAGGGGAAATATATAGGTGTGTTGGAAACCAATCATTATGCTGGACATGATTTCAGTGAAATCGAAGTCGAATGGATAATCGATGGCATTTCAACGGAGCCAAATTTGGAAGGGACGGTATTTGAAGGTGACTGGGAATTCTATTTCACTGTCCAAGCTACGGAAAGTCGAACGATTGCGGTCGACAATCGTTGGGAAATTGATGGAATGACCGTCACCATGGATGAAATAAAAATCACACCGATGTCCTTCATGATTTATTACAATCATTCCGTGACGGAAAAGCTCTATAACGATTGGGACTTTATTTTTGTCGAGATGAACGTAGAAGATGATCTCGGCAATGTCTATCCTACTTTGGCGCTCGGTGGATATGGTGATACGGATTTCGACTTGAACTGGATGGCCACTTACGGAAAAGTGGACCCTGATGCCACTCAACTGATTTTGACACCGGTCATCGAACTGTCCAATAGCGATACGATCGGCTATGATGAAGATGGCAATCCGATCAAAGCAAGTTACCGATCCGTCGACAGTGATGCGGACCAAGAAGTCATTGAACTTGAGCCGATTACCGTTGAAGTGAAGTGAACAAAACTCCCTCCGTCGAGCTGAACGGAGGGAGTTTTCTATGTAGGTGAGGTCGGAAAGCCGGCCTCTAACTGACAAACTCCACCGGCTCTCCCTTTTTTTCATTGATCACTTGAACGAATGTTTCGATGTTTTCCGGTGCAATCAACGTGTAATCATAGGCATTGTAATACAAGTAATACCGTTCTTTTGAAAGGGCGGCGGATGCGATTTGCGAATGAGTTTTTTCGATTTTTTTGATTGAACGGATTTGAATTCTCCGCTTAAAGGGACCGACTTGGATGATCAATTCCTCATCTGTCACAAAATAAAACGTGCGGAACCAAAACCACAAGATGACGATGCCGAAAAGGCCGAATATGGTTGAGAGTATGATGCTCGCAAAAAGTCCCGCTTCATTGTAAACAGGAACGAACAAGCCGATCGCTAGTCCGAAGAATAGGATTGTCGATGTCCAAAACAGAATACGATATGATAAATCACGTTTTGCTTCAAATTTCATGACACAGCCTCCTCAACGACCTTCTTAGCTATGATACGGAATTGTATGGCAATAAGTTTCAAAGAAAGGTGTGCCGAGTCTTTCCTATCTGCAATGTGGAGATGTTCTTACTCCCAATTCCATAGTTCCACGTCGCGCCGCGGCTCCCCTTTTACAAAATCCGCAGCTTGGAGTTTCAACAATTCTTTCACCGGGCCGGTCACGACTGCGCCATAGACGGTGAATCCTTTTCTTACAAGTATTCATATTTTTCTTCCAAATGGCTGAGGCCGAGAAAACGCTCGTAGTAGCTATCAGATTTTTGCAATAGTTTTTCCATGTTTTTCAGTATCAATGCTTTACTGTTTTTTATTGATTCTTTATCCAACCAAAAATACTGAAGCGATGGATGGAAATCAAGATGATGATTCCCACGGATTGATGCAAGAAAACCGTCGCCCGGACAACCGTTCCTTGAGCGAGATCTTCCGCCAGCTGTTCCGAACTAGACAACTTCAGCAAGTAAAAATAGAGGGGCCTTGCAAATTTACATATAATTTTTCCAGATTACTTGAATTGCGCATAGGACCTTCCTTTTTATCGATTCACTTATGACACGTTTATGTATGAAAGATAATACAGTATATTTTCGAGTTTTTTGTCAGTTCCACTATAACAAAAAACCGTCGGGGATGGTCAGGATGTTCGGGGCGTTTTTGACAAGAAAAAAGTCCCGCTCCTTTTTGATGGATGATTTGCAATTGCAATGAATTTTTCTCTCCTCACTTTGAAAGGGAAAGAAGCATTTGTGCAGACGGGAGAATCATTAAAAAAGTTTTACTTTCTATTAATCTATTAATCTATTTTGGCTTTCTTTTCTGAAATGTTGAATGTATAATAGAAAAAGATTGTTTTTCAATTTTTTGACATCCTGGAATTCCTTGTGTAACAACATGTTGCTACAAGGTTTTTTTATTTCAAGTTTTTGAAAGACAAAATGAGGTGGAATCGTGGCTTTAACGAATGTCATCGTCATACTTACCGTCATCGTCATGCTTGTATTAATGATTTTAGAAGTTGCCCACCCGGCGACGATCGCATTTTTGACGTTATTGTTCTTTTTTATTCTAGGTCTCATTACACCGTCTGAAATCATGAGCAGCGTCTCCAATGAAGGGGTACTGACCCTTGCCTTGTTGTTCGTCATCGTATCCGTTATTGAGCGGACGAACTTGGTCGAGCGGGTGTTGAATTATGTCCTCGACAAATCGAAAACCGAAAACGGGGCATTAGTTCGTTTAACGGGACCGTTAGTCAGTTTTTCCATGTTTTTCAACAATACTCCGATTGTCGTCATGTTGGTGCCTGCCATCCAAAAATGGTGTAAAGAACGAGGCTTCTATGCCAGCAAATTTTTACTGCCGATATCTTACATCACGATTTTCGGGGGAATCGTTACATTGATTGGAACATCAACGAATTTGATCGTCCATGGATGGTTATTGGAAAGAGGCTTTGAAGGATTTTCCTTTTTCTATTTGTTGCCATATTCCATTTTAGGGATTGTGCTTGGTATTTTATACTTATTCACATTTGGATATAAGATTCTGCCTGAAAACAATACGGAGATTGAAGAAAAATATGACACGGGGAAAAAGTTTTTATATGAAGCGGTCATCCATGAAGGATGTAAATTGATCGGCAAAACCGTGACTTCCAATGAAATCAAACAGTTGAAAGGGATTTATTTGGTCAAAATCGAACGGAATGGGGAAGTCATTTCACCGGTGAAATTGACGGATAAAATTCAAGCAAATGATTTGATTGTGTTTTCCGGCTCATTGGAAACGTTGGAAGCATTGCAAAGCATGAACAACATTTCGATAAAAACGGGGAAAGATGTTTCGGTCGAGTCGTTGCAAAATAACGAGGCCAATCTCGTCGAGGGTGTCATTTCCCACAACTCGCCGCTCGTCAATCAGCGGATTAAAGACACGAATTTCCGTGCAAAATACGATGCTTCGATTGTGGCCGTCCACCGGAAAAATGAACGGATCGAAGAAAACATCGGGGATATCGTATTGAAGCCCGGGGATGTTTTGTTGATGCTTGCGGATAAAGATTTCAGTGTAAGGGCCATCAATAAGGATGATTTTTATGTGATCACCGACATTCCGAAACAAAAGGTGTTCAACCAGGGACAAACGTATGTGGCGATCGGAAGCTTTATTTTGATGATTCTCTTAGTCGCTTTCGGTATGTTGTCCATGTTTGAGGCTTCATTGTTATTTGTGGGATTGTATTTGATTTTGCAATTCTTTAACGAAGAACAAGTGATTAAAAATATGCCGTTCCAAGTTTTGATTTTGATTGTCTGTTCGTTGGGTGTCGGCACTGTCATTGAAACTTCGGGAACGGCTGAATTGATAGCAAATTCTATTATCAACGTGATCGGCGGAGCCTTTGGCACGCTCGGTCTTTTAGCGGCTGTCTATTTGGTGACGACTGTCTTGACAGAAGTTGTAACGAATGCCGCAGCAGCGATCATAACAATGCCGATTGCTGTTGAAGTTGCAGCATATGTGGATGTGTCGCCAACAGTTGTCGCTGCCATCGTCGCCATCGCCGCTTCGGCAAGTTTTGCGACACCGATTGGTTACCAAACAAATCTGATCGTTTACGGCCCGGGAGGCTACAAATTCAGCGACTACTTGAAAGTGGGAATTCCACTGAACATGATCTTCATGGTGACGGTTGTGTTATCGGCGTATGTTTTGCTGTAAGCTGAGAGTGGGCCAAATAGGGTCTGTCCCTGTTTGGCCCTCTTCCCTTCTAGGTTGGTCAAT
>CALKWU010000127.1 GCA_938004015.1 uncultured Oceanobacillus sp.
CTTGATAAATAAGCATTCAAAAGTAATCAAAAGTTTTCTATGAATAATTCAGGATGAAAGCTATAAAGCGGAAATTTTCGCCGTTTACAATACGACGACCGATTTCAATTATATCAAGACGGACTTTGCCGATGATGAAGAATTTGAACAATTGCTCCAAGAGATCGACGAGCATGCGTTATATGAAATAGATGTGGAAGTCAGTCCGGACGACCATATCCTCACCCTATCCACTTGTGATTATAAACTTGATAAAGAAAAAGGGAGATTTGTCGTCCAGGCGAAATTGACAAAAACAGACGGAGGTTCCCTGACCGTTTCGCAATAAAAAGCTAAAAGCCTTGTATGACAGGATTTGTCATGCAAGGCTTTTTTCTATTAAAGTAATCCGATCCATTGCCAGTAAGTCGCACTGAACAGAAGGATCAAGATATAGCCGACGATGGTAAGAGGGATTCCGGATTTCAAGAAATCTTTTACCGTAAACGTGCCAGTTCCATAGGCGAGCATGTTTTGCGGTGCGTTCACCGGTAGCAAAAATCCGAAGCTGATGACGAACTGCATGATGAGCACAAGTCCGATGGCATTGAAGGTTGTTGGTTCCATGCTTTCGACGAGAGCAATGACGATTGGAATGAATGCCGCTGCCAGACTCGTTGCACTTGCAAATCCGAGATGGATTAAAATGTTGAAAGCAGCAAGGACAGCAATCATGACGAGGAGGGGCATCGTATGAATCCCCATTGCTTCAAATGAGTTGGCGGATAGCCAAGATGCGCCTTCCGTTTCCAATAGGACGGTACCTAAAGAAACTCCGGTCGCAAAAACAATCAACGTTCCCCAAGGAACTTTTTGTTGGACATCTTTCCAGCTCAATATCCCAACAATCGGGGTGAGCATGACAGCAACGGCTGCAATCATGACCGTCGTCGAGTCGAAGGGATGCAAGATGCCTTCTGTAGACCAGAATACCAAAAGTGCAACGGCAATGATGATGAGTCGTTTTTCCTTTCCGGACATTTCTCCGAGTTCTTCCAATTGTTTTTGCAAACTGTTTTCTTCGGCAATATCCGGGAGATCTGGTTTGATCAGGCGGGTCATAACGAAATATAAAACAAAGGACATGATGACAGACCAAGGTGCTGCATATAAGAACCATTCTGCCCAGGTGATGTCCATTCCGTATTCAGCCTCGATGAATCCAAGTGCCACCATGTTTTGTGCGGCGGCGGTTTTGATACCGATGTTCCAGATGGAAATCGATTGGACGGCAGTGATCATGAGCAGGGATGCGAGTTTGCTTTCTTTCGCTAATCCAAAGGCTGCGACGATTCCGAGAAGGATTGGCACTAAAGTACCGGCCCGTGCCGTGGCACTCGGTACAAACAGAGCAAGGACGAAACTGACGAAAATCGTTCCGATGACGAGACGACTCGGTTTTGTACCAACTTTCGATAAGATGTAAAGAGCAATTCGACGGTGTAATCCGGTAAGCTCCATCGCTGCTGCCAGAACGAGGGCACCACCGACGAGGAGAACTGCAGTCGAACTGAATCCACCGATTGCCATGCTTAATGCGTTACTTGTTCCATATGTAACTGAAGGGTCTTCAATTGTCGGCGACATCCCGATGAAAAGTGCCAATAGCGTCACGATCATGACGGCACTGACCGGATAGGAGACGGCCTCCGTCATCCAAAGTATGACAGCGAACGCCAATACAGCAAGGGCACGTTGACCAACGACAGGCAACGTATCAGGGTTTGGCAAAAGTAAAATGATGAACATGATCGCTGTTGCAATGAGCAAGATGATAAAATTCTTTCGTTTGATTTTCAACGATGCTCCTCCTCTAGCAGTGGAATAGTGTTGAATGCATTGTGAAATATTTACTATTTATACAATCAGTATAACTTAAATAAGGGCTATGTAACGGCTCGACAATTGACATTTTTTTAACAGTGGGGAAGCGGGTCAATCGGGGTCTGTCCCGTCTTGTCCCAAAACACAACGGGTCCTTGACCTGCCACTTAAGCCGTAAATAAAAATAGGTACATCGCAAAAGCTCCCCATAAATAAAAAGAAAACGTTGACATTTTTTAATTGCTTTTATATAATATCATTGAACTAAATCATTTGCATTAGGAATGTTACCGTTCAGGACGGGCATAACCTAAGTGAAATTTGCATGGTGAGGATCATTGTGCAAATTTTGCTTAGGTTTTTTTATTTCCACCCAATGATTCAGTTTACATTTCAGGAGGTGATTGCGAGCTGACGATAGTGGCATTACTGTCGAAGCAACTTTGAAAACAAAGTAAAATGAGACTTTAGTCATCGAAGTGCGAATGAACAAAGTCCACATATTTTGACGAGATCGGTCCTGGAAGATGCTATACGAAATGATTTACACTCATCAGCGCATCCCTTATAATTGAAATCATATGATTTATTTATCGGTTATTGTAAAATATGGCATAGGTGAGAAGAATGAAGATAAAACAGGTTTTGAATAATAACGTTGCAGTAACATTAAACAATCTAAATGAAGAAATCATTGTCATGGGGAAAGGCCTTGCGTTCCAAAAACGTCGAGGGGATACGATCGATAAAGAGAAGATCGAGAAGACTTTTGTGTTGAAAGACAAAGAAACAACGATGAAACTTGTGGAATTGATGAAAGATGTTTCAGACGTTTATCTCGACCTTTCCTCAAGAATCATCGAACTTGCAAAATCCGAGCTGACATATGAATTGGATGATTACTTGTATATTGCTCTCACCGATCACTTGAGTTTCGCCATCACAAGACATAAAAAAGATATTGAGTTAAAAAACCATCTCATGTGGGAAATCCGCAAATATTACAAAAAGGAATTCCAAGTTGCGCTTCAAGCTTTAGATATCGTGGAGGAAGAAATTGGCGTCCGTTTACCGGAAGATGAAGCGGCTTCGATTGCCCTGCATTTCGTCAACAGTCAGCTTTCCGGTAAAAGTGTGATGACCGCTGTGAAAGTTACCGAATTAGTGAATAATATCCTTAAAATCGTCAAATATCATTTTAAAATCGAATTGGATGAAACTTC
>CALKWU010000128.1 GCA_938004015.1 uncultured Oceanobacillus sp.
TTATAGATCTTATTTATATGCAACACATTGGATTGTAGTAATAGTACCTAGTTTATAAGAAACCACCCGTATAGCATCGTTTCCGATACGGGTGGTTTCTTATTACGCTTGCCAATTTTCATCAATCGGCGTAAGTTTAGCTTCAATTTCTGTACGACGATCTTCTAAAAACGGCGGTAAATCGAGTGTTTCACCTAATGACTCTACATCTCCATCGACCGTGAAGCCTGGTCCATCCGTCGCAATCTCAAAAAGGATGCCGTTTGATTCACGGAAATAAAGGCTCTTGAAATAGTGACGGTCGACGATTCCCGAAGAGACGAAACCTCTTTGCTTCACTTGTTCCTCCCAATACTTCAATTCATCGTCGTTCTTCACGCGGATCGCCAAATGGTGGATGCTTCCCCGCCCCGGTCTTTCAGAAGGACCATCCATCTGTTTCACAACAATTTCCCCAAAAGGTTCCCCTTCGACCGACTGGAAAAGCGCTTCTTGTTCGTTACGGCTCACCTCGGTATAACCGAATAGATCCGTCAACGTACGAGCCAATTTATCAAGTCGCTTCACGGTGATTTCCACCGGGCCCATGCCTAGAATTTGATGTTCTTCCGGGACTTCCGATTTCTCCCACGTTTCCCAAAAATCGAGTGTTTCACCTTCCCCATAAATGAGCACGAGACGCAGACCATCCGGATCTTCAAATTTCAAAGCTGGCCGTCTTGTGTATGTCGTGATCTCACTATGGGGTACGTTGAACGTTTCAAAACGTTTTTTCCAATAGTCGAGGCTTTCCATGGACGGAACGAGCAGTCCAATTCTCGTAATGGCATTTGTTCCACGATACGTGTTTCCGACAAGAGGGATTTCAAAAAAGGTGAGCTCTGTTCCGGGACTTCCTGTTTTGTCCCCGAAAAATAAATGATACATGGATGGATCATCTTGATTTACCGTCATTTTCACCCGACGTAAACCAAGTATCCGTTTATAGAAATAGTTGTTTTCACTGGCATTTTTGACAATCATCGAAATATGATGATGACCTGGTATGTGATACATTTTCCTTCCTCCATTTTCAATTTACTCGTCTGACTAAAAAGTTAAATAGATATTCCAGAACTTATAAACATCATGTTTCTTCATATCCAGCATATTTATTATCAGTCTAACGGTTAACAGAGATTGTTGCAATTCATATGCTCTGAATTAAGAGTAATTGACATCTCTCTGCAGGCTTGAGTCATATTTTCTTCCCTTCCGAATAAGGTTTAGTAAGACAAGCTTATCCATTATGGAAAAATAAGGAGGAATAGATGATGAGGTACAAACAACCAAATACAGAAGGTGCAGTCATCCACTTCAAAGAGCGGTACGACAATTTCATCGGTGGCGAGTACCGCGCACCGGTCAAAAGCATGTATTTTGAAAATGTCAGTCCGGTGACGGGGGAAGTTTTTTGTGAAATAGCCAGATCCACGAAAGAAGATGTCGATCTTGCCGTGGAAGCCGCCAATCGGGCGAAAGAAAGTTGGGGAAAAACTTCAGTTGCAGAACGGGCCAATATTTTGAATGAAATTGCCAATCGTATCGAAGCAAATATGGAAATGCTTGCCGTTGCAGAAACGTGGGATAATGGAAAAGCGATCCGTGAACCTCTCGCTGCCGACCTTCCGCTTGCGATCGATCATTTCCGTTATTTTGCCAGTGCCATCCGGGCGCAAGAAGGCGGCATCAGTCAAATTGATGACGATACGGTTGCTTATCATTTCCATGAGCCGATTGGTGTCGTCGGGCAAATCATTCCGTGGAACTTCCCGCTATTGATGGCGACGTGGAAAATCGCACCGGCTCTTGCCACCGGAAACTGCATCGTCTTGAAACCAGCGGAACAGACCCCGGCATCGATTCACGTCTTGCTTGAACTGATCCACGATTTACTTCCTCCTGGTGTACTGAATGTGGTCAATGGATTCGGACTCGAAGCTGGAAAGCCACTGGCGACACATCCAGGAATCGATAAAGTTGCATTCACCGGGGAAACGACAACCGGGCGTCTCATCATGCAATATGCATCAGAAAACATTATTCCAGTGACTCTTGAACTCGGAGGCAAATCACCGAATATCTTTTTCGAAGATGTCATGGAAAATGACGACGGCTTTCTTGATAAAGCAGTAGAAGGTTTTACGATGTTCGCCCTTAATCAAGGGGAAGTTTGTACTTGTCCATCCCGTGCTTTAATTCATGAATCGATTTATGATGACTTTATGGAACGGGCCCTCGCACGTGTAAAAGAAATCAAAATCGGCCATCCACTTGATACGACAACGATGATGGGTGCACAAGCCTCGACAGAGCAAATGGAAAAGATCATGTCGTATCTTGACATCGGGAAACAAGAAGGTGCGGAAGTGCTTATCGGCGGCAATGTGAACAAACTGGAAGGAGAGCTTGCAGGCGGTTACTATATTGAACCGACGATATTCAAAGGCCATAATAAAATGCGGATTTTCCAAGAGGAAATCTTCGGCCCGGTGCTCTCTGTAACGACTTTTAAAGATAAAGAGGAAGCATTGGAAATAGCGAATGATACGCTTTATGGCTTAGGTGCAGGAGTTTGGACGAGAAACATCAATACCGCTTACCGCTTCGGCAGGGAAATCCAAGCTGGTAGAGTGTGGACGAATACGTACCATCAGTATCCGGCACATGCCGCATTCGGTGGATACAAAAAGTCGGGAATCGGCCGGGAAAACCATCAAATGATGCTCTCCCATTACCAGCAAACGAAGAACTTGCTCATCAGCTATAGCGAAACACCGACAGGATTGTTCTGATTAAAGAGTGAGTTGGAAGGAAGCTGATCAAAGGGAAAGATCAGCTTCCTTTTTGCATAAGATGTAACAAGGAGGGAGTGCGATGGTTCAACGGGTGATTGCTACAGAAGCAACGCTCGAGCTCATCGATAAATTGGAAAGAATCCATGGTCCGCTCATGTTCCATCAGTCTGGGGGCTGTTGTGATGGGAGCTCCCCGATGTGTTATCCGAGGGATGAATTCAGGACTGGTGATGCGGATGTCCTTTTGGGGGAAATCGGGAATACGCCATTTTATATGTCGAAAGATCAATATGAATATTGGAAACATACACAGTTGATCATCGATGTCGTGGATGGGAGAGGCGGCATGTTTTCCTTGGAAGGCCCGGAAGGCAAACGTTTTTTGACAAGATCCCGGGTGTTTACAGA
>CALKWU010000129.1 GCA_938004015.1 uncultured Oceanobacillus sp.
TCGTTTGACTGAACATGTCGACCGGTTGGACTTCTTGTGTCCGGTATCCGCCGTCTTCCAAAATGACTAAATCCCGTGCTAAAGTCGATGGATTACATGACACATAAACGATTCGCTTCGGTTCCATAGCAATCATCGCTTTCAAAAATGCTACGTCGCAACCTTTACGTGGGGGATCGACGACGATGACATCGGGTTTGAATCCTTCGTTTTTCCACTCAGGCAGCACTTTTTCCGCTTCCCCGACGATGAATTCCGCATTCGTGATGCCGTTCAGTTCGGCATTCTTTTTCGCATCACGAATCGCATCAGGCACGACTTCTATGCCGTAAACTTTCTTGGCTTTTCGGGCAAGGAATAAAGAAATCGTGCCGATTCCGCAATAAGCATCGACGACCACATCATTTTCGTCAATCTGGGCGTACTCCACCGCCTTGTCATACAACACTTTCGTCTGAATTGGATTCACTTGGTAGAATGACCTTGGAGAAATCGCAAAACGGATGTCGTCAATCGTATCATAAATATAATCGTCGCCCCAAATCGTCTTCGCTTTATCGCCCAATATCACATTCGTGCGTTTGCTGTTGACACTATGTACAATCGATTTGATGCTCGGAAATGTCTCCGTCAGTTCACGGATCAATTCTTCTTGATGCGGCAACTTTTCCGTGCGGGTGATGAGGACGACCATAATGTCGTTCGTCTCCCGCCCTGTCCGCACCATGATATGACGTAAAACACCGCGATGTGCCTCTTCATCATATGCCTCGATTCCCAACCTATTGGCAATCCGGCGGACAGCATGGACGACCCGGTCATTCAGTTCATCTTGAATCAAACAAGTCTCCATGTCGTGGATGATGTCATGACTCCGCTTCCGATAGAAACCAGTGATGAGTTCGCCATCCTTTTCGCCGACAGGGATTTGCACTTTATTCCGGTAGCGCCACGGGTCTTCCATACCGATTGTCGGATGTACCGGGACATGATCCAAATGAGCGATTTTCTTCATCACGTTCTTCACTTGATTCCGCTTCATCTGAAGTTGCATGTCGTAACTCATATGTTGAAGTTGACAACCGCCGCATTTATAAAACACGTTACATGGTGGTTCGACGCGTTTAGCGCTTTTTTTCTTCAGTTCAATCAACTTTCCGTAACCAAAATTTTTATTCACTTTCACGACTTTCACAACCGCCTCTTCCCCAGGCAAACCATAAGGGACAAACAGCGGATAACCATTTATTTTGCCGACACCGTTTCCTTCATGGGTCAAGTCTTCGAATGTCAATGTTACAAATTCATTTTTCTTCACAGGTGCTTTCCTTTTCGCCATGTTGATCTTCCTTTGTTCTTCATTGTGCCCTTATCTTATCATATATCTGCGGAAGCATGCAGACATCTCCAGGCAGAAAAAACCTCCAACTGGATGTCAGTTGAAGGTGTGAGACTCGGTTTCTTTGTGCTGTTCGATGAATTTTTCCGGAACAACCATGTCGATATGTTGTTTCAAGTTAATGAATTCTCCAGGCAATAACCCGCCGTATTCCCCATCGATGTTCAATTGCATTTTTTCTGCCGGAGTCACTTTGATTTTTTTCGCTTGAGCGTAAATGACGTTATCGTTTCTGAGGTGCTCGCCCCTCAAGGCAAAGGTGACGGTTTGAATGAACTCAGCCAAATTGACTTCCTTTAAAATGAGCAAATCAAAATAACCGTCATTCAGTTTGGCATCCGGTGCCAATTTTTCAAAGCCGCCGACTGAGTTGGAGTTCGCAATCAAAAATAGCATGATGTTGTCGTCAAGAATTTCGCCGTCATACTCGATCCGTGCTCTTGCCGGCTTTAATGATGGAAGCATTTCAATTCCCTTGATATAGTATGCAAGCTGTCCAAGGACCGTTTTCAGTTTAATCGGAACATCATACGTCAACTCCGTCAAACGGCCGCCCCCGGCAATATTGATGAAATATTGATCGTTCACTTTGCCGATGTCCAAAGGCATGGAGTGGCCTTCGACAATAATGTCCATCGCCTTCTTGATATCGCGGGGAATTTGCAGAGCCCGGGCGAAGTCATTCGTTGTGCCGGCTGGAATGATTCCCAACTTCGGACGGTATTCTTCCTCTGCAATACCTTTGATGACTTCATTGATTGTTCCGTCTCCACCGGCGACGACGACAAGGTCATGCTTGCGCTCCACAGTGAGTTTCGCTTCTCTTGTCGCATCCCCTTCACCGGTCGTCGCATGGGCCGATGTTTCATAGCCTGCTTTTTCCAGCTTTTCTAAAATCAGCGGGAGTTCTCTTCTTACCGCTTCTTTCCCCGCTGTCGGATTATAAATGACACGTGCTCTTTTCATTAAAAAATCCTCCCTATACATGTAAGGGCCCTCTTTTTTTGATTCTAAATTCCATCATATAGTTTTTTCCAACAATTGAAAAGCAAGAACTAGCTTCGCTCGCATGAAAGCAAGTCCCTCGTATCAATATATGCAGCATTATAAAATCAATGCCACAAATAACAAAACCAAATTAAAAATCAGAAAAATGACACCGCAAATGGTTAGAAAGATTTTTGCGGCTCCACGTTTGAGAAAGATTGCTGAAAGCAAACCGAGAAAGGCATAAATGCTTGGAAGGGATGCGGCAATGAATCCCTTTTGCCCAAAGGTCACAACGGAGAGAAAATCGATGTCGAATGGTAGTACGAGCCATGGAAGTATGCTGACTAAGGAAAGAACCGCTGAAATGACAACAAGAATAATTTGCATGTTCCATTATTCCTTTCACAAATGATAATGATTCCCTTTTCAGGAAGCGGCACATTCCCAGGGATGGGCTTGTATCATCATGATACCCAGAAAAAACATGTTACACACTCCGGAGGGAAAAACCGGAGTGTGTAATGGGTTGGAATGGTTGACTTTTTCTACATAAGCGGAAGCAGCGTTACCGTTTTTCTATTTCTTCTTTCAAAATTTTGTTGACGAGTGGCGGATTCGCTTGCCCTTTTGTCGCCTTCATCGTTTGACCGACGAGGTAACCGAGCGCCCGGCCTTTTCCGTTCTTATAATCGATGATCGATTGTTCGTTTTCATCAAGGACTTTGTTGATGATTTCTTTCAATTGTTCCGGGTCGGAAATTTGCACGAGCCCTTTTTCTTTCACGATTTTTTCCGGATCGCCGCCTTTTTCCACAATTTCGGCGAAGACTTTTTTGGCGATCTTGGAAGAAATCGTGCCGTCCTCAATGAGCTTGATCATTTTTGCGAGTGATTCCGGTGTGATGGCGAGTTCAGGAAGTTCTTTCAAATGCTTGTTCATATAGCCGGAAACATCCCCCATCAACCAGTTGGCTGCTTGTTTCACGTCTGCTCCTTGGGCGATCGTTTCTTCAAAGAAATCGGACATTTCCTTGGAACTGGTCAACACGCCGGCATCATATTCGGAAAGACCGAGTTCTTCCACATAACGTTTCTTGCGGGCATCCGGCAATTCAGGAATTTCTTTTCTGATCCGTTCTTTCCAGGCATCGTCAATATACAGCGGCACGAGATCCGGTTCCGGGAAATAACGGTAGTCATCCGCTTCTTCTTTGATCCGCATGAGTATCGTTTCTTTCGTTTTCTCGTCGTAGCGGCGGGTTTGTTGTTGGATTTCCCCACCTTCAAGCAAAATCTTCTCTTGGCGTTTTTGTTCATATTCCAAACCGCTTTTCACAAAGGCGAAGGAATTCAAATTTTTCAGTTCGGTTTTTGTTCCAAACTCTTTTTGCCCGACCGGACGCAAGGAAATATTGGCATCGCAACGCAGCGATCCTTCTTGCATCTTCACGTCGGACACACCCGTGAATTGGATGATGTTTTTCAACTTGTCCAAATAGGCATATGCTTCTTCCGGTGAGCGCATGTCCGGTTCGGAAACAATTTCAATGAGCGGTGTGCCTGCCCGGTTGAAGTCGACATAGGAATAACCGTCTTCCCCATGGATCAATTTCCCGGCATCTTCTTCCAAGTGAACCCGCGTGATGCCAATCCGTTTTTTCTCGCCGTCCACTTCGATTTCAATCCAACCGTTTTTGCCGATTGGTTGTTCATCTTGGGTGATTTGATAGGCTTTCGGGTTATCCGGATAGTAATAATTTTTCCGATCGAATTTCGTATGGGTGGCGATTTCACAGTTCAACGCCATGGCGGCTTTCATTGCGAAATTAACCGCTTCTTCGTTCAATACCGGAAGTGTCCCCGGATAAGCCAAATCGATCGGGTTGACGTTCGTGTTTGGATCGTCTCCGAATGCACTGACTCCGGGACTGAAGATTTTCGATTTTGTTTTCAATTCGACGTGCACTTCTAAACCGATGACTGTTTCAAATTTCATGATGCTCCACCTCCAATGTCGGGGCGTTGTTTATGGAAATCGGTCGCTTGCTCGAATGCATGAGCAGCACGGTATACGGTAGCCTCAGCAAAATGGTTTCCGATGATTTGCAGACCGATCGGCAGGCCTGCCTCGGAAAATCCGCATGGTAGCGATAATGCCGGAACCCCAGCCAAGTTCGCCGGAATCGTCAATTTGTCATTTGCATAGGCCGCTACAGGGTTTTCCGCTTTTTCACCGAATTCATATGCGGTTGTTGGCGTTGTCGGACCTAGGATGACATCATATTCGGCAAGAATCTTTGCAAAATCTTCGTTGATTAAAGTGCGCACTTTTTGCGCTTTTTCATAATAATCTTCATAGTAACCAGAGCTCAACGCCAATGTTCCAAAGAGGATGCGGCGTTTCACTTCTTCCCCGAATCCTTCGCTTCTGGAATATTTGTACATGTCCACCATATTTTCCGCTTTTTCCGAACGGACACCGTAGCGGACACCGTCGTATCTCGCAAGTCCAGAAGATGCTTCAGCCGATGACAGGACATAGTGTGTCGGCAATGCATATTTCAAATGCGGGAAAGAAACTTCTTCCCATTCAGCACCGAGGGATTCATAAACTTCCAAGGCACTTTTCACAGCCTGTTTCACTTCTTCGGTAACGCCGTCGAGAAATTCTTTCGGTACGGCGATTTTCAGGCCATTGACACCTTCGTTCAATTGTTCTGTATAGGACGGGACTTCCGTATCAGCACTTGTGGAATCGTACTTGTCGTGTCCAGCGATTGCTTCCAAAACCCGTGCATTGTCCTCCACTGTCCGGGTGATCGGCCCAATCTGCTCCATAGATGGGGCGAAAGCGACCAAACCAAAGCGGGAGACTCGACCATATGTCGGCTTCATGCCTACAACGCCACAGTAGGAAGCGGGCTGACGCAAGGAACCGCCTGTGTCCGAGCCTAAAGCGAACAGCACTTCTCTTGCCGCGACGGCAGCTGCCGGACCGCCACCGGATCCTCCTGGTACATAATCCGTATTCCACGGATTTCTTGTTGTTTGGTATGCGGAATTCTCTGTACCGGAACCGATCCCGAATTCATCCATATTCAATTTTCCAATCGTAACCGCCTTTTCATTTTTCAGTTTTTCGACGACCGTTGCGTCATAGAGCGGGTCTTTGAAGTTTTCCAAAATTTTGCTGGCGCTTGTCGTGCGCAGTCCTTTTGTGACGATATTGTCTTTCAAGCCAAGCGGCATTCCGAAAAGGTTCGTTTTTTCCGGATTTCCATCTAACGCTTCCGCTTGTTTCAACGCATTTTCTTCGTCTATCGTAATAAACGCTTGAACATCTTTTTCCACTTCTTTAATACGATCTAAGGAAGCTTTCACCAAGTCTTGAACAGTGATTTCCTTCGTATGTAACTTTTCTACAAGCTCCTTGATCGAATGGTCCAATAGCGACATGCTTTTTCCTCCTTTTAACTCGTTTCTTTATTCGGAAAGTATTGATGGAACACGGAATTGGCCATCTTTATGATCAGGAGCATTTTTCAACGCA
>CALKWU010000130.1 GCA_938004015.1 uncultured Oceanobacillus sp.
AATCATTCCTCAAATGGCGGATGCGGAAGACGTGATTGCGAATGCCCCTAAAGTCGATGACGTTCGGTATGCGGGGCTCGTTTTAAGCAAGTCGGGGCTTGAACGAGCATTGAAAACGGATATCGATGACATCCATATCGTGCTTGCGACAAGCAACGAATTCAACATGCGCAATGCCCGAAGAACTGTCGATGAATCGGTGAGAGAACTTGCACCGCTCATTTCTGAAGGCATCCAAGCTGGGAAAACGGTCATTTGTACGTTAGGCACCGCTTTTGGCTGTCCGTTTGAGGGGGATGTTCCGGTTGAACGCTTGCTTCGCATTACGGAAACATTTTTAAAACAAGGTGCACATGGTATTACGTTGGCGGATACGGTGGGACTCGGAAATCCAAAGCAAGTGACCGACCAGGTGCTCCTGTTCAAAAAGGAATTTGGCGATGATCTGGTTTTGGGGCTGCATTTTCATAACACTAGAGGACTGGGTCTTGCCAACGTCTTGGCCGGCTACTATGCAGGAGTAAGTCATTTTGATTCTTCGATTGGCGGCCTTGGCGGATGTCCATTTGCACCGAAAGCAGTGGGCAATGTTTGTACGGAAGATATGGTGAACATGTTCCATCAAATGGGAAAAACAACGGGAACGTCGTTGGAAAAGTTGATTGAAACCGCAAAGTGGATGGAACAATTGATGGAAAAGCCACTGCCGGGAATGATGATGAAAGTTTGATATGTCTCTCATTAATTGACAGCGCTTTCTTTTGTTATTGCATACCATACCGAGATGTTGTCAATGTGAAAAATTTTTCCGAAAAACATATTAAGTTTCAAATGGAAAGGATTTGGAATGATGGGAAAAACGTTATATGAAAAAATTTGGGAACGTCATGTGGTGAAACGGGGCGGTGATAATCAGCCGGACATATTATATATCGATCTGCATTTGATACATGAAGTGACTTCCGCCCAGGCGTTTGATGGGCTGCGGATGAAAAATCGTCGGGTGCGTCGGCCTGACAGGACGCTGGCGACGATGGACCATGCCATCCCGACGATCAATCGCCACTTGCCTTTCCGTGACCCGTTGGCAGAATCTCAGGTCGAAGCGTTGCGAAAAAATTGCGAAGAATTTGGCATCAAATTGTTTGATTTGTTTAGCAGACGACAAGGGATTGTCCATGTGATTGCGCCGGAATTGGGAATCACGCAACCTGGTCAAACAATCGTTTGCGGCGACAGTCATACATCCACCCATGGTGCGTTTGGGACGATCGCGTTTGGGATTGGCACGAGTGAAGTCGAGCACGTACTAGCTACACAAACGATTCGAAGACGCAAGTCAAAGACGATGGCGATCGTTCTCGATGGCAAACTTCCGGTCGGTGTAACGGCCAAAGACATCATTTTATATATCATCGGGAAATTTGGCACCGATTTTGGCACTGGTTATGCCGTCGAATATCGGGGAGATGTCATCAAGCAATTATCGATGGAAGAACGGATGACCATTTGCAATATGTCAATTGAAATGGGAGCAAGAGTCGGTCTCATTGCTCCAGATGAAACCACGTTCACATATTTGAAGGAAAGGGAGTATGCTCCAAAAGGAGAACAGTGGGAACGTGCGGTGGAAGAATGGGGTAACTTGTATACTGACGACGATGCCCAATATGATAAAGTCGTTCATATCCGTTGCGAGGACATCGAGCCGCAAGTGACTTGGGGGACCAATCCCGGCCAAGTGATTTCTATCAATGACACGGTCCCGTCTCTGGATGAATTTCCAGAGCACGAACGAGCCAATATCGAGAAGGTGCTCCATTACATGGGGTTGAAACCTGGCATGGATTTGAAACAGGTGCCAATCGACACCGTCTTTATCGGTTCTTGCACGAACAGTCGATTGGAGGATTTACGGGAAGCGGCCAACATCGTAAAAGGACATCGGGTGAAAGAAGGCATCCGTGCTCTTGTTGTACCAGGTTCGCAAACGGTTAAAGCGGTAGCGGAAAAAGAAGGATTGCACCGCATTTTCATCGAAGCGGGATTTGAATGGCGTGATTCAGGCTGCAGTCTATGTCTTGGGATGAATGATGATGCCGCAAAACCGAAGGAACGGATTGCGTCCACATCCAACCGCAACTTTGAAAGTAGGCAAGGAAGGGATGCACGAACACATTTGGTTAGCCCGTCCATGGCGGCAGCTGCTGCGATCAAAGGCCATTTTGTTGATGTGAGAAATTGGGATAAGGAGGGTGCAAACCATGAACGGACTATCCATTCATAAAGGTCTGGTAGCCCCGTTGGATCGTGAAAATGTCGATACTGACGCAATTTTGCCAAAACAATTTTTAAAGCGGATCAAAAAAACCGGTTATGATGATGGGTTGTTTTACAATTGGCGATACCAACATGATGGAACGATGAATGAAGATTTTGTGTTAAATAAAGAGGAATATCGCAATGCGACGATTTTGTTGACGCGTGAAAACTTTGGCTGCGGTTCGTCGAGGGAACATGCCGTATGGGCATTGAGGGATTACGGTTTTAAAGTGATCATCGCTCCTAAGTTCGGGGATATATTTTTCAACAATTGTATTGTCAATGGGCTGTTGCCGCTTCAACTTGATTCGAAAAGCGTAGAAAAATTATTTAAAAATTGCTTGGAGGATCCGACGTACCAAGTCACGGTCGATGTGGAAAACTTGAAAATATATGATGACAAAGGGTTTTTGCAACATTTTCCGTTGAAAGCTTATGAACAGGAAATGTTGCTGAAAGGTTTGGATGAGATTGACTTGACGTTAGCGTTTGAAGAGGACATTGAAACGTTCGAACAAAAGCACACGATTTACTACAGGTTGTAAATATGAACATCCGAAAGGGCTGATACTATTTCCGCTAAGTTCTTTAAAAAGGCTAACGCGCCATACATAAATTGGATAACTGGAATGTCAAAGGGAGATAAAATTTTCATTACTGAATGCTTGAAATGGCATTAAATGGGAAAATTCTGTCCCATAGAGTAAATATGTGTATGAAACTGTGTGGCTTGACATGGGGTGTTTACTTCTTTTCCAAGTAAACGACTTCCTCAATCATTTACCGGCAAATTCCATGTTAAGCCGTACAGTTTATTTTTTTGTTTTATATCATTCAAACGTTACCGTTGTTGTATGCAATGATTTGTTTAATTGCATCGTCACGTCCTTGGTAGATGTGCTCCTTCATCGCCGTTTTAGCCCGGTCGATGTCCTTGCTGTGGATCGCTTCAATGATGATTTCGTGCATGTTTAAAGAACGAAAAAGTTGTTGTTCAGTAAAACTATAAAACGATTGGAATATTAGTGGCACTAATACGACTTTTGATATCAACTCTTTTAAATGTTCATTTTTAGCCGCTTTAAAAATTTCATTATGAAATAATTGGTTAGTTTCTTGGATTTTTCTTACACTTTTAAGGTTTGCAGGATCGTGACAATTAATTGCATTTTTATAATCTTGATTGATTAAAATTAGTTTCTCAATATTTTCTTCGGTACGATTTAATGCGGCTTGACCAGCTCCATAGCTTTCTAATAATGCTCTTAAGTTATAGATTTGTATTACATCTTTTGTAGAAAATTTTCTTACCATTATTCCTCTTCGTTGATAAGGAGTAACTAGGCCTTCTTTTTCTAGTTGTTTAATAGCTTCTCTTATTGGTGTTCTACTAACATTGTATTGTTTAGCGAGTGCTTCTTCTGTTAATCGTTCACCTGGTTTAAACTCACCTGTAATGATCGCATCTTTTATTTGTTCGAATATACTCATATAATCACTCCCATGCACACATTTTATAAAATGTAAAAATAAATTAATAATAAAACTGGCCTTTATGTGGATAAAGTCCATATAATTGTGTAAAAAGAATAGGCCATCTGATCGCCTTTAAG
>CALKWU010000131.1 GCA_938004015.1 uncultured Oceanobacillus sp.
CAACAGTAAAAAATTGGTTCTTTAGCAGACGTCTCGCATTACACAGGAAAAACGCCGGAATCCTCAATTCTGGCGTTTGACATATCATCATTCGAACAACTCCGGATAAAATCTTTTTGCCAACGTCTCGATTGCATAAGCCATCCGGTTGCCTGGTAGAACACTTTCAAAAGATAGAGTAAAAAGAAAGTCCTGGACAGCGCCTTTGTACGTATTAGTTTGGAAAGCAGTGCATTTGAATTAATAGCCGAAAATTGGAACGATAGTGAAAAATTCCGATTGGCGGAAAAACAATTGAAGCGGATCATTTCCGATCAAATCGAAGCGGCTCAACATAGGGATATCGAAGAATTTCTCCAGCTGGATGAAGCATTTCATCAGACCATTCTTCAATTGACGGAAAACGAGACGCTTCTCCAAGCGGTCGGCTATATGCGGGGACATTTGGACCGTTTTCGTTTCCTTGCGATGAAAGAACTTGATCTCACCGAGAAATTGATAAATGATCATGAAAACTTATTCACATGTTTGACAGAAAAGAATGCAAAGAAAGGTGTTCAATTGCTGAGAAGCCATATGGGGAATTTGCATAAAGAATTTAGGATGTTGCGGAAACAATTCCCTGCATATTTTGCAGAATAAATTTTATTCGAGTAGGTGATTATCTTTCGTCCTCTCACACCATCGTACGTATAGTTCTCGTATATGGAGATCTAATCAAGATGAATAACGGAAGGAATTATTACGTTTTTTATGCAGCTCTTCTCCCCGTACAGAGAAATTATGAACTCTTTCCTTCAACTTCTGTGTCAACACGGATTCCATGCTGGGTGCACCTGAAAAATGGGACCGCATAAAAATACGGTCCCAGCTTGACTATGAGAAAGCATTTGGATATCCGTTATAAATGTGGAATTACTTCATATATATCACTATAGTTTGCAATGGATAATCAGTGATATGAAGTTAATGATGAATGGAGGATTCTGATGGAAGACATATGTGCCATTCTGGTCGATTATGCTAACCAGTCCATTTTATCCAAGGCATTAAATTCTTTAAAACCTCTTAATTCCAGTCTTCATTCAATCATCGTGCTCCACCACAAAAATTTTTCATCAAAAGAAACTAGAGAACAAATTTTTATGGATAACGTTAAATATCTGACCTTTGAAACCAATCAACTCGGTATCGTATTAAATGATGCCATTTCCAGCTTACAAAGTGAGTATGTCCTCTTTCTTCAACATTCAGATTACTTGGCTCCACATGCAAACCGTGAATTGCTTCAGTTGACATCATCCCGTGCTGTACTGGGTTATAGTTATCAACATAAAAATATTTCCATTCATCTTCCCCTCCTAGTTAGAACATCGCTATTGAAGAAACATCCTTTTTTCCTGGAACATCAAATTCCCTTTAAGGAAGCGCTTTTTCCTGCTTGGTTTTCTTGTATTGATCATTCTTTGATCCAATTTCAAGATGACATTATAAGAAAGGCAAGAGTGAACTCATCTCGTGACTTTGTAGAAAAGCAAAATTTAGCAGCAAAGTATCAGCTGAAAAAAAACCAAACTTCAAATCCAAGCCTCACCATACTTATCGCAAATTTTAATATGGAAAAATACATTGAAACCGCGATATCTTCCTGTCTCTTCCAAAACGAAACACCTGACCATATCTTTATTATCGATGATGGTTCCACCGATGGCTCCTACCAGCGAATGAAAAACTGGAACCACCAGCCAGGTGTGCAAATTTTTCGGAAAGAAAACGAAGGCAAGGCAAAGGCGCTGAATGATTTGTTGCCGCAAGTAACTACTGATTTTATTTTGGAACTTGATGCTGATGATTGGCTTGATCCTGATGCTGTTTCGATTATAAAAAAATTACTGGTACAACTACCTGAAGACGTTGCTGTATTATATGGCAATCTCCGAAGATGGAAACAATCTAAAGATGGCGTTTTATTTAAACAATACGCAATGGGAAGACGAGTAAATGGTAAAAATGATCTGTTATCTTACCGGTTTCCCTTGGGGCCGAGAATCTATCGTAC
>CALKWU010000132.1 GCA_938004015.1 uncultured Oceanobacillus sp.
GTACGTACGGTGGTGTGAGAGGACGGAGGTTAATCGCCTCCTCCTACTCGATTGCTCAATTTGGGTCAATCGGGGACTGTCCCTGTTTGACCCGAATTTTTTTTTTGAATGTCACAAACTTTTTCAGGTGCAACAGGGTATTATATGTGAAGGAACAATGGAGGGAGCTGGTGGGATGGAACCGGAAAGAAAATTATTGAAAAAAGTCAAACAAGGGAACCAGCAAGCGTTCCGTACACTTTACGACGCTTACGCAAATGAAGCGATCCGTACAGCCTATGCCATCACGAGGAACAATAATTGCACCTTTGATATCGTTCAAGAAACGTTTTTGAAAGTGTTTCGCCATATCGATCGTTTCGATGAAAAGAAACCTTTCAAACCATGGTTCTATCGAATTTTAATCAATGAAAGCTTACGTTATATGAAAAAAGAGTCAAAAGCTGCCGTACCGATGAGTGACCGGACGTTGGAGTATTTGAATCAACCACAGCGGTTCCACATGAATGAAGAGTTGGAAGTCGCCATGGCTGAGCTGGAACCGGAGTTGCGTACATTACTTGTGTTGAAATATGTCAGTGGCTACACCGAACAAGAAATCGCCGACATAATCGGAAAACCGAAGACGACGGTAAAATCGAGGTTATATAAGGCAAGGAATGTACTGAAAGCGAATCTGGGAGGGATAACGAATGAAAAATAACGAATTCGATCACCGCATCATTCGACAACTGAAACAAGAACCGAGTGAATATGAAATTAACGTCATGAAAGAGGATATTTGGAAATCACTCGAGCCCAGATTGGATGTCAAGAGAAAGCGGAAAAAGAAGTTCCTTACACTGGGGCTTTCAACTGCAGCCGCATTACTCGCCGCTTTTATTTTTCTCTTCGTCAATTCGGTGCCGGGAGAAGCGATGATGCAGAGCATACGGGACATGTTTTTGCCGGAGAAAAAGGAAATTATTGGAATTGAAGGACGTGATGAGGAAATCGATGTTCAATTGGAGGTGAATGAGGAATTGAATTATGTCATTTATATTGATGAATCCCGCTATCGATTGGTGGAAGGGGAAGACACGGACCGCATCGAAATGCTCGAACACCCAGGCGAAGATTTTCCTGACGTATATATGGAAATAAGAAGGGAAGATATGACGACGGAAGAAGCGGTCGAGGCAGTGAAAGCGGAAATTGAAAGTCATGAGTCGTTCGGAATCCGAAGGGAGGGACGCGTGACCGAACCGCTTGAAGCGGAAATGATCCAAGGGATGGCATTGGATCCTAAGACCGGCGATTTTGCAGGTGAATGGAATACACCGATTCATCTCTACTATGTGACCGATACCGTTCAAAATCAAGTCTTCATCATCAAACAAGTCTATTTCCTGGAAGCTTCAGAGGGTCACGGTGCCCGTTTTCACTACATGCTCGAAAGCTTTGAAATCATCGAATAAAGGGTGGGTCAAACAGGGACAGTCCCCGTTTGGCCCATTTTTCTATGTTTTTTTCAAAAAAACTCTACCATTAAATGAAAAAGTGTGTTAAAATCACTGATATACATTAACGCACCAACGCTTTAACGCGTTAAATCATTAAGGGGGAAAAGTAATTGAGGAAGATAATCATCACCTTAACAATAGCCTTCATTTTCGTGCTTGCGGCATGTGGGTCCAGTTCTGACAACTCGAATGCGGATGCAAATGACAGCGGAGATGGGGAGGATGAAACATATCTTGTCGGGGCTACGCAAATTGTTGAGCACCCATCTCTTGACGCGGCTTATGAAGGTTTTCAAGAAGCTTTGGCTGACGCCGGCTTGAATGTGGAATACAATTTTCAAAGTGCCCAAAATGATCAAAATAATGTGAAGCCGATTTCCGACGGTTTTGTCGCCGATGGAGTCGATCTCATTTTTGCCAACTCCACACCAAGTGCACTCGGTGCCGTGCAAGCGACATCGGAAATTCCAATCGTTTTCACGTCTGTGACGGATCCGGTTGATGCGAAATTGGTCGATTCGATGGAAAATCCCGGCGGAAACGCAACCGGGGTAGTAGACCTTCATCCGGAAGCGATAGTGTCGACGGTGCAGTTTATAGCGGATTATTTTCCTGATGCCGCTGTCGGTATGGTTTACAATGCCGGTGAACAAAACTCTGTAACACAAATCAATACGGTAAAAGAAGCGGCGGAAGGGACCGGACTTGAAATTGTCGAACGTACGGTTGCGAATACATCCGAAGTGCAGCAGGCAACCATGTCTTTAGTGGAAGATGTCGACGTTCTCTATATCATCACCGATAATACGGTCGTTTCTGCTTTGGAAAGTGTCGTCGGTGTCGCCAACGATCAGCAAATTCCACTCATCGTCGGTGAGCCGGACTCGCTTGCAAAAGGCGGATTTGCCACATTCGGAATTGATTACAAAACGATCGGTTACCGGAGCGGAGAAATGGCGGCGGAAATTTTGACCGGTAAAAAAACACCGAGCGAAATCCCGGTTGAATATCCGCCGGAGTTACAACTATTCATCAATAAATCAGCGGCAGAAGCTCAAGGTGTAGAATGGCATTCTGATTGGGACGAAGACGCAGAGTTCATCGATTGAAAACGTGTGGTGAGGTAAAATTTCCCTCTGCCAGTTGAAGTTGATTACGATATGACACCCATTCCAACAGAAAACGAATGTAGAAGATAAGTCGCTCGCATAATGCGACTTATCTTCTTATCAAAAACAGCAGGAGGAATACAAAAATGTTCTTATCTATGTTCGGTGCAGTCGAGTCTGGGGTGATTTACGCCATTATGGCGCTCGGCGTTTATCTCACGTTCCGCATCCTTGACTTCCCGGATCTTACGGTGGATGGTAGTTTCGTAACCGGTGCTGCTGTTGCTGCGCTTTCCATCATCAACGAAATTCCGCCGATCATCGCCACTGCATTAGCCGGTATCGCCGGTTTCCTCGCAGGCATCATGACGGGCTTGATCCATACGAAAGGGAAAGTGAATGCCCTGCTTTCCGGAATCCTCATGATGACTGCCTTGTACTCGATCAATTTACGGATTCTCGGTCAACCGACATTATCCGTCCATACGGAAACGACGATTTTCGATCAATTGGCGACTGTTTGGGGCGAAGGTTTGGATAATGTGTTTAACAGCCTCATTGGAATTTTCGGACTGGATCGTTTCCCGAGTACGTGGGGAATTTTAATTGCGATGTTCATCGTCACGTTCATCATCAAACTCATCACCGATTATTTCCTGAAAACAGAGGTCGGACTTGCTATTCGGGCGATTGGTGACAATAAACGGATGATTCGTAGCTTATCGGCCAATACCGATAATTTGACGATTATCGGCGTAGCCTTATCGAATGGTCTCGTTGCCTTTTCCGGTGGCCTCATCGCCCAGTATGGTGGCTTTGCGGATGTCGGCATGGGGATTGGGATGATCGTCATCGGGCTTGCTTCAGTCATTATCGGTGAGGCATTATTCGGCACCAGAACGATTGCCCGGGCGACCTTGGCTGTCATTCTCGGTGCGATTATATATCGGATGATCGTCACCCTCGCTTTACGAGTCGATTTTCTTGAATCAGGGGACATGAAACTCATTACGGCAATCATTGTCATCATTGCGCTCGTATCACCGAAAATTCTTCAAGCACAGCGGGAAAAGAAGCGTCGATTGGAAAAACGGAAAGCGATGCAAGGAGGTTCGAGCCATGCTTGAAGTGAAAAATATTTCAGTTGTTTTCAATGAAGGAACCGTCGACGAGAAAGTCGCATTGGACGGCATTGATCTCCGACTCGACAAAGGGGATTTCGTTACGGTCATCGGCAGTAACGGTGCGGGGAAATCGACGTTGATGAATGTCATTGCCGGTCATTTGTTCCCAGATGTCGGTGATGTGTTCATCAATGATAAAGAGGTGACCGATCTTCCGGAATATAAACGCTCCTGGTTCGTCGGACGTGTTTTCCAAGATCCGATGGCGGGGACCGCACCTTCGATGACGATTGAAGAAAATTTAGCGATGGCTTATTCCCGCAATAAAAAACGTCGGCTGACCTTTGGCGTGACAAAAAGCCGTCGGGAAATGTTCAAGGAATATTTGGCGACATTGAATCTCGGTTTGGAGAATCGCTTGAATGCGAAAGTCGGTTTGTTGTCGGGAGGGGAAAGACAGGCGCTGTCTTTGTTGATGACGACCTTTACGAATCCGGATATCCTGCTCTTGGACGAACATACGGCAGCCCTCGATCCTTCCCGGGCGGAACTGATCACACAAATAACGAAAAATGTCGTAGCGGAATCCGGGTTGACGACATTGATGGTCACCCACAATATGCAGCAAGCCCTTGACTTGGGAAACCGTCTCATCATGATGGATAAGGGTCAAATCATTTTTGAAGCACGTGGGAAAGAAAAAGAACGTTTGACGGTGGAAGACTTGCTTCGGGAATTCCGACGCATCCGGGGAGAACAATTTGAGGATGACCGTGCAGTTCTCGGGTGATTGGCGTTTCAAGTTTACGAAAATTGTCATTTGTTTCGTCTCCAGTAGACTTCCGATCTTGTTATGATAAAAGTGTCGAATCATTTGATTGGAGATGAACAAATTGAGAAAAATAATCATATTAGCAGTTGGCGTATTGCTTCTTGCTGCTTGTCATGAAAGTGCTGGACAGTCTGAGTCTTCGGCGGAACAAAACGGCGAAGATATCGTACAACTTGTCCATGAATACAGTACTGGAGATTTCGAGGATGTATCCGCATCGATCACGTCCAATGAATTGATCGTCACTAATGCGGACGGTGAAGAGAAAATTTATGAGCTTCCGGAAGATCGGTTTTTCCTTTCCATTGCACCGTATATTGACGAAACCCATCCTTGCACCAACCATAGCTTGACCGGATGCCAAGGGGAAATGCCGAATGAATCATTTGATGTTGAAATAACCGACAGCGAGGGGAATATCGTCATCGCGGAAACGATGGAGACGTTGGACAATGGCTTCATCGATCTTTGGTTGCCTCGGAATGATGATTATGAAGTGATGATCACATACGAAGGAAAAACCGCAGAAGCGATCCTTTCCACCTATGACGGAGACCAAACATGCATTACAACGATGCAACTGGAAGAAAACTCAAAAGAAATGTAAAAATAGTGGTGAAACGCTTTTCCATCGTTTCACCACTATTTTTTATATGACACCTTGGGCGATCATCGCATCGGCAACTTTCTTGAAGCCGGCAATATTCGCACCTTGGATCAAGTTCGTCGCATTATCGAATTGTTTCGTAGCATCTACACAATTTTTGTAAATGCTTTTCATAATATCTTGCAGCCGTTCATCGACCTCTTCGAACGTCCATTTGAGACGCATGCTGTTTTGCGCCATTTCCAATTGACTAACAGCAACCCCGCCTGCGTTCGTCGCTTTCGCAGGGCCGAAAAGGACACCATTTTCCAAAAACGCATTCGTTGCTTTTGGTGTACATGGCATATTGGCGCCTTCCGCAACGGCTTTCACTCCGTTATGGATCAATTGGAATGCATGTTCTTCATCCAATTCATTTTCCGTTGCACAAGGAAGCGCCACATCACAAGGAACGTTCCAAATCCCTTTGCAATCATCATGAAAAGTCGTGTCCGGATAATACTCGAGATATTCCTCGATTTTTCCTCGTTTATTCAACTTGATATCTTTTACTTTATCTACATCGATTCCATTTTCATTGTAAATATAGCCGCATGTGTCACTGCACGCAATGACTTTTGCACCCATTTGGGTCGCTTTTTCCATTGCATGGATGGAAACATTTCCGGATCCGGAAACGATCACTTTGCTTCCTGCCAATTTATGTCCATGGTCCTTCAACATTTCGTTGAGGAAATAGATTGTACCGTAACCGGTCGCTTCGGTTCTGCCGAGACTGCCACCGTATTCTTTCGCTTTTCCGGTGATCACTCCGGCTTCGTAAGCACCGCGTATCCGTTTATACTGCCCGAACATATAGCCGACTTCCCGTTGCCCGACGCCAAGATCGCCGGCAGGAACGTCGATGTCCGGTCCGATGTATCTGGCCAGTTCTGTCATGAAGCTTTGGCAAAAACGCATGATCTCATTGTCGGATTTTCCTTTCGGGTCGAAATCCGCACCGCCTTTAGCACCGCCGATCGGTTGTCCGGTCAATGAGTTTTTGAAGGTTTGTTCGAAACCTAAAAATTTCACGATGCTTAAGTTTACGCTCGGGTGGAAGCGGATGCCGCCTTTGAACGGCCCGATGGCACTATTGAATTGCACACGATATCCACGGTTCACCTGGGTTTTTCCTTCGTCATCCATCCATGAAACGCGGAAAGTGATGACACGTTCAGGTTCCACGATTTGTTCGAGGATCCCCTTTTCAATATAATGTGGTTCTTTCTCTAGTAGAGGTAAAATGGATCGGAGGAACACTGCGACAGCTTGATGGAATTCCGGCTCATTTGGATCTCGTTTCACGACTGAATTGTAAATCTCATCCAAATAGTTGGAAACACTCCGGTTGTTCGTATGGACAAAATCGCTGATTGCGTTCAATAATCGCCCCTCCTTAAGTCGATAGTTAGCCTTATGAATATTTTAGCTGTTATTATTCATCTAAACAATACAATTAATAGATAAAATTGATGCCGATATGAGATAATGGAAAAATGGAGGGGATGGCGGTGGAACTTAGGCAAATTAAATATTTCATTGAGGTGGCGAAGCGGGAACATGTGACTGAAGCAGCGGAACATCTGCATGTCGCCCAGTCTGCTGTGAGCAGGCAAATCGCCAAGCTGGAAGAAGAATTAGGGGTCGATTTGTTTATCCGGGAAGGAAGAAATGTCCGGCTCACTCCCGTCGGGGGAATTTTTTTGAAACATATGGAGCAGGCAATCCAAGTGATTGAAGATGCTGAGCAAGCGATCAGAGAGTATACAGATCCGGAAAAAGGAACGATCCATATCGGCTTTGTGAGCACATTGGCGCTTTATATTTTGCCGACGCTCATCTCAGCATTCCGTCGCACGTATCCGGATGTGAAATTCAAGTTATCCCAAGGGACGTATTATGAAGTGATGGATTCTGTCATTAAAGGAAAAGCGAATCTCGCATTGATGGCGCCGGTGCCGACGGAAGACAACCGTTTACTTGGCGAAGTGTTGTCGACGGAAAACATCGTCGCATTGCTTCCGGCCAATCATCCGAAGGCAAAGGAAACCGTGTTGCATCTATCTGAGTTGCGGGATGAATCTTTCGTCATGTTTCCCGAAAGCTTCATTTTACGGAAAACATTGGTCGAGGCATGTGAACAGCTTGGTTTTACGCCAAATGTCACGTTTGAAGGGGATGATATCGACGCCATCAAAGGGCTCGTTTCAGCAGGTTTGGGGATATCCCTCGTACCGGAAAGCACATTGGTCGACAATCTTCCGCGAGCGACAGTGAAGGTGCCTCTCAGTGAACCGAATGTGACACGTACAGTGGGGATCATTGTGCCGAATGACCGTGAGCTGTTGCCGACGGAAAAATTATTTTATGATTTTGTCATCGACTTTTTCAGTCATTTGGAACGGTTCCAGCAATAAAGCCCGGGTTCTTTTCAAAAATCCCGGGCTAATTTTAGTCAGTTAAGGAAGTATTGCATCAACCCTGCTGCAATAGAATCGGCGACATTGTTTTGATAATCGGCTGTTCGGATCATGGATAAGTCGTATGGATTCGAGATGAAACCGAGCTCCAATAAAATGGATGGTGCTTGCGTGTTTCGGAGCACTTTATAGTTCGCTTGCTCTATCCCTCGATTTTGCAAGGGAACGTTTGCGGCCAACTCGCTATGGATGTCGAGCGCCAATTGGTAATCCGTTTGACTGTTGTAAAAGGTATTTATCCCTTGGACGGAAAGGACCGGAAAAGAATTGTAATGGACACTGATGAATGCATCCGCTTGTTCCCTATTGCTCATATTCGCCCGCTCATCCAAAGATATGAAATAATCTGCCGTCCGTGTCTCGATGACCGTTGCACCGTATGTCCGCAATTTCGCTGCAATGTTACGGGTTATATCTACTATCAAGTCTTTTTCATATGTTCCGTCTACTGCGATGGCACCCGGATCCCTCCCGCCATGGCCGGCATCCAAAACAATGGTCAATCCGGAAAGAGAACCTTCCGCTGTCTGCTCATTGCTTACTTCTGCAACAGGTTCATTCGTCGACGCCGTTTGATTTTCAGCGCTTGCATTGGTCAGCCAGGAAGCAATCCAGCCACTGCTGCCATTAACTAATGAAACCTTGAGCCAATCTCCGGACTGTCCTATCGTTTCAAACGTCTCCCCTTGCCACGTCCCACCGACAACCGCATAATCCAAACCAGGTCCTGAACGGATATTGACACTTGGAGCCGTGACGGTAATTTTCATTGTATCTGCCGGAGCCTCATCCATCGTCGGCGGTTGCTCTGAAGCGATTGGAACTAAATAATGCTTCGCAATCCATGCTACTTCTCCAGCATAATAGGTTTGCACCCAACCGAATTTTTCCTGGAAGGCCGTCACTTTGTCTCCCCTCTGGAGCAAACCGATAATAGGAGCATCGTGATCCGGTTCTCCACGGACATGCAGGATGCTTGTCCCAACTTCATAGGTTTGTCCATTTTCCGCATGGACTTCATCGACTAGAAATAAGGACAGGAACAGCACAACCAATGCAGTATTGAACCTGAGATGTCTCATAAAATCCTCCCTTTTTTTGGCAAATCAAAGTTTAGTAAATCTATCATATTATGATTGTCGACTATATACAAGTAGGGGAGGAAAGAAAACTGTAAAAAAATGAGCGCATCCGCTTAGCAGACACGCTCCCATATCAAGTCCAAACCTCACTTGCGATGACCAAGCTTATAGAGACACCGATTGTTAAAGCTGCAATATACATTAACATACGAATCCCTCCCACGATAAAAATTCTTACTATTATTATAGTATAATCATGGAGGAATTGGTAAATGAATCCATTATAAGCTGGTCGGTTTCCTGTTTGTTATGCCTTCAACCATTTCCAAATCTCTCCGGGGGTTGCGTTCTTTCCATACATCAAGATACCAACTTTGAAAATTTTTCCGGCCAACTTGATGAATAAAATCGTACTGACGATAATGATTACGAGAGATATGCCGATTTCCAACCATGGCCATACATCGAGAATGGCGAGCCGTAACAATAAGACGCCGGGAGCTGTAAATGGAATATACGTGCCGACTTGTGCCCAAATTCCGGATGGGTCGCCTACTACCGGACCAATGAATATGAAAGGCAAGAACGGTAGCATCATAACGAATCCTTGGAAGTTTCCGGATGTCGTCACGTCTTCGATCGTAGCTCCAATGCCGACGAAAATGGCGGAGAACATCAAATAATTGAACAGGGCGAGCAGCACATAAAGCAAAGTTTCCGGAACGAACAAGTATTTGAACAGCTCGATATCCGTCATATACATGACCAACGGAATCAAAAATACGAGTAGCACCGCGGCTTGGATGAGGCCGAGTACGAAATAGCCGATGATTTTACCTTGCATCAATTCGCCAGGTTTCAAGGAAGATAAAAGGATTTCCGCAATTTTATCTTTCTTTTCCTGGGAAGCGCTTTGGAAGATCGCCATTCCAGTAAATACGATGGACATGAAGATGATGCCACCAAAGGCTGCCGGAACCAATTTGGCTAGGAAGTCATCCTCTGATGCCGCTTCTCCGGATGCTTCCCCGCTTTCTTCTCCGGCCGCTTCATCCACGTCCATGCCGACGAAATTCACACCTTGGCTTAAAGCGACCATCTGCTCTTCCGATAGTCCGAGTTGTTCCATTTGATAGGCGAGAATAGGACCTTGCAAAACCGCTAATTGATTGGGGAAGTGGGAATCTACATCGTCACTTGTATAAACCGGAATAACCCCTTTTTGAAGATTAGTTTCATTTAAAAAGAGATAAGTGGTTTCCTCCGCATCTTCCAGTTCATCGGCTACGTTTTCTTCTGTGATGTCTGTTTCTAACAATGTCCATTCCATTCCGCTTTCAGCGGCAAATTCGTTCAATTCAGCGAGAAGACCAATTTCATCATTGATATAAATCGTCATTTCCTCGCCGTCATCGTCAGAACTTCCACCCATCCAATTGCCTAAAAAGGCGAAAGCTAAAATGATGATTGGTGTCAGTAAGAGTCCGATGATGAATGATTTGTTCTTCAAATTCCGCTTGACTTCCCATTTGGCAACTTTCAGCGAATTACGCATCGAATTCACCTTCTTCCGTCATTAGTCGTTTGTCCGTAGCGATATCGATGAATATTTCATGCAACGACACCCGATTGATCGTGAGCTCTTGGATATGTAGACCGTCCGGAAGCGATTGGAGCCATCCATTCGGATCCACGTTTTTTGTCAAGTAAAGGACCGACGTATTTCCGTCTGTTTCCACCTGTTCCACATCGGGAATCGATTGTAACAACGCCAAGTCATTTTGCCCGTGGATGGTGCATTTGAAATTCGCATATTCCGTTTTCACATCATCCAATGAGCCGTAAATGACTTTTTCCCCACGCTGGATCATAAACAACCGGTCGCACATTTCTTCGACGAGATTCATTTGGTGGGAAGAAAGTAAAATCGCTGTTCCTTCGTCCCGGAGCCTGCGGATTTCATCTTTGAAAATGTCTTGGCTCACCGGATCGAGACCGGAGAACGGTTCATCGAGGATCAACAGTTCCGGTTCATGGACGATGGCGCCGATGAACTGCACTTTCTGCCCCATCCCTTTGGACAGTTCTTCCACGGATACATTTTCTTTTCCTTCCAAGTCGAATTTCTTCAAATAAGCTAAAATACGTTCCTTCGCTTTATCGAGGGGATAATCTTTCAAGTCGGCAAGATATAATAAAATATCCATCACTTTGACATTTTTATAAAGTCCCCGTTCTTCCGGCAAATACCCGATTTTGTTTTGTGGGATGCCGTTTCCGTCATGTTGCGGGAAGCGGATTGTCCCTTCATCCGGATATAAAATCCCCATGATATTCCGAATCGTCGTCGACTTTCCTGCACCGTTCGGCCCGAGAATCGCCATGATTTCCCCACGTTTTACTTCAAAAGTGATATCTTTCAACACGTGTTTATCTTTGAAATATTTGTTCAGTCCGTTCACTTCAAGCATCGTACTCATCGGCAGTCAACCCCTTTCGCAAATATGTAAATCTCTGGTTACAGTCAGTTATACGATGGAAAACGGAAAATGTTTCATGTGTATGATGGAAAAGATGATACAGGAAAATATAAAAAAGCAACCCTTAGCCGTTCTCGTGGTTTTATTCATTCAAAGCGGATTGGGTCATCAAAAGTTATTCCAAGTTCTCTTTATGGAATTCTCAATTATTTCCATTATCGAAATAATGCGGTATAATTGACTACTAAGCGACTATGAGGGGAAGTTTGATCCGATGTTGGAAGTAAGAGACAGACAACTCCAAGAAGATAAAATTTGGACAAAAGATTTTGTGTTCATTTGGCTGGCCAATTTTTTCGTTTTTTTAGGATTCCAAATGACGTTGCCGACTCTCCCTCTTTTTGTGAAAGAACTCGGCGGCGGAGATCAACTGGTCGGAATCATCGTCGGGATTTTCACGTTTTCCGCTTTATTGTTGCGGCCGGTTGCGGGCCATGCGCTGGAAACGAAGGGACGAGGTTTCGTTTATATTTTGGGGCTTTCCATCTTCGTCCTTACGATGGGGGTCTATGGAATACTCACAAGCATTTTGTTGCTCGGGATCTTGCGGATCGTTCATGGAGTCGGTTGGGGATTTTCCACGACTGCGGGAGGTACGATCGCTACGGACTTGATTCCACCCCATCGTCGGGGGGAGGGGATGGGATATTTCGGTTTATCCGGAAACATCGCGCTCGCTTTCGGTCCCTCCCTCGGGTTGATGCTTGTCGGAAAACTTTCCTTTAATGAGATTTTTCTCATCTGTACCGGATTGGGGCTCATCGCACTCTTGTTTGCATCAGGTATCCGTTACAAAAAAGTTGACACATCGGAAATGAAAACACGACCGGCACGATTTGATGTTTTGGAAAAAACCGCATTGCAACCTTCGCTTCTCATGTTTTTCATCACGGCGACATTCGGAGGGATTGCCACGTTTTTGCCGCTCCACGCACTTGAACGGAATGTGGACGGCATCGCATCTTATTTTCTCGTCTATGCCGTGTTTTTGATGATTTCCCGGCTTTTTTCCGGAAAAATTTATGATCGGAAAGGGCATCTCTATGTGTTTCTTCCGGGGACTTTCATGATTTTTACAGCGATGTTGCTTCTCGCTTGGTTGCCGAGCACGCTCGTTTTGTGGGTTGCTGCCGCCATTTATGGATTCGGTTTCGGTACGGTGCAACCAGCTTTGCAAGCATGGGCGGTTGACAAAGCGGCGGCAGACCGGAAAGGGATGGCCAATGCGACCTTTTTCTCCTTTTTCGATTTGGGGATAGGGATCGCATCGATTTTTTTCGGTTTTCTTGCGTCAACGATCAACTATACTTCGATTTATATCGCATCGGCTTTATCCATCCTCTGTTCCATGGGGATTTACTTGACGATTCATCTAAGGGAAAGATCGAAGGCCGTGAAATAGTTGTTTGTTGGATCAGATTGGTTCCCGAACCAATTTTATAAAATCAATGGTGTTTCATTCACTTTTCCCGTCGGTTCCGATAAAATAGGAATAAGGGCTTTTCAGGAAAAGGCAGGTTAATATATGAAACAATTAAAAGATCTGGACATCAGCAAATTATTTCCTTCCATCGTCTACCGGCGTGGAATGGATTATTTCAAAAAAGGCAAAGTGAGTGATTTGCTTTATGACCGGAATCATCACGTCTGGACGGCGACGGTGGAAGGGACGGAAAATTATTTTGTGGAAATCGATATGGGAGAGCTGGCCAAAGGTTCGATCGAAACATACTGCGACTGTCCGGCCTTTGATACATACGGCCCCTGTAAACATATCGTCGCCACACTGGTGAGCATCCAGGAAAAAGAGACAACGACATCTAAAAACCGGACTTCCAATAATTATCGGAAAACCGATCGCTTCATGCAACAAATCACGGAGTTGCAGCCAATCGAACCGCCCCATTCGAATGACATATTGGAGCGGCTCCCGGTTCAAGTGGAATACCATCTGCACTTGCATTATACCGGCAATTTGCTGATCGAGTTGAAATTCGGTGTGAATCGGACCTATGTCGTGAAAGAGCTATTCGAATTGGTCGAGGCTGTGCTTGCGGGAAGAGAATATTTTTTCACGAAAAATTTCATCTATCATCCGGCCGAGCACTATCTGTTGCAACAGGATGAAGACATTTTCCGTCTGATAGATGACATCCGAAAAAATGAAACGATTTATTATTCACGGCTATACGGCTTGACGAACACGCCGGACAAAAGGCATATCGTCATCCCGCCGTTCGCTGCGAAAGAATTGCTTGAAAAACTGGCGGAGCGGCATACGACGTTTCGGATTGACAAACAGATCTATCGGGGAATCAGCGTTGCTTCAGACGAGCTCTCCTTTCAGTTTCTTCTTGAGAAGGGGAACGAGCAAGACGTTTTGTTGACATTGGCAGGATGGAACGATGCCATCATTTTGCAAAACTATGACATCGTCTTCCAAAATGGCGTGTTTTATTTCACGTCACCGGAAGAAACGGAGATCCTCCGCAAATTAACGATGTTTCATGTCGACCAGACGGCCTTGCCGATTTCAAAAGAGCAAGCGGATCGTTTCTTTTCCGAGGTCATTCCAACGTTGAAGACGGTCGGTGATGTCAACGTTGCGGACAATATTATCGAAGAAGTCATCCAAGCTCCTCTTCAAGCGAAATTGTTCTTTGAATGGAAAGACGAAACGATTGTCGGCAAATTGGAATATCATTACGGCATCCATGTCGTCGATCCGTTTAACGGTCGGAAACAGAGCGATGTCATCATCATCCGTGACGTGGAAAAAGAAAGGGAAATCATGCAGCTGATCGAGCAAGTGGATTTCCGTTACAATGGCAAAGAACTGTATTTGAAAACGGAGAATGAAGAGGAACTGTACGTATTTTTATATGACATTTTGCCGCAACTGGCGGAAAAAGTCGAACTGTTCCTCACTTCCGATTTGAAAAATATGATCGTTGAGGAAGAACCGACAGCGACGACGAATGTCCAGTTTGATGCGAGCACGAATTTGCTGGAAATCAGTTTTGACATCGATGGGGTCAATGAGGAGGAAGTAGGAGCGATACTTGAAGCGGTAGTGGAGAAAAAACGGTTTTACCGTTTGGACAATGGAGCGATTATGTCCCTAGAAAACGAAGCCTTTTCGTCACTCAATCTGTTTTTCGACAGTTTGGATATTAAGAAAAAGGATCTTGCGCAAGGAAATGTGCAAATGCCGGTTTACCGCAGTGCGCAAATAGATGGCTTGATCGAGACGAAGAAGAAGTACAATCCGGCGTTCCGTTCCTTGATTGACCATCTCCGTTCACCGGAAGATTATACGGCGCCTCTACCGGAAAATTTGCAGGCGACATTGCGGAAATACCAAGTCACCGGGTATCAGTGGTTCAAAACGTTGAGCCGTTATCACCTTGGCGGGATTTTAGCCGATGATATGGGGCTCGGTAAGACCATCCAAGCGATCGCCTATATCGCATCGGAACCAAGTGAGAAAATCCATCTCATCGTCGTTCCGTCTTCGGTCGTCTATAATTGGAAAAGTGAATTCGGGAAATTTGCACCGGATTTGGATGTCGCTATTATGACGGGAACACCGGGGGAGCGTCAAGAAAAAATCGAAAACCTTCAAAATGCGGACGTGTGGATCACTTCCTATGCGACGTTGAGGCAAGATATCGACGATTATCGTGAAATCGACTTTGCAACGATGATTCTCGATGAAGCGCAGTATATTAAAAATTACAATACGAAAACATCCCGGGCAATCCGCGAAATCCGTGCGTCCCGACGTTTCGCCTTGACCGGCACGCCGATTGAAAACTCCATCGATGAACTTTGGGCGATTTTCCAAGTCATTTTACCGGGGTTGATGCCGAGCTTACGAAAATTCAAGCAACTATCCAATGAAAAAATCGCAGACATCACCCGTCCGTTCATTTTACGTCGTCTCAAGCAAGACGTATTGAAAGAGTTGCCGGAAAAAATCGAATCCGTCAGCCTTTCGGAATTGACGAAGGAACAGAAAGAACTGTACCTAGCTTATTTGCAGCAAGTGAAACAAGAGGCGTCCCAGTCGATGCAAGCGAAAGATTTTCATAAAAACCGCATCAAAATCCTCGCCGGGTTGACAAGACTCAGACAAATTTGTTGTCATCCGGGACTGTTCATAGAAAATTACATGGGGGAATCCGGTAAGCTGAACCAATTGATGGATACGGTCAAATCCGCCCTTGAAAACGGGAGACGGATGTTGATTTTTTCACAATTTACAAGCATGCATGAGATTATCATGGAAGAATTGAAGCGGGAAGGAATCGATTTCTTTTATTTGAGCGGGCAAACCGACTCGGAAGAACGGCTGAAGATGAGCGAGCGTTTCAACCAAGGGGAAAAGGATGTATTCCTCATTTCCTTGAAAGCCGGCGGGACCGGGCTCAATCTGACCGGCGCGGACACGGTCATCTTGTATGACCTTTGGTGGAATCCTGCCGTGGAAGACCAAGCGACGGGGCGTGCCCATCGTTTCGGTCAGAAAAATATCGTCCAAGTCATCCGATTGATTGCGGAAGGCACCATTGAAGAAAAAATTTATGAATTGCAACAGAAAAAACGGGAACTCATCAGCCAAGTGATCCAGCCGGGAGAACAGATGCTTACAAGTCTTAGTGAGGAAGATATCCGTGAACTTTTGAATTTGTGATCAGTACGGGAAAAATGGCAAAAATCCAAGCAAAATCCGGACAATGCCCTGCTTATCCTTTGGGGGTTTGTCCGGATTTTTTTATTGATTCAATGTGAACAGTTTTCTTGGACGCCCTTTTTTATATGGCCGTTCTTCGCCTGCGACTTTGATGACATTTCCTTGTAGCAGCTTGTTCACCGTCCGTTCGGCACTGCGCTTTGTCACATTGTAAAATTGGGCGATGTCATTCGTCGAGAATGGCTCGTTATTCCGTTCCGTGATGAAGTCGATGAAGTTGTATGAAATTTCGTTGTTCAGTTTCGCATCATGGATCAGGGCCTGGTATAATTTGGACGTATCGATTTCCTTTTTGACACCGATCGGGCCGATCAATTCTTGTCTTTCATTCACAATATAACAAATGCTCTGTTCGTTCTGCATACAGCTTTCCAAAGCGATTTCCGCATTTTTTGCAGATTCATCGGCGGTCAGTCCAAGACCGAATGCAAGATTGACCGGGAATCGGATCGTGTTTTTCATTTCTTGGAGCAAAGGGAATGAACGATAATGCTCCCGTAAATGTTTCAACAACTTTTCCGTTCCGAAAATGATGAACCGGTCATCCACTGTCCGGATGGAAAATGCTCCGGTTCTCGCTGCCAGCCGTTGTAAAATGAGATTCAACTCCTCCCATGTTTCTTTCTGGCCATTTTCGGTCATCGTCCCATGCTCGGTGTTTTTGATGGTAACATAACCGGTGACGATATGATTGTTTTCTGCTGTATTCAATGTCACCAAATCGATTGCTTCTGTTACTGCTCGTCGTAAGTTTAATTCGGGAATCGGAATGGTGCTCGCTGCAATTCCCCGTGCTGTAAGTTCTTCCGCCACTTCTTCTGCGCTGGTCAACATATGGTCGGCTTTCTCTTCTTCCCATAATGTTGTGTAAAATGAAAGGAGGCTTTCCATATCCGGTACGTCATCGGGATCATGGACGAAATATCGGATATTTCCTTCCTCCAAACCGGCTTCTTGCCGCAATTCATCAAAAATCTCTCCGTCAAAAACGTCAAGGGCTATCTTTTTTGGGGGCATTTCAAAATTGTTTTCAAGTCGGTATAAAGCGGTGATGATCGCATAGGGATCCTGTTCCACTTGTATGGCAGGAAGCCGCTTTTTTTCGATCGTCTCCTTGACAAATAAATATGATAAATATTCCGTAAACAGATAGATGTCGCAATGGTATACCGTGTCGAATAGCCCCTGTGTTTCTTCCGTTTTTGAGTAGACGAAAGGGAGCGCTTCTACAGTTTTCGGCAACAATTTCTCTATCCGGTTTATCGTTTCTTGTCGGCCGAATACCGCCATTTTGATTTTCAATCCAATCCCTCCAATCGAACTGGTATGCGATTGTTTCAGATTTACCTTATCATATTGAATTTTCATAATATTGTCAAGAAATATAATGATAACGGATGCAATTAATTGATGATTTGTTAAATTTAATTTATTTTCGTTGATTTTTTCTGAGAAAGACGGTAAAGTTTAGATATGAATGTGCTCTCCTTGCAAGCCATTAGCTCCGGTTGTTTTGGCCGATGAAAACGACAGGGCAGGTTATTAATCCCGGTTTTTCGGTCGAAAAATCGATGATTTGATGCTTTCATCCACCAGCGTTTTATCGTGAAAATGATTTTATCCAGTCGAAAAACATTGACAAACTTGTACTTTTTGCTAGAATTCTACGTATAACGAAAAGGGGGATTCAATTGATGAAGAGAAGTAAACTGTTTTTATATTCCATTCTCATGTTTAGTCTTGTCGTAGTACTGGCTGCATGTGGTGGAGGAGAAAGTGATGGGGCAGCTGATGGAAATGGAGATGCAAATGGGGATGCAGATGCAGGTGGAGGAGATGCGCCGAGTGCAATCAGTTTATTGACTGGTGGAACAAGTGGTACGTACTATCCGCTTGGTGGAGAGATGGCACAAATCATCACGGAAGAAACCGGGATTCAAACGGATGCGCTTTCATCCAACGCTTCTGCAGATAACGTGATTTCCTTGCAAGAGGGAGAAGCGGAACTTGCTTTCGTACAGACAGACGTGGTAGCGTTTGCAAAAGAAGGGGTAAATGCGTTTGAAGGCAATCCGGTGGATAATGTTCTTGCCATCGGTTCGTTATATCCGGAAACAATCCAAATTGTAGTTGTCAATCCTGAAATTGAGACGGTGGAAGACTTGGCAGGGATGACCGTTTCCGTAGGGGCACCGGGATCCGGTACTTATGTCAACGCAGAGCAAATTTTGGAAATCCATGGTATGACTATGGATGATATCGATGCCCAGCACCTTGACTTCGGTGAGTCCACAGGTGGAATGCAGGACGGTAATATCGACGCTGCGATCATCACTGCCGGAACACCGACTGGTGCGGTTGAAGGGCTAGGTGCAACGACTGAATATAGAATCTTAGAGATTGAACAAGATAAAATCGATGAGCTGATCGAAAAGTACCCGTACTATGCAGAGGATACAATTCCGGCCGGAACATATGTTGGAATTGACGAAGATGTTCAAACGGTGGCGGTCGGAGCGATGCTTGCTGTAACGGACAGCCTCTCCGAAGATGTCGTGTATGAGATCACAAAAGCAATCTATGACAATGCGGATCAGATCACACACTCAAAAGGTGAATTCATCACGCCGGAGGGTGGCGTCCAAGGAATCGGAATCGATTTCCATCCTGGTGCGGAAAAGTATTTCCAAGAAGCAGGAGTTCTTGATTAATCCATATTTGGTAATCATATATTGCAAATGGAACACAGCCGGCGATCAAGACGGTAGTTAGTTTTGACAGCCGGCTGTTTTGATGATTTTAAAAGTAATCAATGTGTTCCCGATCAGGCAAGGAGACTGGTTTTTCTTTTTAAGGAAATGGTGGATTAACATTGAAACGGAAAAATATAGTAATCGCTCTTTTTGTGTCACTCGTTGTCGTGATATTTTTGTTGATTCCAACTAAGAGTGCGTTAGTTTTTTATAAAGAAAATACGGATCACATCGTTGCATTTTTGCCATTGGGCCCGGGAGATCGATTTGAAATCACTTTTACCCATTCAATCCATTTGACGGATGTCGTTGAAAGATACCATGTGACGGAAGAGTCCACAATTATGCAAGATGAAATTATCTTTGAATCTTTTGGGATCGGTATGCCTTCCAATGCCGAGGAAGGACAAACTTTCGAATATAAAGATGGAAAATATCATATTGGTAATTTGAATAACGAGTTTGAATCGATGAAAATCCGTAATGGGAAAACAGTCTCCGAACATCGCTTACGGTGGAAATATGAAGACGAACCAGAAGATAACATGGTTTGGTTCAACGACTATTTTGAACCGGGAGCGTGGTATACGGTAAAAGTCGATCGACTGTCACTATGGGAGTATTTGAAAGGAGTGAAAATTGATGAGTGACCAACAAAAGAATAATAAGGATAAAGAAAATATAGAAGAAGTTGAAAAAGATGAAAAGTCGGACGTCATGCCTGAAGCGGAACTGTCGGAAGAAGAACAGCAAAAGTTGTTGGAAAAGTATGATACCGAATCGAATACAAGGCAGTTGACCGGTATTCTCGGTTGGGTTGTTTTTGTTGTACTGATTGCTTTTTCTTTATTCCATCTATACACAGGATGGTTCGGTGCGTTTACCGCATACATACAGCGTACCATCCACTTAGGTTTCGCTCTATCATTGATTTTCATTCTGTTTCCTGCAAAGCGGGGCTTAAAGAAAGATGGAGTGCCTTGGTACGATTGGATACTGGTCGTTCTTTCGATTATCGTGTGTGCGTACTGGCCGGTATTTTATGAAACGTTAGTGCAAAAAGTCGGTGGGATTGATGACACGCAATTGATTATTGGTGGAATCGCCGTCTTGCTCGTGTTGGAAGCTGCAAGACGGGCTGTCGGTTTACCACTTGTTATTATCGCAGTTCTTTTCCTCGTGTATGCCTATTTCGGACCATATATGCCTGGTATGCTCATGCATCGTGGATTGAACTTGCATCAGTTGGTCAATACGATGTTCTTCACGACAGAAGGGATTTTAGGTACTCCATTACAAGTATCATCTACATTCATTTTCCTATTCTTGTTATTCGGGGCCTTCCTGATTCAGACAGGTGTCGGTCCATACTTCAACGATTTGGCATTGGCTATTGCCGGCCGTAGAGTTGGTGGACCTGCGAAAGTTGCAGTTTTCGGAAGTGCGCTGAACGGAACGATTTCCGGAAGTTCTGTCGCAAACGTCGTATCAACTGGTTCCTATACGATTCCAATGATGAAACGTCTAGGTTACAAGAAAAACTTCGCCGGTGCGGTAGAGGCAGCCTCATCGACAGGAGGACAAATCATGCCGCCGATTCTCGGTGCTGCAGCGTTCCTCATGATTGAATTTGCCGGGGTGCCGTACTGGGATATTGTGAAAGCCGCCATCATTCCGGCACTTCTCTACTTTACCGGAATTTGGGTCATGACCCATTTCGAGGCCAAGCGTTTAGGCTTGATGGGCCTTCCGAAAGAAAAATTGCCGAATTTGAAAGAGACTCTGAAAAAGATTTATTTATTGTTGCCGATTCTTGTCATCATTTACTTGCTTTTTGAAGGGATAAGCATTGAGCGGACGGCAATTTTCGGTATCCTCACAGCGATTATTGTCAGTTTGTTCCGTAAAGATACAAATATGTTTTTGGATGAGAATGGCAATTTCACCATCTGGAAATTCTTGACTGCACTGACAGAAGGTGCCCGTACGGCACTGGGAGTAGCAGCGGCAACAGCTTGTGCAGGTATTATCGTCGGTGTCGTCACCAAAACAGGCTTAGGACTGAAAATTGGAAATGCCATCGTTGGCATTGCCGCAAACCTTGCCTTTAATGAGATGAGTTTGGTTTTATTTACCTTGTTCTTTACAATGCTTACTGCCATCCTCGTCGGACTTGGTTCACCGACGACAGCGAACTATATTATCACATCCACGATTGCCCTGCCTGCGATAATGACGTTGAGCGGAGAATATAACTTAGGTATCCATGTCCTTGCTGCCCATATGTTCGTATTTTTCTACGGAATCTTGGCAGATGTCACGCCGCCTGTTTCTCTAGCGGCCTTTGCGGCATCTGGGATTTCCGGCGGAGAACCGATACGAACCGGGTTCAATGCGATGAAACTTGCAGCTGCAGCCTTCATCATTCCGTACATGTTCATTTTTGATCCATCCTTATTGATGGTTGATGTCACTGCCGGCAGATTGATTTGGATCATCTTTACGGCGGTTATGGGAATGATCGCTATCGGTGCCGGCCTTGTCGGATACTGGTACCGGAAGCTGCATTGGCTGGAACGGATGATCGGATTTGCATCGGGGCTTATGCTCATGTATCCGGAAGGACATACGGATGTATACGGATTGGTCATCTTCATCGTTATGTTGGTCATCCAAATCATCGGCAAAAGAAGAAATGACAAAGAAACGGCAAATGCAAGCGCATAAAGAATATGAGTCACCAATCATTGAAAGAGAGGCCTGATTTCAGGTGCCTCTCTTTTGATTATTTTAATTGTTCAGGTATCATGTAGAATGGTTCCATTTATTATGAAGTAAAGGCTGATTGATTGATGAAAAAGCAACTTGATTTTACGCAAGGGAATATTTTGAAGCATTTTTTCTTTTTTTCCTGGCCGATTTTACTCGCGAATCTTTTGCAAACGTCGTATCAACTCATTGACAGTTTATGGGTAGGTAACTTGCTCGGGGCTTCCGCACTTGGAGCGGTCGGTGTTTCCGGAACGATATTGTTCACCGTGCTCGCTTTCATTATCGGACTGAACAATGCGGCCCTCACGATCCTATCCCAACAAAAAGGGAGAGACGATGAAGAAGGCTTGAAACGTTATTTGAACGCTTTTGTCGTATTGATGACAGCGATTGCCCTCGTTTTAGGATTCATCGGTTTTTTCTTTGCAGAACATCTTTTAAACCTCTTAGGAACCCCAGATTCAATGCTCCATGATGCAAAAGTCTATTTACAAATCAATTTTCTCGGTATTTTGTTTTTATTCGGCTATAACTTCATCAGTACCGTCATGCGAGCGATGGGGGACAGTAATACACCTCTGCGTTTTGTCACGGTTGCCGTGCTGATGAACACGGTACTCGACCCATTGTTCATTTCAGGATTCAACTGGGGCATCCATGGAGCGGCGATTGCAACAGTCGCTTCCCAAGGAATAGCATTTCTCTACGGTTTCATTTATTTGAATCGGAATAGGCTTGCACCGTTTACGAAACCGACGTTGCCATCTTGGGAGGAAGTAAAACTGATCCTTAACCTTGGAATTCCATCCGGATTGCAAAGTTCCGTCATTTCAGCAGGTTCGGCGGCAATCATGAGTGTCGTCACTTCGTTCGGTGGTGCCGTTGTCGCCGGGTATACGGCAGCCCAACGTATCGATCGCTTGATCATGCTTCCGGCGCAGTCGTTGAGCGTTGCGGTGACGAGTATGGCGGGGCAAAATATCGGGATCAAGAATTGGAAACGCGTGGATAAAATTGCGAAATATGGTGTTACGATCAACTTCGCCATCATGCTTTCCATTGGAATCCTCGTCCTCATCTTCGGAGAATACGGTGTCAAGCTGTTCATTCAAGACGAAGCGGCCGTCGATTATGGGCGTAGGTATATTGCTTTCATCGCCTTATGTTATCCGTTTCTTGGAATCAACTTTATTTTAAACGGAATAGTCCGCGCAGCCGGTGCCATGTACCAAGTACTTGTGTTGAACATCATTTCTTTTTGGGTATTGCGCTTCCCGCTCACTTCACTGTTTTCAAGCTTTTTCGGTGAAATCGGAATTGCCTATGGAATGGGCTTGAGTTATATGATCAGCAGTGTCATCGCCTTCTCCTATTTCCGTTTTGGAAAATATCGCAAGAAAAACTTATTCAAATAGAAAGACTATTAGCGAAATGATAGAATAGATTCATAGAAGAAAAGAGGAGGGTTTTTGATGGTGAAAATCGTTCATACAGACAATGCACCAGAAGCGATCGGTCCGTATTCCCAAGCGATCCAATCCGGAGATTTTCTGTTCGTATCCGGTCAAATCCCGGTGGATCCGGAAACGGGGGAGGTCGTCGAGGGAATTGAAAATCAGACAAAACAAGTGATGGAAAATATCCTTGCTATCCTCAAAGAAGCCGGTACAGATTTTTCCCAAGTCGTCAAATTCACGATTTATCTACAGTCCATGGATGACTTCGGAACGGTCAATGAAATTTATGGAAAATATTTGATTCAACCGTATCCAGCGCGGGCGACGGTGGAAGTGGGCCGTTTACCGAAAGATGTGTTGGTGGAAATGGATTGCATTGCCCATTTGAAATGATGGAGGAGATTCGCCATGGATAATTTCATTTTCCGTAATCCGACAAAACTTTTATTCGGAAAAGGTCAAATTGAAGCTCTTACAAAAGAAGTATCCCGTTACGGCAAGAAAGTCCTACTCGTATACGGGGGAGGAAGCATTAAACGGAACGGGATTTATGATGAAGTGATGGAAAAACTTAAAGAAGCGGATGCGGAAGTTTTTGAACTCGGCGGTGTCGAACCAAATCCGCGTCTTTCCACTGTCCATGAGGGAGTGGAAATTTGCAAACAGGAAGGGATCGAGCTTCTGCTTGCCATCGGTGGAGGCAGCACGATCGACTGCACGAAAGCGATTGCCGTCGGTGCCAAAACCGATGCAGATGTTTGGGACATCGTCATGAAAAAAGTGAAACCGACAGATGCCTTGCCGCTTGGTGTCGTCTTGACTTTGGCGGCAACCGGGTCGGAAATGAATGGGAACTCGGTCATCACCAATTGGGAAACGAAAGAAAAACACGGCTGGGGCTCCGCTTTGGTGTTTCCGAAGTTTTCCATCCTTGACCCGACGTATACGATGACCGTGCCGCAAGAACACACGGTTTATGGCATTGTTGATATCATGTCCCATGTTTTTGAACATTATTTTCATGTGACGCCGAACACACCGATGCAAGATCGTCTCTGTGAAGCAATTTTGCAAACGGTGGTGGAAACCGCACCGAAACTTGTGGAAGACTTGGAAAATTACGAGTATCGGGAAGTCATCATGTTGTGCGGTACGTATGCTTTAAATGGAATGATCAGTGTCGGTTTGCGGGGAGATTGGGGCACACATAACTTGGAGCATGCTGTATCGGCTGTCCATGACATCCCCCATGGTGGCGGCCTGGCGATTCTGTTTCCGAATTGGATGAGGTATGTGCTTGATGATGACAATGCCGGCCGTTTCAAACAATTGGCGGTTCGTGTGTTTCAAGTGGATCCAGCCGGAAAGTCAGATCGGGAAGTCGCTTTGGAAGGAATCGACAAGCTACGGGAGTTTTGGAATCAAATCGGTGCTCCAAGCAGATTGTCCGATTACGGAATAACGGAAGATAGTCTGGAGCTTATTGCGGAAAAGGCGGTTTCTGTCCGATCCGAGTACGGTGTGTTCAAAAAACTCAATAAGGGAGATTCATTGGCGATTTTAAAAGCAAGTTTATAGTACGTTCGACAATATGACCCGTTATTTCCCGGGAAATGATAAAAAAGGAAGAACATTGCTTATTGATATTGAGCAAGTTCTTCCTTTATCACTTCCCGTATTTTATCCAAACATTCTTCCGGTGTTTTTCCGAAAACCCGTCGATTATTGACGAGCGCATAGGGACGTACCGCACAAAGTCCGCAGAAATTTAAGCATTCATTCATCAATACGGCGACTTCCGGAAACTCCGCCTCTAATATTCCTTCGACATCAATCGTCGTGATCGTATTTCCGTCACATATTTCCACAACGACAATACCCAAAGTACTCACACTTTCTGTACGTAAAAATTCACTTTGCAGTTATGTTGCTTAAACATATTGTTCCTATTTGTAGTTGTAGTTAACCATACGCTAAATGAAAAAGCAATGGTTCTGCATGAAAAAAGCTTGAGGAACTTTCTCCTCAAGCTTTTTGAATCAGGATTCATTGCTTCAACATGGAAAAGAATTTGGATTCTTTATGTTCGTGTTCGGTGGTGTACCACGTGTAAAGCAGGATGGCACCACTGATGACGAGCAACGCACTCGTTACATAAAAGACGGCGTTGAAGCCAAAGGATGCTGCGATGAATCCACCAAGTGCAGGTCCGATGATATTTCCTAGAAATCGTAAGCTTGTATTATAGCCAAGCACTTCACCTTGCATCGAAAGTGGAGCGGCATGACGGATATAAGCAACCCGTAATGGAACGAGTCCGCCAATCGTGACACCGAGCAGGAAACGCAAAATGATCAATTGCCAAATGTTGGTGACGAATGCTCCAGGGAAATAGACGATGCCTGCAACAAATAACAGGACGATCAACACTTTCACATAGCCGATCCGATCCCCAAGTTTTCCGATTCTCCGGGAAAATAACAGATTACCGAGCCCGGCTGCGGAAAATACCATTCCGGCAAAGAATGCGATATTTGCAGAACCGTGGATTTCTTCCACAAACAAAGATAAGATTGGTTGAATGCTGAAGTGGGCAACTTGGATGAGCAAAGATAAAAGAAGAATGATAAGTAAAATCGGTTTACTTGTAATATGCTTGATGACTTGTCTTGTCGTATATTGTTTATAATCCCGTTCATCTTTTGAAATTTTATATTGCACTTCTTTAATGAAGAACACGAGTACCGCAGATAAGAATATCGTGATAGATACCCATTTGAATGTAGCGGAAAAACCGAACGAATCCGCCAAAGCTCCACCGAGCATCGGCCCCATCAATGATCCGGTGATGCTGCCTGTCTGCAATGTTCCTAGTACTTTACCGGCTGACTCTTCCGGTGTTTGTACAGCAATGAGCGCCTGTGACATTGGGATGAACCCGGTCACAACTCCCATGAGGAAACGCAATAAAAAAAGTTGCCAAACCGTGGTGGCAAACCCCATTAACAGTACAGACAGTCCGATTCCTAATGCGGACATGATCAATATTTTTTTCCGACCGTAACGATCGCCGATTTTTCCCCAAATCGGTGAAAAAATGAAAGCCGAAACAAAAGTGACTGCAAAAATGATTCCCGACCATGTTTGCACATAGGCATCGGAAAAATTCCCCATGGAGTCGATGTACAATGATAAAAATGGGATCACCATCGTCATGCTGCCGCTAACGAAAAAGTTAGCAAACCACATAATTGCCAAATTCCGATTGATGATTTTCTGATAACTGATTTCTAAAACCCTTCCTTCCAACGAAATATTTCGTTACTCTAAATATACCATACCCTAAATAAAATGCATTTTAAAGGATTCAGCTCATATGTGCACAAACTTGTCAAATGTGGAAATTCATATTTATTTAGGTATCCATTTTAGGAAGAAAAAGGTATAATGATGGCAAGTCCACATTACAATGATTATATGGACAAGGAGTTGCTACATGAACTTCTTTCGTAAAGGAGTGTTACAAATGCGGAAAATATGGAGAACGATGCTCACGCTCATGCTTGCGGTAGCTGTTTGGATCGCATTCGTCACACCGGCAGGCGCAGTGTCGGAGAGCATTTTGATTTACGGAGAAAAGTTATCCGAATCGCAAAGGCAAGAAGTAAGGGAAATTTTTGGAATCGGTGAAAATGATGTCATAGAAGAACATGATGTGACAGGCGAAGATTATGCCAATTACATTGACGGGAATCCAAATGCGAATATGTATTCCTCGGCACTCATCAAAATGGAAAACGACGGTGAAGGACTCGTCGTCAATATAGTGACCCCGGAAAACATTACAAAAGTGACGAGTGAAATGTACGAGAATGCGCTGTTGACAGCAGGAGCAGAAAATGTGACCGTCGATGTCGCCTCACCGATTGCGGTGACCGGTCATTCTGCGTTAACCGGAATCTATAAAGCCTTTGATGTGGAAGGCGTGGAACTCGATAAAGAGCGGATGGAGCTCGCCAATGATGAGCTCGTCGTCGCGACAGATCTTGCAGAAAGAGAAGGTATGACCGATGAGAGCGTCACTACATTGCTCACCGAGATCAAGAAAATGATTGCGGAACAAAATCCGGTGACCCGGGAAGAAGTCGAACAAATTGTCAGCGAACAATTGAGTAATTTGGAAATCAATCTCAGTGAAGAAGATCGGCAAATGCTCATCGATTTGTTCGACAGGATGCGCGAACTCGATATCGACTTCAGCGGTGTCGTCGACCAACTGCAAAACATCGCTGACAGTGTAGCCCAAAAAGCAGAAGAACTCGGTCTCGATGAAGGGTTCTGGGAAAAAGTGGCGAACTTCTTTGCCGACCTTTTCTCATCCATCGGGGACTTCTTCCGCGGCCTCTTCAACTAGAGGGACAAAGAGGGACAGACCCTTTTTGTCCCTCTTTTAATGGGTTAATCAGAGAAAGTCCCGATTTGTCCCATTCGCCCCAAACCAGTAATATTGTCATATTTACCCGCAGAAGTGCGGTTTTTGTTGCACGACTGTTACAATTGTCATCGAGAACTCATATAACAACTCGCTTGTTACCCACTTTTAATTGAAGTGTAACTGTATTCCTCTTTCTCCTGTGATAGTATTATGACTGTCAGAAAGAAGGAGGAATTATTTTGAGGAAATTTTTAATGGCTCTCATAGCAACCTTTATTGTGTCAGGAGTAGCCGTAACAAGTGTTTCCGCCCTCGAACATGAAGTCGAACCGGGTGAAAGCTTATGGGAAATTGCTGACGAATATAACACGACGGTCGACGAATTGGTGCAAATTAATGATCTGAAAACGACAGTCATTCAACCAAAGCAAATTTTATATATCCATGATAAGTATGTTGTGGAACGTGGGGATACATTACTTAGCATCAGCCAAGAATATGATGTGACCGTCGATGAGTTGATGGAGTGGAATGATTTAAAAACTTCTCTCATCGTCATCGATCAGGAATTGGAAATTAAAGGGAAACATATCGACCAAGAGGAAAAGCCAGAAACAAACGCAGAAACATCTCAAGAAGCAACGAAAGGACAACATGCAAACGGAACGACAGAGAAGCAAACAAATCAAACTTCTCAAGGGAAAACGTTGACGATGACTGCAACAGCATATACCGCCGGTTGTAACGGCTGTTCCGGCATCACTTACACCGGCATTGATTTGAACAAAAATCCGAATGCCAAAGTGATCGCAGTCGACCCGAGTGTCATCCCGCTAGGTACAGAAGTGTATGTTGAGGGATATGGCTATGCCATCGCTGCTGATGTGGGCAGCGCCATTAAAGGAAACAAAATCGACCTTCATGTACCTACGAATAGTGAAGCAAAAAATTGGGGAGTGCGCTCCGTCAAAGTGACGATTGTAGATTGATGGACGCATGTCCAACAAAAAGCATCCGAATGAACGGATGCTTTTTTGTGCGCTTTAACCGATACGGCTATATAAAATCCTAAAGCGTGATAGAAATTCCCTCCATGAAGAGGAATAGCCATCGCTCATCCACTTCCGATTATTTTTAACAATTATAATCGCCTATGATAAACTATAGATGGAGTGTGCTTACATTCACTTCTATTTAAGGAGGGCTTTACATGTCTAGTAAAGTTTTAGATCAGTTTTTGGATGAGAATATTCAAGATTTGAAGAGTCGAGGTTTATATAACGAAATTGATGTCGTCGAAGGAGCGAATGGACCGGTCATCCAAATTGACGGGAAAAGGTTGATCAACCTTTCGTCCAACAACTATTTAGGGCTCGCGACAGACGAAACGTTGAAGGAGACGGCAAAAGAGGCTGTGGATGCTTACGGTGTCGGTGCTGGTGCAGTGCGGACAATCAATGGTACGTTGAAACTGCATGAAGAGCTCGAAGAAAAAATTGCCGAATTCAAAGGGACGGAAGCGGCGATTTCTTACCAATCCGGTTTCAATTGTAATATGGCTGCGATTTCCGCGGTTATGGACAAACATGATGCGATTTTGTCCGATGAATTGAACCACGCATCCATCATCGACGGTTGCAGGCTTTCCAAAGCAAAAATCATCCGTTATAACCACTCGGATATGGATGACTTGCGTAAAAAAGCTAAAGAGGCGACTGAATCCGGAAAGTATAAAAAAATCATGGTCATTACAGATGGCGTTTTTTCCATGGATGGAGACATTGCCAAACTTCCGGAGATTGTGGAAATCGCTGAAGAGTTCGACCTCATCACGTATGTGGACGATGCTCACGGTTCCGGCGTGCTTGGTGAAGGTGCCGGAACGGTGAAACATTTCGGTCTCGAGAAAAAAGTCGACTTCCAAATCGGCACATTATCCAAAGCGATCGGAGTGGTCGGTGGGTATGTTGCCGGAAAGAAAAACCTCATCGATTGGTTGAAAGTCGCATCCCGACCGTTCCTGTTCTCCACGGCGGTGACACCGGCAGACGCAGCAGCAAGTGTAAAAGCCATCGAAACGCTGATGGAAAGCAGTGCTTTAGTCGATAAGTTATGGGAAAATGGCGATTACTTGAAAGCGGAACTCAAAAAGTTAGGCTTTGACATCGGAAACAGTGAAACACCAATTACTCCAGTCATTATCGGCGATGAGAAAAAGACACAGGAGTTCAGCAAACGATTGTATGAATCCGGTGTCTATGCGAAATCCATCGTCTTCCCGACGGTTCCACGCGGCACCGGACGTGTACGTAATATGCCGACTGCCGCTCATACGAAAGAAATGCTTGATGAAGCAGTCGAAGTCTATGCGAAAATCGGCAAGGATATGGGCATCATTTCATAAAAAAAATATAGAGTGAAAGGATTTTTGCCATGAAAAAAATTCTTGTAACCGGAGCATGCGGACAAATCGGTTCGGAACTCGTGTGGACGTTGAGGGAACAATATGGGGAAGCGAATGTCATTGCGACAGATATCAAGAAGCCGCAAGACGGTTCGGAGGAGTCTTTATTTGAAATCCTTGATGTGACAGATGGGGAAAAATTCTATGAAACTGTGAAAACCCATCAAGTGGATTCGATTATCCATTTGGCTGCGTTGTTGTCGTATAAAGCGGAACAAGATCCAAAACTCGCTTGGGATTTGAATATGGGTGGATTGCTCAATGGGTTGGAAGTCGCTCGGGAACTTGACCTCCAATTTTTCACGCCAAGTTCCATCGGCGCTTTTGGTCCGGATACTCCGAAAGACGGAACACCGCAAGATACGATCCAACGTCCGACGACGATGTACGGAATCAATAAAGTGGCAGGCGAACTCCTCTGCGACTATTACTATGAACGTTACGGCGTCGATACACGGGGAGTTAGGTTCCCGGGTTTGATTTCGTCCAAGACGTTGCCGGGTGGCGGGACGACCGATTATGCAGTGGAAATGTATTATGAAGCGATTAAAAATAAATCGTATACGTGCTATATCGCAGAAGGGACATACATGGACATGATGTATCTCCCGGATGCCTTGCAGGCAATCATCGACTTGATGGAAGCGGATCCCGATAAACTCGTTCACCGGAATGCATTTAACATTACGGCGATTTCAGCAGCGCCGGAAGATTTTGCAAAAGCGATCCAAAAACATATTCCGGAATTCACTATCCATTATGATGTCGATCCAGTACGCCAAAAAATCGCCGAAAGTTGGCCAAACCGCCTCGATGATACGGCAGCAAAAGAGGAATGGGGATTTACGTTTAAATATGATTTGGATAAAATGACAGAAGATATGCTGGAAAAATTGCGAAGTAAACTTGAAAAAGAAGAAACATCACGTTTGTGAGCCATTTCGTACGCATGTTATTAAAAGACAAGACATGGGGAATCAAGTGAATTCCACCATGTCTTTTTTTCATGCAACAATTGGCAACCACGTACAAATGGAAAAAATGAATCCTTTTTCCATATTGACACGTATCATGTACTGTAGTAAAAAAATAACGAGGAATTTTTCCAAAACATCTTGGCGAAATCACCGTTTTATGTAATAGTAGATGCAGTCATTTTTTTTGAAGTGGTGGGAAGGAGGGGAACCGATGAAAGAAAGAAAAATATATTTTCTATTTACGGATACTGGTACGACACTTGCAAAATTGATTAATTTCTTCACGAAGGAAGAGTTGAATCACGTTTCCATATCTTTCTCGGAGGATTTTCAAAAAGTGTACAGCTTTGGCAGAAAATGTCCGAAAAATCCTTTCATCGGTGGATTTGTTTACGAGGATGTCGACAGCAATATGATGGCTAATGCAGAATGTGCCGTCTTTGTCCAGTCGATCAGCGAAACGGATTATAAACGGATGAAAGCGAAATTGCGGGAAATCGAAGCGCGGCAACATGAATATCGCTATAATTTTATCGGTCTTTTCGGTGTCCTGTTCGGCATTAAAATCAAGCGGAGCTCAGCATTTTTCTGCTCTCAATTTGTCGCAACCATCGTCCAAGAATCGGATCAATTCACGTTTGAAAAGCCGGCATGTTTCATCACTCCGGCAGATATCCGTAATCATCCGGGAAACGAATTGATCTATCGGGGAAAATTGAAATATTACCGAGTGGAACAGAGACAACCGGAATTGAATCCGATTATTCTCGACGAACCCGTCACAACCAAGCAATCGTTTGTTTTGGCGAGTCTTTTCAAGCGTTTTGTCGGAATGCTGTAATAAAAGGGCCTTTACATACAGTGGGGCTCTTTTTTTATGGAAAGGCAAAGTTTTGAGATGCAGGTGGCGTGTGGAAAATCTTAAGTTTTGTGTTTCGCGGGATAATTCTGTATTCCTGTAACGTATTATGAAAATATCGTTCTGCATCAGATATTCCTCAACATTTCGTCGTTAAGTATGGGCGGATCCTGTCTTCCATCTTATAACAGGCACAACTGTTTTTTTGTTCATGTTATAATACAGGAAACAGGAGCTTCTCATTTTTGATTTCATGTGAGTAAAGGGGTAGAAGAATGGATGTTTCGAATGGTAAACGATTGTTGAAAGTGATGCAAATCCTTTTTGAGGAAACCGATGAACACCAAAACGAATTGAGCATGCAAGACATCATCGAAAAGTTGAAAGCTGTTTTTCCCGGTGCGAAATTCGATCGCCGTACAATCCGAAAAGATATGGAGCTTTTGGATGAGATGGATTTTGAAGTGATCAAAAATATAGGAGAACGTGGCACGGTGTATTACAGCCATCAAAATCGGCTTTTCGAAACATATCAGTTGCGGCTGTTGGTGGATGCGATTCTGTCCGCCAAATTCATCACCGAAAAAGAAAAACATAATTTGATTGAAAAAGTGAAGCGGCTGACGAGCAAACATATCGCCAAATCGTTGCCCAACCCGATTTTGTTCAGCCAATCCGCTAATATCAATTATGATCTTGTGAAACTGAACATCGACCATATCCATCGTGCCATTGAAGAATCCCGGATCATTACATATCAGTATGGAAAGTACAATGTGGACAAAAAATTCGTATTCAACCGGGATGGTGCGATTTATCGGGTCGAACCGTATGCGCTCATTTGGCAAAATGATTTCTATTATTTGATCGGTAAGTTCTTGGAAACTTCGGAACTCCGCCACTATCGCTTGGATCGCATCCGTAACATCGAAATCAGCGATGAAAAGTTCAAGCCGGAAAAAATTGATTTGAACAGTTACGTGAATCGCAGCTTCCACATGTTCACTGGTGAAGAAATGTGGGTGAAAATCGAATTCCATATGGATCTCGTTAATGTTGTTCTCGATCGATTCGGCCATGATGTCGACATAAGGAAAATCGATGAGGAAACGTTCCTCCTCGTAACAAAAGCGAAAGTGTCCGAGGGTTTTGTGAATTGGATCTTGACTTGGGGGAACAAAGCAAAGGTGATTGCACCGGAAAACTTGTGCGAAGAAGTGCATCAACGAATCAAGAAGATGTTGGAGGTTTATGAGTAGTTATATAGAAGAAGGATTTTCGTCCTGACTCGTAGGGGTCGGGATTTTTTGTATGTTGAATTCTTAGGAGTTAATGTCGTTTCACCATTTGTACGGTAAAGAGTATCGGCTTCAAAATTTTCATGTTCAGTATCGATTTGGACTTTGTAGCGTAAAGTGACTTCCTCGTTTTCTTCTAGATTCAAACCATTAATAATAAACTTTTTGCCCTTCTTGGGTCACCGTTACGCCATTTAATAATGAGGGGTCGCTTGCACTTAAGTAATAGCTACCATTTGTCAACTCATTATTATCCGCAGCCTTCCATTCTTCCGTATCCTGGCAAAAAACTTACTATTCTCATAGTGGAAACATAGAATACATCCGGGAATCAATGATATCCGCATGAAAAGAAAAATTTATCCAAAACGGGAAAGCACGTACACGAGTAAAACAAGAAAGGAAAAAGTCAAAGTTTGCAAACCTATCTCCAAACAGGGAATGTGACATTAGCCAATGTAAAAGTGGAAGACGAAACATTTAATATGTGTATCAACTAAACTCCACTCTTACAGTCACCAAACTCACACCTCCACAAAAATTTACGTCAATAATTTTCTCAAAACTTTCAACCATCCAAGTCCACAATCTGATACGACCATCCCCGACAAACACTCATCCCAAAATTTCTGTGATTTCCCGGCATGCTTGGAAACACCCGTCGTATAAATCACGCAACTCTGGCGATAGACTTCTCAAAAACCTGCGTCCATGCCAGCCACAACCCGAAACCGAAACACCCACCTACATCCCCCAAAAATTCGTTCTTCCCCCTCTCCACCAAATCCATAACTTTTCAAAAATTTTACAAAAAATGTCTTGACAAACTTGGTAAACATGAATAATCTAGTATACAGATAATAAAGTTGCACGGAGGAAACATTTAAGGAGGGAAACAAAATGAAGGTGGTTGGACAAAATCTATGGCGCATGGCAGTTCTATCCTTATTCATCCTGCTTGTGGCATGTAGTGGGCAGGCTGAATCGACGGAAGATCATGCGCCAGATGGGGAAGAGAAAGTAAAAATTTTAACGACAATTGCTCAAATCGGGGAGCCGTTATCGGTGATTGGCGGGGATCGGGTAGAAGTGGAAAGTTTGATGGGCCCATCCGTTGACCCGCATCTTTACAACCCGACACAGAGCGATATCTCTAAAGTCGATGAGGCAGAAATGATTTTTTACAATGGCTTGAATTTGGAAGTGAACATGGTGCCGGTGTTCGACTCCATCGGTGAATCGAAACCGGTGCTTGCAATCGGCGAAACGATTCCGGAAGAAGAAATTTTAGATGATGAAGAAGGGGCGATTGACCCCCACATCTGGTTCAACATCGATTTATGGAAGATGGCGCTCGATGCTGCAGTGGAGGAAATGAAAGAATATGCTCCGGAAGATGCGGATTACTTTGAGGAGAATAAAAACGAGTATTTTCAACAACTCGATGAATTGAAAGAAGAAGCGGACAAACTGCAAGCTATTCCGCAAGAAAAGCGGATTCTCGTCACTGCGCATGATGCGTTCGGATATTTCGGGGATGTCCACGATATGGAAGTCATCGGCCTCCAAGGATTGAGTACTGAAGATGAAATTGGAATTTCCGATATTAATAGAACGATTGAAATCATTAAAGAACATGAAGTTCCGGCAATATTCGTGGAAAGCAGTATCAGTCCGGAAGCGATTGAAGCCGTATTGGAAGGTGCGAAAAACGAAGGTCTCGACGTGGAACTTGGTGGAGAACTTTTCTCCGACGCTATGGGGGCACCTGATACCGAAGAAGGTACATATATTGGAATGTACCGACACAATGTGGAAACCATTTACAAAGCGTTGATGAGGGAGTGAGGAGCATGAAGGAAATCGTTTTAGAAGTGAAAGATCTTTCTGCTTCATATCGGAAAACGACAGTTCTGCACGATGTCAATTTTTCTGTGCAAAGAGGATCGTTGACAGGTATCATCGGGCCGAATGGAGCAGGAAAGTCCACATTGATCAAAACCATTTTGGAACTTCATCCGGCCTTGACCGGTACGGTGAAGTTTTTCAATGAACCTTACAATAAAGTGAAAAAACGCATCGGCTATGTCCCTCAGCGTGGTTCGGTTGACTGGGATTTTCCCACCGATGCATTGGACGTCGTGACAATGGGCTTATACGGTCAGATCGGTTGGTTGCGGCGTCCAACCCGCAAGCACAAACAAAAAGCTTATGAAGCCCTTGAGAAAATGGGGATGGGGGATTATGCCGATCGGCAAATCAGCCAATTGTCCGGCGGTCAGCAACAACGGGTCTTTTTAGCAAGGGCGCTCGTGCAAGATGCAGATATGTATTTTATGGATGAACCGCTTGCCGGAGTGGATGCTGCGACGGAACGGGCGATTATGACGATTTTGAAAGAATTGAAAGCGAAAGGGAAGACCGTACTCGTCGTCCATCATGACTTGCAGACCGTGGAAGATTATTTCGACCATGTCCTATTGCTGAATCGAACCATTATCAATCATGGGAAAACGGAAGATGTATTTACGATGGAAAATATTGCAGAAACCTATGGAGGAAATATGCGCTGGATGGGAGAGAAACGGGAACATGCTTTCCATATTGTCGAGTAGCAATACATTATGGGTGCTGTTGAGCACGATGACATTAGGTGTTGCAGCTGGTACGATCGGTTGCATCGCCTATTGGAAACGACAAAACTTGATGAGTGATGCTCTGTCCCATGCCGCACTGCCAGGGGTCGTCATCGCTTTCTTGCTTTGGGGTGAAAAAAATTTGTTAGTCCTCGTCATCGGTGCGGGAATCACGGCGCTCATCGGTGCGCTTTTCATCCAATGGGTGACGACATCCTCAAGGATTACCGAAGATTCTGCAATGGGAATGGTGCTCGCTGTATTTTACGGATTCGGAATTATGCTTTTGGCGATTGCCAACCGTTTGCCCGGTGGCAATCAAAGTGGGCTGGATAACTTCATTTACGGGCAAGCAGCAGCGATGGTCCGTTCCGACGTCATCACAATGCTCATTTTGGCGCTCGTTGTCTTGTTCATCGTTTTCATCAGTTTCAAAGAATGGAAAATCTTTCTTTTCGATAAAGAGTTCGCCCAAGGGCTTGGTATTTCCATTCAAAGGATGAACACATTGTACTCGGTCGTGCTTGTGATGGCGATCGTCATCGGCATTCAAGCAGTCGGTGTCATTTTGATGGCGGCGTTACTGATCATCCCGGCTGTCAGTGCACGTTATTGGACACAGTCTTTTCATTGGATGATTCTGCTTTCTGCACTGATCGGCGGATTGTCAGGGGTGCTCGGCACATTGGTCAGTACGATGAAAAACGGGCTCCCGACCGGGCCGTTCATCGTAGTGGTCGGAGCCGGATTCTTTGTCCTTTCCTTCTTGTTCGGAAAAGAAAAAGGACTGTTCGTCAATTATGTACAATATAAATTCCAGCAAAAACAACAGTTGAAGCTGATGGAACAGGAAGGTGGAAACGTATGAGCTATACAGCGTGGATTATATTGACGGCGGCGTTGGTCGGCCTTTCCTGCGGTATCATCGGGGTTTTCCTCATTTTGCGGAAAACGGCGATGATGGCTGATGCAATCAGTCATACGGTTTTGCTCGGGATTGTATTGGCGTTCATCGTGACAAGAGAAGTAGGCGGAACACCTATGCTCATTGGTGGGATTTTGGCAGGGATAGTGACTGCGTTTTTAGTGCAATGGTTGCATTCTTTGGATGTGCAACATGATGCTTCCATCGGAATTGTGTTCACGACATTGTTTGCGATAGGTGTCATTTTGATTGCAACTTCCATCGGAAATGCGCATTTGGACGTTCAGCATGCACTGATGGGGGAAATCACATTCATCCCTTTCCATACGATTACGGTGCCATGGATAGGTGAAATTCCGCAAGCGACGGCACTGCTCATTTTAGTATTATTGGTCGTGCTCTTTTTCATCGTCACATTTTATAAAGAATGGAAAATCACATCTTTCGATCCGGCGTTGGCGGCAAGCCTAGGTATACCGGTGCTTTTCATGCATTATTTGTTTATGGGACTCGTCTCGGTGACGACGGTCGCCTCCTTTGACGCCGTTGGAGCGATCATGGTTGTCGCTATGCTCATTACGCCAGCTGCCTCCAGTTATTTATGGACAGATAAACTGGTGGTGATGCTCGTCCTCAGCGGAGCATTCGGAGTTCTTTCCGCTGTCATCGGTTATTACGTCGCAGCCTGGATCGACACTTCCATCTCCGGTTCCATGGCCTTTGCCACCGGCATCATCTTCTTGATCAGTTTTCTGTTTTCACCAAAACACGGCATCATCGCCAAACGCCTCAAACCAGAAACGGGCCAAACAGGGACAGACCCCGTTTGACCCACTTTGGGCCAAACAGAGACAGTCCCTATTTGGCCCATTTTTTATTGGAGCATATCGAAGTTGTCGATGACGAGCGATTCAAAAGGTACACGGATGCGGAAAGCGAGATTGTTCGCTTCCAAGTCGATCGTATCGACGGCAATCTGAAAATTGCTGCGGATGTCCATTTGAGTCACCGCAATATACACTTCTTCTTCATCCGGATTGACGATGGCCCATTCCGGCATCGGCAAATAACGGGCGAGGTATTCCATGATTTTTTTATTCGGCAACTCCAACAATCCGAGGGAAATCGACCGTTGTTTCAAAATGATGTCCCCGTTTTCTGAAACGAAAGGCTCGAAATGGATGGATAGGGGAACCGTCGTGGAAAACACCGGGAGTTCCCCAATCAAATGGACATCTTCATCCAAATCGATCCAATATTTATGCCGGGTGTTGGCGGTAAGTTCCTCAATATACGCATTGATCAAGTCATTCAAGTTTTCTTTCGTTGTCCGGACGATGAATTCGGAGCTTTCTTCTTCCGCTACAATCGGTTTTGTCGGAATTTCCACCTCTTCCGCCGGCCAAAATATGAAACTGGAAAAAAGCAAAATACCGGCGACATTCATTGCCAAAATAAAGAAAAACCACTTTTTCCAATTGATCGCCCGTTTGTTTCTATCCTGTCTCTTCATCGCTGTCAACCTTCTTCTCCCGAAATATATTCCAACACCCGCTC
>CALKWU010000133.1 GCA_938004015.1 uncultured Oceanobacillus sp.
GAGGATGTGGATCCGCCGAATATTGCTCCATAGTAAACTCCAGCCATCATAATTAAGGCAAGGCTCGGATCCATGCCAAACGTCATCGGAATCATGACAGCTATTGCGCTGATTGGGCCAAGTCCAGGAAGTATTCCAATGATCGTGCCGACAAACACACCTAAAAACACAAAAATGATTGCTTCTATGCTGAAGGCCGTCTGAAAACCCGTGATGATCCCTTCCAATGATCCCATTGAACTTCCTCCTTAGAAAGGCAATATGCCGCTAGGTAAACTGATTTTCAAAAATTCAGTAAACATAAAGTACAACCCAACCGGAAGCAGTATTGACACAATTCCATTGACGATATGATTTTTATAACCTAAAAACCATGAACATAAATAAATGAACAGCACCGTTGTCACCACAAAACCGAGAACTTCCAAAAACATGATATACAGTAAGATAAAAGCTCCTATTCCAAGAAGCATGCCAATTTCCTTTTTCGGTATTTTCCGTTCTTCTTTTTTCTCCTCGGATTCTTCATCTTTTGAAAAGAAGAGAAGAAGAGATAAAAATATCAATAAATACCCTAATGATTTCGGAACAACATCTGCATCAACTTCTGTGTAGGGAAATGAAGGTATTTGATAAGCGAAAATCAAGTATAGGACTGCAATGAAGAACAATACGATACTGATTTTTTGGTTCAAGGTTCTCAACATAAAAATTCTCCTTTTTTAAAAAGAAAATAGTTGGAAATGAAGTCAATGGCAAGCGCCATCGACTTCATTGAGAAAGGTCAGTCATCCAAGCCCAATTCTTCAAGCAAGGATCCAAGCACTTCCTTTTGCTCATCGAGAAATTGACTGTATTCTTCACTTCCCATAAACATCTCTTTCCAGCCAAATTGATTACGAATCTCACCGAATGCCTCTGAGTCGCTCAATTCTTTGAATTTCTCCTCATAATAGGCTAAAGCTTCTTCCGGCATATTAGGTGGGCCGAAGAATCCCCGCCAATTCACAAAAGTTTCATCGATCCCTTGCTCTTTGATTGTCGGGAAATCTTCCAACACTTCGCCTTCCAGTCTCTCTTCTGATGAAACACCTAACACTTTAATATTTCCTGCCCGTACTTGTTCAACGGTTTCAGCAACACCTGTAGAATAAACATCGACACTGCCATTCAATAATTGCGTCATTCCACCGCCATCTTGAGCAGAAACATAGCGGATTTTTGTGATGTCAACCCCTGCTGCTTTAGCTATTTGTACAAATTGCATGTGATCCATACTACCAGGAGATGAAGCACCAACTATCGTAATGCTATCCGGATCTTCTTTCATTTCTTCAAACAAATCATTGATACTGTCCCACTCCGCATCGGCCCGCACTGCAAAAGCCGCATAATCGGCAATTAAATTTGCGATAGGTGTGAAATCTTCATGCCCGTACTCGGATTGTCCATTTAGTGGAATGAAAAGAATCGGAGGTGAAGCGACAAACAGTTTATGTGGATTTCCTTCAAAACCTGCAATATAGGACCAGCCAACCGCTCCCCCTCCACCTTCTTTATTGACAACTCCTATGTTTTGATCAATGATCCCTTCCTCTGAAAATACTTGAGCGGCCATTCTTGCCGTCGTATCCCAACCGCCTCCAGCACCTGCGGGAGCAACGATTTCAATGGCTTCTTCCGGTTCCCATGCATCTTCGTCAGCCGGTGTTGCAGCAGTTTCTTCCGCTTCAGTCTCTTCTGCGTCCGTATCCTCTGCTGCAATACTTTCGTCATCGCCATTCCCGCCACAAGCACTCATAACAAGCACGAACATAATAGATAATAAAAACAGAAACTTCTTCATCGCAAAACCTCCTTTTTATATTTTTATTCAATGTAATACAACCTTCAGAACATGTAAACGTTTTCAAAATAAAAAACAATAGAATCATAATTTTCATTTTGTTCATTTTGTTCAAGAAGTTTTTATCGTAAAAACAAAAAAATCAAGTCCGGAAACTTGATTTACAGTTATGCTTCTATTTTAAAGTAGATTCTTTCCGGTCTGCCGATGGTGCCGTATTGCAAATCGGCAACAACTTCTTTTTCAGAAATCAAAAATTCCAAATACCTGCGGGCGGTCGTTCGCGAAGCACCGATTTGTTCTCCCAGTTTTTCCGCAGTGATTCCATGATTTGTATGCTGCATAATTTCTTTCACTTTTTCCAATGTCAAAGGATCGATTCCTTTTGGTGTATTTTTCAACCTTTCATTGTCGCTTTCTTCCGTTGCACGTATCCCGAAGAAATGATCCAGATCATGTTGTTCAATGGTGTTTTTTCTCAAGCTCTTGTTGAATTCCATAATATATCCGATGATGAAAATAATTTAAGGGTGAATCTAAACGATTCGTCATCTGTCTCAAGCGGAAAATGATGATACGCGTTTTATCCCTGCAACAA
>CALKWU010000134.1 GCA_938004015.1 uncultured Oceanobacillus sp.
ATGCACTTTGAAGACAGCGGGGCTTTTACCGGTGAGGTCAGCCCGGTTATGTTGAAAGACATCGGAGTCACCCACGTCATCATCGGGCATTCGGAACGACGCGAATATTTTGCCGAAACGGATGAGACAGTAAACAAAAAGGCAAAAGCGGCCCACGACCATGGTATAGTACCAATCATTTGTGTCGGTGAAAGCTTGGAACAACGGGAAGCTGGTGAAACGGTCGAATTGGTCCGTCAACAAGTGACCGATGCGCTGCAAGGTTTATCCGAAGAGGAAATTGCGAATACGATCATCGCTTATGAGCCAATTTGGGCAATTGGTACAGGGAAAACAGCATCCAGTGAAGATGCGAATGACGTGTGCCGGGAAATCCGTAATGTCATCAAAGAACTTGCTTCAGAATCAACAGCGGAAAAAGTCGTCATCCAATATGGCGGCAGTGTGAAACCGGAAACGATTGATGAGTTGTTGGCCCAGTCCGACATTGATGGTGCTTTAGTCGGCGGAGCGAGTCTTGAAGCGGATTCCTTCCTATCTCTTGTGGAGGCAGGTGCCAAATGAGTAAAGATAAATTAGCAGCACTGATCATTCTGGATGGCTTTGCCTTAAGGGATGAAGTGAAAGGAAATGCGGTGAAACAAGCGAATACACCGAACTTTGACCGCTATTGGAATGAGTTTCCCCATACACAGTTGACTGCAAGTGGGGAAGCGGTCGGACTTCCGGAAGGCCAAATGGGGAATTCCGAAGTCGGCCATTTGAATATCGGTGCAGGTCGCATCGTTTATCAAAGTTTGACCCGAGTGAACTTAGCAATCCGCGATGGGGACTTCTATCAGATTGAAGCTTTTCTTAAAGCGATTGAACATGCAAAAGTGAATGGCAAAGCACTTCATTTGTTCGGTCTTTTATCCGATGGTGGCGTCCATAGCCATATCGACCATTTATTCGCTCTATTGGAATTGGCCAAATCCAAGGACTTGGAAGATGTTTATGTCCACGCGTTTTTGGACGGCCGTGACGTTGGTCCGCAAACAGCCGGCGGATATATCCAGCAAACGGAAGAGAAAATGAAAGAGCTTGGCATCGGGAAAATTGCGACGGTATCCGGACGCTATTATGCCATGGACCGGGACCGCCGCTGGGACCGAGTGAAAAAAGCGTATGACGCGATTGTCAATGGTGAAGGCGAAACCTATCGCACGGCTGAAGAAGTCCTCGATGCGTCTTATGCACAAGATGTTTACGATGAATTCGTCATCCCATCCGTCATAGTCGATGAAAACGGTGAACCAGTCGGACGGGTGGAGGACGGCGACTCGATCATTTTCTATAATTTCCGTCCTGATCGGGCGATTCAACTGTCGCTATCGTTTACGGATCGTGACTTCCAAGACTTCGACCGTGGCGATGCTGTCCCGCAAAACATCTATTTCGTAACGTTGACGGATTACAGTGATGATATCGAATGTTCCGTTGCATTCGGCCCGACGGATCTCGTCAATACGGTTGGAGAAGTGTTGTCAAAACATGACTTGAAACAACTGCGGATCGCTGAAACGGAAAAATATCCGCACGTCACTTATTTCATCAGTGGAGGCAGACATGAAGAGTTTCCGGGAGAAAAGCGGATCCTCATCGATTCGCCTAAAGTACCGACATATGATTTGAAACCGGAAATGAGTGCCTACGAAGTGACGGATGCGTTGTTGAAAGAATTGGATGATGGAAACCATAACGCCATCATTTTGAACTTCGCGAATCCTGATATGGTGGGTCATTCCGGAAAGCTTGAACCGACAATCAAAGCGGTGGAAGCCGTAGACGAATGTTTAGGAAAAGTGGTGGACAAAATCCTCGAGCTCGGAGGAACTGCCATCATTACGGCAGACCACGGTAATTCCGACGAAGTGGTGACCCTTGATGGGAAACCGATGACGGCGCATACGACCAACCCGGTGCCGGTCATTGTCACGAAAAACGGATGTGCGCTAAGGGATGGCGGAATACTCGCCGATTTGGCTCCGACCTTATTGGATTTGTTGGAAATTGAAAAACCGGCAGAAATGACCGGAGAATCTTTAATCATTCCAGAAAACTAAAATGAAAATATCAAAGGAGAGATTTCAAAATGCCTTACATTACTGACGTTTACGCAAGAGAAGTACTTGACTCCCGTGGAAACCCTACGGTGGAAGTTGAAATCACTACTGAATCCGGGGGCTTCGGCTCTGCACTCGTTCCAAGTGGAGCTTCCACCGGTGAATATGAAGCGGTCGAATTACGTGACGGCGACAAAAACCGTTATTTAGGCAAAGGTGTGGAAAAAGCGGTAAACAACGTGAATGAAATCATCGCTCGGGAATTGATCGGTCTTGATGTGACAAGACAAAATATTTTGGACGGAATCTTGATCGATTTGGATGGTACGGACAATAAAGGAAAACTTGGTGCCAACGCGATTTTAGGTGTGTCGATGGCTGCCGCCCATGCAGCTGCGAGCTATTTGAATTTGCCGTTATATAATTATCTCGGTGGATTCAATGCGAATGTCCTGCCTGTTCCGATGATGAACATTTTGAACGGTGGAGAACATGCGGACAACAACGTGGACATCCAAGAATTCATGATCATGCCGGTAGCTGCACCGACATTTAAAGAAGCATTGCGTGTCGGTACAGAAATTTTCCATGCATTGAAAAAAGTGCTTTCCGATAAAGGGTTGAACACTGCTGTCGGTGATGAAGGTGGATTTGCTCCAAACTTGTCATCCAACGAAGAAGCATTGCAAACAATTATTGAAGCGATTGAAGCTGCTGGATACAAACCGGGTGAAGAAATCAAGCTTGCGATGGACGTGGCTGCTTCCGAAATGTTTGAAGATGGAAAATACCATCTGAAAGGGGAAGGGGTCGTCCGCACGTCTGAAGAAATGGTCGATTGGTATGAAGAAATGATCAACAAATATCCAATCATCTCGATTGAAGACGGTTTGGACGAAGACGATTGGGACGGTTTCAAACTGCTAACGGACCGCATCGGCGACCGTGTCCAACTTGTAGGAGACGACTTGTTCGTTACGAATACGGAAAAACTTGCTCAAGGTATTGAAAAAGGCGTGGGCAACTCTATTCTCATTAAAGTGAACCAAATCGGAACACTGACGGAAACATTTGAAGCAATTGAAATGGCGAAACGTGCCGGCTATACAGCAGTCATTTCCCACCGCTCCGGTGAAACGGAAGATGCAACGATTGCAGACATTGCCGTTGCGACAAATGCGGGACAAATCAAAACAGGTGCACCATCCCGTACGGACCGTGTTGCGAAATACAATCAATTGCTCCGTATTGAAGATGAGCTATCAGGCGTAAGCGAATATGCCGGCCTATCTGCATTTTACAATTTGAAAAAATAAGTGATGTTCGATAAAGTCCTGGACGATAACCGCCCAGGACTTTTTTTGTTTGTTGTCGAGAGAAGGGAATTGTATAATCGGGGTGGATGGGAGAGGTGGATATGGATATTTTACGGACAATTAAAGAAAGACGTTCCACAGTAGCATTTGAAAAAGAAGAAATCGATGTTTCGGTTTTAAAGGAAATTTTCACTTATGGTTCTTATGCTCCGTCCCATTATATGACGGAAGCTTGGCGGATCAAATTGTATCAAAGGAATGGAAAGAAAAAGTTCGTGCAGGCGATCATCGACAGCTACATACGGCTAGGGATGCTCTCAAACGGAAATTCGCCGAAAGAAGTCCGTTCGAGGAAAGCGATTGCAAATTTTTTGCTCGATATTCCGCATCATGCGTTAGTCTATTATGAAAAACCGGAAGACCCGATCCGCAATGAAGAAGAGTATTCGTCGGTCGCCGCGTTCATCCAAAACGCCCAGTTGGCAGCGTGGGAATATAAAGTAGGAATGTTATGGACGATTACGCCATATATGCATGATGACGTGTTCATGAAAGAGGTCGGTTTGGATGCGGAAAAACATAAAATCAATGCGGTTCTGCAAATCGGCTATCCTCAAAAAACAACCGTGTTTAAAGAAAGGACGCCGGTCGAGGAATGGCTCGAGATCATCGAATGAATCCATCAAAAATACGGGTCTCATCAGGAATATCCTGTGAGGCCCGTATCATTTTACAAATTCGTTTTTTCTTTAATGAAGGCAACGACTTCTTCGGCAGTTTCCATATTGAGCAATTGTTCCGTATAAGAAGCCATTTCCTTTTTCGAAAGGTTGCGGATTTGGCTGCGTGCCGGCAAGATCGATGTGGCGCTCATGCTGAATTCATCGAGTCCCAGTCCGAGCAAAATCGGAATCGCAATCGGATCGCCTGCCATTTCCCCACACATGCCGACCCATTTCCCTTCACTATGGGCGGCTTCAATGACGTGGTGGACTAGGTTCAAAATAGCCGGATGATATGGTTGGTATAAATAAGACACTTGTTCATTCATCCGGTCGGCAGCCATCGTATATTGGATCAAGTCGTTCGTACCGATACTGAAAAAATCGACTTCTTTGGCAAACTGCTTAGCAATGACTGCTGTTGATGGAATTTCCACCATGATTCCGACTTCGATGTCGTCCGATACCGGTATTCCTTCAGCTTGCAACGCTTCTTTTTCCTCAAGCAGCAATGCTTTAGCTTGACGGAATTCTTCCAGCGTGGCAATCATCGGGAACATGATCTTCAAATTACCATGGACACTTGCCCTCAACAAAGCACGGAGTTGCGGGCGGAATACGTGTTCATTTTCCAAGCAAAAACGGATGGCACGGAAACCGAGGAACGGATTCAACTCTTTCGGTAAGTCGAGATAATCCAGTTCCTTATCGCCACCGATATCCAGTGTACGGACGACGACAGGTTTTCCTTCCATTTTCTCAAGAACTTCTTTATATGCTTCGTATTGTTCGTCCTCGCTAGGCAAAGCGGATTTACCCATGTATAAAAATTCCGTCCGGTATAAACCGACTGCTTCACCGCCGTTGTTCAAGACACCTTCAATATCATCAGGCGTCCCGATGTTTGCCGCCAATTCCACTTGCTCATCGTCTGCGGTCAGTGTTTTTTCGTTTTTCAGCTTCGCCCATTCTTTTTTCTGTTCCTCGTAGTTTTCTTGTTTTTCCCGGTAGGCTGCAAGTGTTTCTTCAT
>CALKWU010000135.1 GCA_938004015.1 uncultured Oceanobacillus sp.
CCCTTAAGTCAGGACAGTCTAAACTAGAAACAGGTCAAGCAGAACTCAAAAAAGAAGTTGGTGATTTGAAGGAAGCCCAATTGAAACTCAGGGCAGATGTTAGTTCTCTTAAATCGGGTCAGAGCAAATTGGAGATGGGTCAAGCTGAACTTAAAAATGAAGTCGGTCAATTGAGAAAAACCATCAATAATTTAGATGAAGAGCTGACTCTCCTCGTCAAACAAATGAGCAATGCAATTATTGAGCACCACTCCAATGACATAAAATTTTTGTACGACAAAATCTACACGTTGGAAAAAGAAATCTTCCTACTGAAAGAAAAATAAACCCTCGATAAAACTCACAAGATTGACCTCTTTATCATTTATTCCATAAAAAAACGTCCTCACTCAGTTGATTCTGGTGTGAGGACATTTTTTTCTGGGACAAAAAAGGACTACCCTGAAAATTACTATCTAAAAAAGTCAATACTAATCTAGGGGTCATTATCCACTCTATTAAAAAGGATAAATGACCCTTTCTTTAATAATTGGCATTCATTTTCATCCATCGTGGTATCGTGGTGAAATTGAAATTGTCATGGTTGTCTGTCCCCAAATGGCCCACTTGACCCAGGCGTCATACAAAAATGGGACAAAACGGGTCTGTCCCATTTTGTCCCATTATAGGCTCCAGTAGCGGAAGCCTTTTGCCTCGGCTTCTTTACGGTCGAATACGCTTTTGATGTCGATCAAGACTTTATTGTCTGACCTGTACAATTTGCTGAGTTCATCCAATGTATACTTTTCAAGGAGCACTTTATGCGGTACGGCGAACACAATCGTATCCATTTCTTTCACTTCTTCGATATCAGCCAACCGGATACCGAATTCTTGCAACACTTCTTCCGGATTGGCGTGCGGATCATAAACGATCGGGTCGACTCCATATTCTTTCAATTCTTCAATGACATCGATGACTTTCGTATTGCGCACGTCGCCCACATTTTCCTTGAATGTAAGTCCCAGTACGGCTACCCGAGCACCGTCCACGTCCATTTTCGCTTTAATCATCTGTTTGATCACTTCACCGCCGACGTATTTGCCCATGTCATCATTGATTTTTCGCCCGGAAGAAATGATTTGTGAATGATAGCCGAGTTGTTCCGCCTTATACGTGAAGTAATAAGGATCTACTCCGATACAATGGCCGCCGACAAGACCAGGCGTGAATTTCAAGAAATTCCATTTCGTGCTCGCAGCTTCCAAAACGGCCTTCGTATCAATGTCCATCCGGTTGAACACCATGGACAATTCATTCATGAAAGCGATGTTGATGTCGCGTTGTGAATTTTCAATGACTTTGGCGGCTTCTGCGACTTTAATCGATTCGGCTTCAAACACACCTGCTTCAATAATCGAATCATAAACGGCGGAAATTTCCTTCAATGCTTCTTCATCACAACCGGAGACGACTTTCGTGATTTTCGTCAATGTATTCACTTTGTCGCCCGGATTGATCCGCTCCGGTGAGTAACCGACTTTAAAACCTTCCCCGCATTTCATTCCGGAAACTTCCTCTAAAATCGGAATACAAATTTCTTCTGTCGTTCCCGGATAAACGGTTGATTCGTAAACGACAATGGATCCTTTCGCCATGTTTCTCGCAACGGTTTCCGTCGCGCTCGTCACCGGATCCAAATTCGGTGTTTTATCAAGATTGATCGGCGTTGGAACGGCAACGACATGGAACTTGCACGATTGCAAATCTTTTTCATTGCTTGTAAAGGTCATCGTCGTATTCTTGACTGCTTCATCGCCGACTTCATCAGTGACGTCGACGCCTTTCCGATACATGTCCAACTTTTCCTCGTTGATGTCATAGCCGACGACATCATATTTTTTGGCGAATTCGATAGCTAATGGAAGACCTACATACCCTAAACCAATGACTGAAATTTTTTCCTTTTTTTCTTGTAATTTTTCAAATAATCCCATGGTCTGTACCTTCCTTATTATAAAATTTTACATATTGCTTCTGCATTCCAGTATACCATATGCTCAATATTTCACAAGCGCTTTTTTCCGAGAAAAATCAAGCTGCTCTTCTTTTGAGAAAAACTCCCGTGAAATAGCAACATCATTATACATTTTTCACATCCTGATTGCAATTTTGTCTGTAGAAATTGGTCGCCTATTCTTATTATGATAAAATATATAGAAGCAAAGGAAAAGGAAAAAACATTATATGCACAAAAAAAGATTCCACCCGTCATATGAAAATCAATTTTTAAGAAGCTGACATTTTCTAATAGTAGAGGCTATGGTATAATTCCTATGTATATCTATTGTTTGCGACATGGAATCGGAATGTCCTCGACTTTTAATGGACAAGGACTTGATAAAAAGGATGGAACGTTCGTGAAGAAAAAACGGATTTTGTTTTTTATATATGAAATGGGCGGGGGTGGAGCGGCGCGCACGATTTTGAATATCGTCAACGGTTTGGATCGCTCCACCTTCACGCCGATACTCGTGACATTAAATTACAACGGGGATTATGAAGCGAACGTTGCTGAAGATGTGACATTCATCAAACTACCGACGAAACGACTCCGCTCGGCGATATTTCCGTTGGCGAAAGTGATCCGAGAAGAAAAAGCAGATATCGTGTTCAGTACGATTCCCAACTACAACACAATTGCGATACTCGGGAATCTCTTTTCATTTACCGGAGCAAAAAATATCGTACGGGAAGCGGCTTATTTGGGCGGAACGAAAAAAGCCGATTTCAAACTGCGGCTTTACGGCATCCTTTATAAACTTGCAGCCCGTGTCGTCGCCTTATCTTATGGCGTCAAAGAAAATGTGGTCCGCCGTTACCGCGTGCCGGCTGAAAAAATCGAAGTCATTTACAATCCGGTCGATACGGAACATATCGCCAAAAGTATCGAAACAGGTGCAATCGACGAAAATCATGAAGCGCTTTTTTCCGGACATGAAAAAATCATCATGACGGCGGGAAGACTAGTGGCTGATAAAGACCAGAAGACGTTGATTCAAGCTTTTGCAGAAGCTTCAGAAACGATCCCTGCCCGACTCGTCATTCTCGGGGAAGGGGAATTGGAAACGGAATTGAAAACATTGGCCGAAAAGCTCGGAATCGCCGACCGTGTCCATTTTCTCGGCTTTCAACAAAACCCATACATTTATTTCTCCAAGGCGGATCTGTTCGTCCTCACCTCAAAGCGCGAGGGATTCGGACATGTGCTAGCCGAAGCCTTGGCTGTCGGTGTGCCTGTCATCTCGACAAAGGCCGAACCCGGAGCGGTGGAAGTATTGAAAAATGGGGAATTTGGGGTATTATGTAACATTGGGGATTCAGCGCAAATTGCCGAGGAAATCGTGAAAACATTGACGTGGCCCACTGAGAAACGGGAAGAAGTCATTTCCAATGGCCTTGAACGGGTTGAATCGTTCCAAGCTTCGGCCATCGTCAAACAATATGAAAAAGTATTCCATGAAACATTGACTAACAAATAGGAGTTGAAGAGAATGGCCACTCCCAAACGTGTCGTTCATTTGACGACCGTGCATCATCCGTATGATCCACGGATTTATCATAAAGAATGCCAATCGCTGAAAAATGCAGGCTTTGATGTCACTCTTATCGCCCAGACAAGTGACGATGACGAAGAGAAATACTATGAAAAACCGATTCGGCATATCCCGTTGAAAAAATATGCGAGCCGGTTGCAACGGATGACCCTCGGCGTCTATGAAGCGTATAAAAAAGCGAAATATATGAAAGCTGATGTGTACCACTTCCATGATCCGGAATTGTTGCCCGTTGGCTGGCTTTTGAAAAACAAAAACAATGTCGTCATTTACGACATCCATGAAGACTATATCACAAGCATTTTGCAAAAAGATTATTTGCCTGAACCGGTGAAAAAGATCATTGCAGCGCTTTATGACGTGCTGGAACGATTCTTGACGAAGCATATGGAACTATGTCTTGCGGAAAAATATTATATTGAACGTTATCCGATTGGGGTCCATATTTTGAACTACCCGACCGTGAATGAACGGTTCATGAATCATGAACGGAAAGGGAAAACGGAGAACAAACTGCTTTACACGGGAAATGTTTCCCTCGTCCGCGGGGCGATGGAGCATGCGAAACTTCCGACAATCCTTCCCGATATTGAAGTGCATTTTGTCGGAAAATGCCCGCAGGAATTGGCGGAAAAGATGTACGCAGAAGCAGGAGAGGCCAAAGACCGTTTGAAGTTTGAAGGAATCGACCGGTTCGTGGAAAAGGAAGTCATCGAAGAACGTTACTTGGAAACGAACTGGCTCGCCGGAATCGCTTTATTTCCTCCGACCGAGCACTATATGAGAAAAGAACTGACGAAGTTCTTTGAATATATGAATGCCGGGCTTCCGATCGTCTGCTCCGATTTTCCGGTGTGGAAAAAATTCGTGGAAACATATGAATGCGGAATTGCCGTCGATCCGAATGACGACGAAGCCATTAAAGAAGCGATTCTGTTTTTGCAACATAATCCGGAAGAAGCGAAAAGAATGGGAGAAAACGGAAAAAAGGCAGTATTGGAAGAATTGAATTGGAAAACCGAAGAGAAAAAATTGATTGATTGGTATCGCAAATTGCTTCATATGGAAAAAAAACAAGAAGGAATGGATAGGTAAATGGAGGAAAACAAACCACTCATATCCGTCATCACTCCCGCTTATAATGCAGAACGATTCATCGGCGAAGCGATTGAATCCGTCCAGAAACAAACATATGCGAATTGGGAGATGGTCATTGTCGATGACTGTTCGACGGATGGGACGGTGCGGATTGTGGAAGAATATAGAAAGAAAGATCCGCGCATTAAACTGTATCGATTGGAAAAAAACAGCGGTTCCGCAGTCGCCCGCAATACGGCGATGGAACATGCAAAAGGCAGATACATCGCTTTTCTGGACAGCGACGATCGTTGGTTGCCGGAAAAGCTTGAAAAACAATTGAGATTCATGCAAGAAAAAGATATTGCATTTTCTTTCACGACCTATGTCCGCATGCTGGAAGACGGCACACGGACACGGGCGCTCAGCAATACGCCTGAGGTCGTAGGATATGATGATTTGATGAAACGCTGTGTGATCGGCTGTTTGACCGTCATGCTCGACCGGGATAAAATCGGTCACTTGAAAATGGTCAATATCCGGACACGACAAGACTATGTCTATTGGCTTACGATTACGAAGAAAGGATTTTTGGCGTACGGGCTTCCGGAAGTGTTGGCCGAATACCGGCTCGTCGACAATTCCATTTCCAGCAACAAATGGAAAGCGGCGAAACGGAATTGGTATGTCTTCCGGAAAATCGAAAAACAAAGTTTGTTGAAAAGCATTTGGTATTTTGCCCATTACGCCATCCTTTCGATTAGAGATATGATCAAATGGAGGATTCAACAATAAATCTTCCATTCATTTAGGCGGTGTCATTATTTTATGAAAAGTTATTTGAAGGAAATGCTGAAACGCAAGGATTTACTCTATTATTTAGTGAAATCCGGGCTGAAAGCAGAACATCGGAACAGTTATTTAGGATATTTTTGGTGGTTATTGGATCCACTGCTCAACGTATTGGTTTATTACTTTTTAGTCGTTATCGTACTAGAGCGGGGAGGGGAAAATTACCCACTCTTCCTCGTGATTGGACTCGTTGCTTGGCGTTGGATCAGTACGACAATCAACGCATCGTCGAGATCGATTTTGCGTTACAGTTCAATCGTCAATCAAGTGGCATTACCGAAAGCGATTTTTCCATTGTCATTTACATTGACCCAATTATTCAACTTTATGTTCGGGTTGATTGTTATCGCAATTTTCTTGATCATCTACGGGGTCATACCGACTGTCCATGTGTTTTACTTGCCGCTGATCATCGTGATCCAGTTGACAGCACATATCGCACTAGGCTTAGTCCTTGGCTACATTACGATTTTTGTCCGAGATATTGAAAATTTAATGACATATATTACACGAATCTTTTTCTACGCTTCTCCAATCATTTGGGAAGGTGGACGATTACTCCGAAGCGGAAAAGTGCCGGATTGGCTTGTTCCGTTTATTGAATATAACCCAGTAGCTATTTTGGTCGAATCTTATCGGGATATACTTATGCATCACCAAGCACCTGATCTGGTTGCGCTTGGGGTGCTCTTCGTCATTTCCATTGTCGTCATCATTTACATGTTGAATTACTACAGTAAGAACGAACATAAAATAATTAAAGCTTTGTAAGAAAGCTCATAAATGAGGGACTGGATATGCAAAAGCAAAACGAACAGCATACGGAAGAAAATCGGGAAAAAGTCATCGTCGCACAGGATGTCGGTGTGTATTTTGAGGACGGTTCCTATCGCGATGACTTGAAATCCCGTGCTTTCCGGATGCTGAAAGGCGAAATGAAAAAGAAGAAGAATGAAAAAGTCTGGCCGCTTACCGAAATTGACTTCACCGGCTTTCAAGGGGAAATCCTCGGCATCATCGGCAGAAATGGTGCCGGGAAAACGACCCTAAGCAAAATCATAGCCGGAATACTGAGGCAAGATAAAGGGACGATGCATGTCAACGGGAAAGTGACGGCCCTCTTCTCGTTCGGAATGGGCTTCAATAAAGAGTTGACCGGAAGAGAAAACATTTATTTGAACGGGATGATGCTCGGCATCGATAAAGATCTTATCGACAAGTATATAGAAGATATCAAAGAATTTGCTGATATCGGCGAGTTCATCGACCAACCGATGAAATATTATTCGAGCGGGATGAAAGCCCGGCTCGGTTTCAGCGTGGCGAGCCATTTGGAACCGGAAGTACTCATTTTGGATGAAGCGCTGAACACCGGGGATGCCCGTTTCAGCAGAAAAGCGGCGGAAAAAATGAAAGAACTCGTCCAGCAGGCGAAAATGGTGATCATCGTCACCCATAGTCTCCGTTTTGCACAAAGGAACTGTGATCGCCTCATTTGGATCGACAAAGGAAAAGTACGGGAAGACGGCGATCCGAAAGAAGTCATCGCCAAGTACCGGGTAACGGTTCCTCCACCGAAAAAAAGGAAACAGAGCCTCGAATTGAAAAAAACGGAAGCTGATGTGAAGGACCGCACCGTCGTCAAGGCGGAAAATGTCGGGGTTTCCTT
>CALKWU010000136.1 GCA_938004015.1 uncultured Oceanobacillus sp.
AAAGTCATCTGCATTTTCTTAGCTTGAATTAAGTTGATGTCAAAACCGTCTTCTGCCCTCGGCCATCTGACCTCCGGCGTCAGACTTCTGACATCCGTTCAGGTTGTTTTGTTCAGTTTTCAAAGAGCAATATACGTCTTATCCGAAGACAAGTCCGTATTTCCAAGTTTGTCCCAACTAAACAAGCTGGAATTAACTTGGACTATTATCATAACACCCGATTTACAATTTGTCAATAAATGTTTTACATATTTTTTACCTTTCGTTTCGGGCTATTATCAATAGAACAAACTGGCATCATATTTTCCTGATTCTTTCCATTCAGTTTGCAAAATGACCCAACGCCCATCCTCATAATACCAAAGTGTTTCCAACACTCCGAGCTGATCAGCATGGTATGCACCGCTGATTTGTTTGTAACTTTTTAAACCGTAGCCTTTACGCTCACTGATTTGTACAGGTTCAAAAAATGCAATCGGATCGATAATCAAGGGTGTCTTTTCAAGAAGTTTACCTTTTTCATCAAAAATCCCCAAGCGGATATAATCTTTTTTCCGATCTTCCACATTCATCACAATTGGTTTTGTATTCGGTGCGATTTCAATTATTGCTTGGAACCCATCTTCAAAATGTCCTTGAACATACGATTGTTCCGGTAAAAGTATTTCAGTCAACTCGCCACCGGCAACCGTATCTAAACGGGAAGTGTATAAACCACCGCTTCCTCCGGTCGGACTTTGATAGAAGATATCCAGAACCCCATCATGGTTGAGGTCGATCAATTGGATTTCCGGATCATATCCGCCTTGATAATCAATACGCCATTCATCAGAATCAGAACGGATGATGGCATAAATATCTCGATAGTAAGCGGAGTCCAGGTCAAACAGAATACCATACAATTCAATGGTTTGCAAGTCCCCGGAGCCGGTCACATCCCCTTCATAAGTCGCAAGTAAGTTCACCTCATTTTCACTTGCCCCTGCAGGATATGCAAACAAAATCATTAATGTGACAATACTAAAGCAAAACGTAAGCCGCATTTTTACTCCTCATTTCATTGTCGATGTCACCTTTAGAATATGTCATTTTCTGTAAGCTATACATGCATTCGAACCCTTTGAAGATTTTCAGATAAAAAATGGCAGAGACAATTATTTTGTCCCTGCCATTTTTTTGCACTTCAATTTGCGACGATATTCACCAATTTACCCGGTACGACAATCACTTTACGTACGGTCTTTCCTTCTATCCATTGCTGAATCTTTTCATCTTCCAGTGCGATTTTTTCCATTTCTTCTTTGGTGATGTCCCGAGGCACGTTCACTTTGGAGCGAACTTTCCCCATCACTTGAAGGACGATTTCCACTTCATCTTCAACCAACTTGGTCTCGTCATAATCCGGCCATGGCTCATAAGTGATCGTATCGTCATGACCAAGTTTTTCCCATAATTCCTCACAAATATGCGGTGTGATTGGATATAACAATTTTACAAAACCTTCCGCATAGTCTTTCGGAATTTGATCGACTTTATAACACTCATTGATGAATACCATCAATTGGGAAATTGCTGTGTTGAAATGGAGGTTTTCAAAATCCTCCGTCACTTTTTTCACCGTTTCATGGTACACTTTATCCAGTTTTTCATTCGGTTCATCGGTGATTTTGTCCGACAAGTTGCCGTCTTTATCGACATACAACCGCCATACCCGATCGAGGAAACGGCGGGCACCATCCAAACCATCCGTCGACCATGCGACATCCGCATCAAGTGGTCCCATGAACATTTCGTAAAGACGTAATGTGTCGGCGCCATGGGAACGTACGATGTCATCCGGGTTCACCACGTTCCCTTTCGACTTGCTCATTTTTTCATTGCCTTCACCGAGGATCATCCCTTGGTTGAACAGCTTTTGGAACGGTTCCTTCGTCGGCACAACGCCGATATCGTATAAAAACTTGTGCCAGAATCTTGCGTAAAGCAAATGAAGGACGGCGTGTTCCGCACCACCGATGTATAAATCGACCGGCAACCATTTTTTCAGTGCTTCCGGGTCGGCCAATTTATCCGGATTATCCGGATCGATGAAACGTAAATAATACCAGCTGCTTCCCGCCCATTGCGGCATCGTATCCGTTTCTCGACGGCCTTTCATACCTGTTTCCGGATCGACGACATTCACCCAATCTTCTGCGTTAGCTAGAGGCGACTCGCCTGTTCCGCTTGGTTTGATTTCATCGATGACCGGGAGCTCCAGTGGAAGCTCATCTTCCGGAACCGTCGTCATCGTCCCGTCTTCCCAATGGATGATTGGAATCGGCTCCCCCCAGTATCGTTGTCTTGCAAACAACCAATCACGGAGTTTATAGGTGACTTTCTTTTTCCCTTTTCCGTTTTCCTCGAGCCATTCGATCATTTTTTTGATCGCTTCTTCATTATGAAGGCCATCAAGGAAATCAGAGTTCACATGCGGACCGTCACCGATGTAAGCTTCTTTTGAAATATCCCCGCCACTAACGACTTCCACAATCGGTAAATCAAACTTTTCGGCAAACTCATAATCCCGTTCGTCATGGGCAGGAACAGCCATGATCGCACCTGTTCCATAAGACATCAACACATAGTCCGCTACCCAAATCGGAATTTTTTTATTGTTGACTGGGTTAACTGCATAAGCGCCGGTAAAGACACCCGTTTTTTCCTTCGCTAAATCGGTGCGTTCCAAATCGGATTTTTTCTGGACTTCTTCAATATAAGCATCGACTTCCGCTTTTTGTTCTTTTGTCGTGATTTCGTCAACATAAGGATGCTCAGGTGAAAGCACTGCATAAGTTGCTCCGAACAATGTGTCCGGCCTGGTCGTGAAGACAGTGAATTCCTTGTCATGGCCGTCGATCGTAAAGGTCACTTCCGCCCCTTCCGAACGTCCGATCCAGTTCCGCTGCATTTCTTTCAGACTTTCCGGCCAATCCAACTCTTCCAAATCCTCAAGCAGACGGTCGGCATAAGCAGTGATTCGGAGCATCCATTGTTTCATCGGCTTACGGATGACCGGATGACCGCCGCGCTCACTTTTACCGTCGATCACTTCTTCGTTGGCAAGCACTGTTCCTAAAGCTGGACACCAGTTGACCGGCACTTCATCGACATAAGCTAGCCCTTTTTCAAACAATTTAATGAAAATCCATTGGGTCCATTTGTAATATTCCGGATCCGTCGTATCGATTTCCCTGTCCCAATCATAGGAAAAACCGAGCTCCTTGATTTGCCGTTTGAATGTCTGGATGTTTTTTTGCGTGAATTCCGCTGGACTGTTTCCTGTATCAAGGGCATATTGTTCCGCCGGGAGACCGAATGCGTCCCACCCCATCGGATGGAGCACTTCATACCCTTGCATCCGTTTCATCCGGGAAATGATATCTGTTGCGGTGTAACCTTCCGGGTGCCCGACATGAAGCCCGGAACCCGATGGATACGGAAACATATCCAATGCGTAGAATTTTTTCTTGTCGGCGTACGTGTCGGTTTTGAACGTTTTATTTTCTTCCCAATATTCCTGCCACTTCTTTTCAATTTTTGAATGGTCATAACTCATGGCATAACCCTCCTTCTAACGACTTCCTATGATGAATAAAAAAGCCACTCATCCCTAAACAGGGACGAGAGGCTTTGATTCCCGCGGTACCACCCAAATTAGCGCAAAACACGCTCACTTTCATCTTTAACGCAGAACTACGGCAAAGGCTACTCGACATTCGTCTTTGCAACTTGTAGGCGAGTTCATAAACACGACATGGACAGCTTGCACCAACCGCTGCCTCTCTGGGCATGACCGTATTTGTTACTATTCCTACGCATCGTTTTTGTCGTATGATTACATCGAATTATAATGAATTCCCTAATTATTGTCAAGAAAAGCCAAATGCACTATTCTTAAGATTGGAAAGGATGACGATAGATGTTGATGAATGTCTTACAATATGCTCACCAATTGATGAAAAATTCGTTGCAAAAAGGGGAACTGGCCGTCGATGCGACTTGCGGTAATGGAAACGACACACTTTTGCTCGCTGAACTCGTCGGGCCGCGGGGGAAAGTCCTCGCTTTTGATATTCAAGAACAAGCCATCCGCATGACCCAATCCCGTTTGGAAAAAGCTGGTTTGGACAATGTCACCCTCATCCAAAGGAGTCATGAGTTCGTTGACGAATATGTCCAAGAAACAGAGCAAATCGGTGCCGCCATCTTCAATCTCGGTTATTTGCCCCGCAGCGATAAAAAAGTGATCACCAACAGTTCATCCACGATACCTGCTGTCGAGAAAATATTAAACAGATTGAAACAAAGTGGTCTACTTGTCCTCGTCGTCTATCATGGCCATGAAGGCGGAAAAGAAGAAAAAGATGCGCTCTTGGAGTATGTCACAAAACTCGACCAAAAAGCGTATCATGTATTACAATATCGCTTCATCAATCAGAAAAACGATCCGCCATTTATCATCGCCATTGAAAAACGATGATGAGAAAAGTGGGACAATCAGGGTCTGTCCCTTTTTGTCCCATAGCGTTCTTCCACAAATTTTACGGTTTCTAATATCAACTCTTCCAACACTTCTATGTTGATGTCCTCGAGTTCGTTTACATAAATGCAAGCTTTACTCGTTTTATGCTTTCCAAAACCTTTCAGCAGTTCGTCCCGTTTTTCCCCTTCCATCAATAAATACAAGCTATGTCTTGCTTTGCGTGGAGAAAATGCGACGACTGGAGCATCGCCTTCATGGCCCGATTCATATTTATAATGGTACGATCCAAACCCGATAATGCTTGTCCCCCACATTTTCGGCTGTTTTCCGGTTACTTTCGTGAAAATTTCCAGAAGCCGATACGCATCCTCCCGACGTTTCGAATGTTCCACCGCTTCGATGAATTCCATTACATCACGATCGTTTTCTTTCATTTTTACTTCAGCCATCCAGTTCATCCTTTCTTTTGTAGGGCGTTCATCTTTCACTACAATGTGCCGATCCTATAATACATCCGGATGTTGTAATGAAGGAATTTTCCTGCCATCCCACTCGTTTTCAACAATGATTTTTTCACATGAGCAGTTTCTTCCACTGTAGCAACTTTTTCATCACTTAAATAGAGAGCAACAAGTCCCTTGGGGATAAAACGATGAAACATCGCATCCGGTAAACTCCGGACCCGTTCTTCCGCTAAAATGAGAAAAAACTTCAACCTTTCAAGTAACTGGACATCGTCCCGGTAATAACTGCAAAAATTCAAATCTTCCTCGATTTCATCTTCATTTTGATCGATATAATAGTCGAGCAAAATATGTAGGCCTTGGATATAAGGAAAATAACTGTATATGATTTTTTCGGCAAGTGCCGGTGTCAATTTACCGGCCAACATGTAAGCGACGAGACAAAAAATCCCCAAAGTCGAGCCGCTCGCTGCAGCGAATTCATACCAACTTAAACCGAGCGCCTTTTCCCGCTGTTCTCTATACCAACAGGTGAGCCGCGGCACCCTTTCTTCCTTCTTCACATGTTTATGCACTTGTAAGTCCGCATATAAACTTTCCAATTCCAATAAATGATGTTTGGCGAAGTCATAACCGGATGCAGCTTGTAGAACTTCTTGGCATGTCCGGACAAGTTCGTGGAGATACCCGCCATCATTTTGTTCCGATCGATTGGCATAATAGTTTTTCAATGGTTGATCGGGGCGTAGTGCGTCACGCATCGCATCATGCAACAGCCGGAAATCATCCGGATCCAGCGATGTGCTGCGGTCACATAGGTTATCCAAGTAGTCGCTGATCGTTTGATAGGCGACGATGAAACGGACCGCCTCTTTATATCGCTTTCCTGCAAGAAGTGCAAAAACACCGCCTCCTTGACAATGGAATTTTTTTGCAGAAATACTCGCTAATGCCTGTCTTCGCAGTTCAGCATCAGGAATTGCTTCTGCTTTCTTTTGCCATCGGAAAAGTTCCGCATCAATGATTGGAAATAGTCTTTGAAAAACTACTTGTAACAATCCGATTGCTGTATTCGGTAAATGCATCTGTCAACCTCCACACGCCTTCATTCTATTTGATATACTATGTTATATTATCGACAATTCATGGATAAATAAAAGGAGTGTCAAAGATGATCGATCATTATAAAGGAATTTATCCGAAAATCCACGATTCCGTCTTCATCGCCAAAAATGCCGTCATCAATGGTGATGTGACGATTGATGAAGATTCAAGCGTCTGGTTCCATACCGTCATCCGTGGGGATGTCGCTCCGACACGGATCGGGAAACGAGTCAACATCCAAGATTTATCTTTATTGCATCAAAGCCCAAACATGCCGCTCATCATTGAAGATGACGTAACGATCGGTCACCGAGTCACATTACATTCCGCCATCGTCAGGAAAAACGCATTGATCGGCATGGGGGCGATTATTCTCGATGGAGCGGAAATCGGGGAAAATGCTTTTGTCGCGGCTGGTAGTCTTGTCCCACCTGGCAAAAGAGTCCCTCCACATACATTATACATGGGAAGTCCCGCAAAATTCGCCCGGGAGCTTACGGAGGAAGATTACGCAGAAATGGAGAGAGTGAGGAAATCCTACGTGGAAAAAGGAAGATATTATAAAGAACAGACGAATCTCGGAAGAACATGACTACATATCGAAAAAGAGGCTGAACGTGTCAGCCTCTTTTTATTCACCATTGACCAATTTTTGCAACTCTTCCACTTTATCCAATCGTTCCCAAGGGAAAACGATATCAGTACGCCCAAAGTGACCATAGGCTGCTGTATGCTTATAAATCGGTTTGCGTAAATCGAGCATCCGGATGATTCCTGCTGGGCGGAGATCGAATAATTTCCGTACCGCTTTCACAAGTTCTTCTTCACGGTGGGTGCCTGTACCAAATGTATCGATGCTGATTGAGACAGGCTCCGCGACACCTATTGCATAAGCCAATTGGACTTCACATTTTTCGGCTAAACCTGCCGCTACGATATGTTTTGCCACATACCTAGCCGCATAAGCTCCGGAACGATCGACTTTTGTCGGATCTTTTCCACTGAATGCTCCCCCGCCGTGACGGGCATATCCACCATACGTATCTACGATGATTTTACGTCCGGTCAAGCCTACGTCCCCTTTCGGCCCGCCGATGACGAAGCGGCCCGATGGATTGATGAAATATTTCGTTTCATCATCCAACAAGTTTTGTGGTACAACCGCTTTTACGACATGTTCAATCATATCTTTTTCGATTTGTTCATTGGAAACTTCTTCATGATGTTGCGTTGAGATGACGATTGTATCGACACGCACTGGACGTTCATTTTCATCATATTCGACGGTAACTTGTGTCTTCCCGTCTGGACGCAAATAGTCAAGGACCCGATTTTTCCGAACATCGGCCAACCGCCTTGCCAATTTATGGGATAAATTGATCGGAAGCGGCATATATTCTTCGGTTTCATTCGTCGCATAACCGAACATCAACCCTTGATCTCCTGCCCCAATCGCTACAATCTCTTCATCCAATTCTCCGCGTCTTGCTTCCAACGCTTGGTCGACTCCTTTGGCAATGTCCGGGGATTGTTCATCGATGGCCGTAATGACTGCACAAGTTTCCGCATCAAAGCCGTATTTAGCCCGAGTATAACCGATTTCTTCGACTGTTTGTCTGACAACCTGAGGAATGTCCACATACGTTTTCGTGGAAATTTCCCCAGCGACGAACACCATTCCTGTCGTGACGGCTGTTTCACAAGCGACCCGTGCTTCCGGATCGTGTTGCAAAATTTCATCGAGGATCGCATCGGATATTTGATCCGACATTTTGTCCGGATGACCTTCCGTTACTGATTCTGAAGTGAATAAACGACGATTTCGAACCATAGGGCTAGTTCTCTCCTTTATGTAAATTGAACGGAACCTGCCAGTTGAATTCATTATTCAAAGCATTATAAATTAAAAAATCCTTTCCCGCAATCATGAGGAAAGGAATGGACAGCCTTTCACTCTTATTGTTCAAGGAATTCCTTGCATCAGGTTAGCACCTTTCACGAATGTGAGGTTGCTGGGCTTCATCGGGTCTGTCCCTCCACCGGCTCTGAATAAGAGAGGATCCGCTCTAGTTTTTATTCTGTTTTTCCCGCATTATCTGGAACGGTCTGTATCGAGGGTTAGTATAGCATACCAGAGGAAAAGTCGCAAATATCTTTTTAGCGGAAACGAACGAG
>CALKWU010000137.1 GCA_938004015.1 uncultured Oceanobacillus sp.
GCTTCCCCGTTTTCATCAAGCAAAGTCAAACAGCGATAACCGTGAAAGATTGCCGGTCTCCCTTCAGAAATGGAAGCAGCTTCAGCCGGTTCCACACCGATCAAGCGGACATCAGGTTCATCAAGATAGTGACTGAACGCGCCGATTGCATTGCTGCCACCACCAATACAGGCGACGACTGCTGTCGGAAGTTTCCCTTCCTTTTCCAAAATTTGCCGTTTCGATTCTTCACTGATGACAGACTGGAAATATTTCACCATTTCCGGATACGGGTATGGTCCAACTGCAGAACCAATCAAATAAAAGGTTGAATCATGATTTTCCACCAAGTCTTGAAATGCTTCATCGACGGCTTCTTTCAACCGTCCCCGTCCCTTATCGACGGAAACGACCTCAGCACCCAGCAATTCCATACGAAACACATTCAACCGTTGTCTTTCCGTATCCTTTTTCCCCATGTAAATTGTGCAAGGCAACCCGACCATCGCACAAGCCGTCGCAGTGGCGACCCCGTGCTGTCCGGCTCCTGTTTCGGCAATGATCCGTTTAGCGCCGATTCGTTTCGCGAGAAGGATTTGTCCCAGCACATTATTGATTTTGTGTGCTCCAGTATGGTTCAAATCTTCCCGCTTCAAATAAATTTTCGCTCCGCCGAGTTGTTCCGTCAAATTTTTCGCTAGTGTCAACGGATTTTCCCTGCCGACGTATTCCTTCAGATAATAGCGGTATTCTTCCAAAAAGGCAGGATCATCTTTGTACCTTTCAAAAGCTTCTCCAATCCGTTCCAAAATCCGCTGCAACTCTTCTGGAACATAACTTCCGCCAAACTCTCCAAAATACCCTTTCTCAACTACGCTTTCTCTGCTCAACTCAACTCATCTCCTATTCTGAAATTTTTAAAACTTCTCTTCATTATAATCAAAAAATAAAATTTTTCAACCATTTATTTAAAACTGTCTGGAAAACTCGTTTTGCCCCGCTTGTTTTTCTCATCAACCAGCGATAGATATATAATTTACAAAATAATCATCCGAACAACGGTTGTTCGGATTTCTCATTATGATGCTTCATCTTCTAAGCTTATTTTCACTTCATGTTCCTATTCTGTTGAAATGCGTTTTTCAAAATGATGGATTGTTTTTCTTATGGCTGCCCCGGAAAACTTTCGCACTGCGGACATATTCCACGTCGGGCACATTCAAGCGGAAATTGACGATCCGGGCAGCCGCAAAGAAGTAATCGGAAAGCCGATTCATATATTTCAAAGGAATGGGATTCAAGTCTTCTTCCCGTTCATATAGAGAAACGATTTGCCTTTCTGCCCGTCTTGCCACGGTTCTCGCAACATGCAATGAGGCTGCCGCTTCAGAACCACCAGGTAAGATGAACCGCTCCAAATTAGGAGCCTCTTCAATCAATACATCCATCCGTTCTTCCAAATACGTTATCATTTCGTCGGATAGCTCATACGGACGTTCTTTTTTCGAAACATTGGAAAGCTCGGTTCCGATGTCGAACAATTCATGCTGGATTTTTTCCAAATCTTGAAGCAAATCCTGGAATTTCAGTTGATTTTTATTGAGTTGGGCAATGGCCAAGCCGACGAATGAGTTCGTTTCATCAATGGAACCGTAAGCTTCAACCCGGATGTCATTTTTCCTTGTTTTTCCGCCGATCAAAGCTGTTTGCCCCTTATCACCAGCTCTCGTATACAACCGCAACCTAATCACCCCTGTCCTTTCTCTTTAAATAATTTAAAATCGCTCGCTTCATTTCATGATAGACGGCCTTAGCGATCAGTGTGCCTAATTCCGTTTTCGTCCCTGCATAATCGAGTTTTTTCCCTTGCTGGGTTGCGGCGACTAACATACTGTCGGTCGGCGTCCCGGTCGCTATCGTGCCTGTTTCCCGATCTTTAATATCCAAATCCCGTAAAACTTGGGCCTTCGCTTCCGTTGCCGTGATGATGGACTGGATGAAGGCTTCCTCAGATACATGCCCATTGACGAAAATCCATGTATTGATCGTTCCGCTAACCACAGGACCGTAATAAACTTCAGAACGAGTGCCGTCAACCGCATTTCCCACCCCCGCAGTCACGACGACGAAAACGGAAAAACCATCTCCTGGATGAAGACCATAGCTTACGTCCGCCAATTCCACCGCCGTCATCATGCCGACGGTTTGATTTGTCGGAAAACCATGAGCCTCCAAATAATCCTGCATTTCTTTCCGATGGTCCAAACAATGATAGGTTTCATCGACCCGGCGATTGACAAAATACCGATACCATCCTGTACCCGCTCCCGTCACAGCTGAAGACACTGTTTTTAAAGGGATAGTCGATTCCACGACGATTTGTTCCTGATAGACGGAAAGACAAGTTTCATCAATCGTCAATCGTTTTTCCGTTAGTTCACTTTTTTTACTTGGCATGAGATGGAGCTGTGGTTTTGCAATTTTCGAGTGGGGCTGTTTAACCACTTCTGTCGCATAAACACGGTTGATCAATTCCTCAGTCAATACGGTATCCGGATGTTCCAGCATGCGAATCCGTCCATTTTCCAACAACAACAACCGGTCGCAGTAGAGGCTTGCGAGGTTCAAATCGTGCAAAATGGCGACAACTGCCAAGCCTTCCTCCTTTGCGTTTTTTCGAAGTAAATCAAGCAACTCCTTTTGATAAGCCAAGTCGAGATGGTTCGTCGGTTCATCCAGTAGCAGGATTTTCGGCTGCTGAACTAAAGCTTGGGCAAGGAAGATTCGTTGCTGCTCCCCGCCTGAATGTTCCATTACGGAATTGTTTTGGAATTCTATGATGTTCGTTTGTTTCATCACCTTCTGGACGATTTCTTCATCTTCTTTCGTCCACGTACGAAACAGGCCTTGATGATGGGCATAGCGGCCGAGAGAGACCATTTCTTTCACCGTATAAGGAAACACTTGCGGACTCAATTGCGGCAAAACAGCGACTTTTTTCGCCAATTCTTTTTTTGAGTATGTGGCTATTGACCGGCCATCGATTTCAATATGACCTTTTTTCAAGTCCAGAATTCCGCTGATCAATTTGATCAACGTCGTTTTTCCACTACCATTCGGCCCAAGGATTCCGAAAAATTCGCCGGCTTCTACTGAGAAGTTGATATCTTTCACCACTTCTTTTTCATTGTAACCACCGGATACATTTTCCACGACCAGCATCAGCCTTCACCTCGACTTTCCCGCTTTTGTCTTAACAGAATCACCGCAAACACCGGTGCGCCAATCAATGCTGTAATGACCCCGACCGGCAAAACTTGTGGCGAAATGACGGTACGGGAAACTAAATCCGTCAAGATTAAAAACGCCGCGCCAATCAACATGGAAAGTGGAAGCAAATGGACATGATCCGGCCCCCAAAGTTTCCTTACAAGATGGGGAATGACCAGGCCGACGAACCCAATCATACCGGAAACGGCGACAGCAGCTCCCGTCAACGTCGAACCGGCAATTAAAATCAAGAGTCTTTTCCTTGCGACATCCACCCCTAAATGTTGCGCCCGTTCTTCTCCAAGGGACATGGCATTCAATTCTTTCGTGTTCACCATCAACAACAACGAACCGATGATGAAAAACGGCAAGATGATCGCCACATAACGCCAGCCACGCATCGATACACTTCCAAGCAACCAACCGATGATTTGCTGCAGTTCGTCACCGGTCAAGGCGATGATTAATGAAATGAACGAAGCTAAAAAAGAACTGAAAATGATTCCAGTCAAAATGATCGTCTCCACACGCATTGCCTGATCGATTTTCTTTGCAAAATAAAGGACGAATACCATCGTGAGGAACGCACAGCAAATACTGAAAAGCGGCAATGTATAATTGCCGATGACGGGAAGCGATAAACCGAAAAATATCGTCGCCACTGCACCGAGGGAAGCCCCGGAGGACACCCCAAGCAAATACGGTTCAGCCAATGGATTCCGCAGCAATCCTTGGAAGGCTGCCCCGCTGATTGCAAGGGATGCCCCGACAAATCCTGCCAATAACACCCGTGGCAACCGTATGTCATAGACGATGCTGATATATTTCTCCTCCACGTCGTATCCAATCGGTAAGTGCAAACCTTCCCGACCGATGATTTTCACGATATCGATAATCGGCACGGAAACAGTTCCAATGGAAATGGCGATGAGTGTTGCGCTGATGAGAAGCGCAACAGCGACCGAATATTTGATGGCATTATTCATCAAAAAGCTCCGGATAAACCGCTTCAGCCAGTGCTCTTGCACCATCGGCAAGTCTCGGGCCACTACGGGTAATCAAGTCCGCGTGTATATCGTAAATCCTGTCATTTTCCACCGCATCGACCACATCGAAACCGCTCCGTGATGTCACCTCTTCTTTTGGATCATCGACATAAGCGCCATAAGAGGTGATGATCACTTCCGGATTCAACTCGATAATCGCCTCTGGGTCCATTGCGAACCATCCGTCCTGGTCACCGGCTGCATTGTCTGCATGAATGATTTCCAACAATTCATGGATGAATGTGTTTTGTCCTGCAGTATAGATTTCCGGTGCCGGTGAGTTTTCAAAGAAGACCGTCTTCCGCTCCTCTTCTGGAATAGAAGACGTCAGTTCTTTTATTTCAGCAAATTGCGCTTCCATTTCCGCAATCACTTGTTCCGCTTCTTCCTCCGCACCAATCACTTGGCCGATCGTTTCAATCGTATCATAGGTTGTAGCGATATCCTGGGCATCCGGAACGACGAATACGTCAATGCCGGCATCCTCCATTTGTTCGAAAGCTTCTTGGGCACTGCTCAAACCCAATTCATGAGCCAATACAATATCCGGCTCCAAACCAATGATCAATTCCACATTCAATTCCATTCCACCGACTTTTTCTATATCTGCCACTTCTTCCGGATAATTATCATGCTCCGAAACTCCGACAAGCTGATCTCCTTTCCCTAAAGCAAACGTAATTTCCGTATTGCTCGGAATCAATGAAACGATCCGCTCCGGTTCTTCATCCAAGGTGATTTCATTGCCTACTGCATCAGTCAATACAACCGGATAATCACTCACATCCGTTGCTTCAGCCGCTTCATTGGCATCTGCATTTTCCTCCGGCTCTTCCACCTCGGTCGTATCTCCGCCACATGCCACCAATAATAAAATCAATAAAAGAAGTAAGAAAGAGTGGTATAACTTTTTCACGTTGTTGGCCTCCTATTTTTTTGATATCTTCAAAAACAATAAAAAAACATCTACACGCGGAATGAAGATGTTTTTTGGATATCATGCTCATATTCCACCTTACTATCCTCGTAGTTCCGGCGTGAAATCAGGAATAGGCAGGTCTCCTGGCTTATGGTCATCACGAAGCTGCACCTTCCCGTACCTATCGTACAGTGGCAATTGCAACTCGCTCGCAATTACAGTGGCGGGACCGCATTGGATTTTCACCAATTTCCCTTTTAAGAATCCATTTCGGTTTCACCTAAACCTTTATCTATTGAATTGTCGGATGAATCATACTTTAATAGTACATGTTTTCTTTATAAAAGTCACTTTTAAAAAAATTAACAGTTCGTTGACCAATGAAAGAAAAAACCTCCTGCAATGGGCCATTCTTTGCAGGAGGTATGGGAGAGAATACGATAATCAATCCTGATATTTTTCCATAAATTCCAGCATTTTTTTATATACTTTGATTTCATTTTCTTTTTTGGAAAAGCCATGGCCTTCATCTTCCAACACCATATATTCCACTTTTCTGCCTTTTTCCCGCAACTTGGCGACAATTTGATCCGATTCCGCCTTCACGACGCGGGGATCCTTTGCCCCTTGAATGACGAGCATCGGTTTTGTCATATGATCCAAGTAAGTGACAGGCGAATCTTTGATGAATCTTTCCTTATCCCTCACTGGATCTCCTACCCAGCGATCCATCATCGGCTTCCAGTGAGGCGGGACGGATTCCACAAAAGTGAACAAATCAGAAGGACCAAAAATATCGATGACTGCGCGGAAATATTCCGGATGACGCCCATGCAACAACAACGCCATATAACCGCCGTAACTTCCTCCGACAAGGAACAATCTATCCCGGTCTGTAATCCCATTTTCAAACAACCATTCAATTCCGGCCACATTATCCAACCGTGGTCCCTCTCCCCAATCCCGCTCGACAAGTTTTACGAAATGGGAACCATAGCCGGTACTGCCTCGGAAGTTCGGAGCAAAAATGGTGTAACCTCGGTTCAGGAACACTTGGAACATCGAACGGAAAAACTTCCGCTCTGCCGCCTGTGGACCTCCGTGCGGCCAAAAAATCGTATAGCCATTATCGTTTTCCGGTTTCGCTCTGAACAATAAGGCTTCAATTTCCATATCATCAAAAGACTTATAAGTGACCACTTCCGGTTCAACCATGTCTTCTTCTTTCACACCGAGCACCCGGTTGTTTGTCAGTTGTGTCCACTCTTTGCCGTCTTCACTTTTATAAATGTTGAATGGTACGGTGGCGGAACGACCTAGAATGTACAAATTCCCCGCCTCTGAAACAACCAGCTGATCGATGACATCTACCGGTGCCGTTAACTTTTCAGTTTCCAATGACGCAGGATCCAAACGGTAAAGATGGTCGACGACACCCTTTTCCGTCGTCAAGTAAAATACTTTGTTTTTCTTATCCCATTTGAGATTCGTTACACTTTCTTTTTCTATCTCGATTACCTTTGAAAACTGTTTTTCTTTTAGATCAAACTTCGCAACATAACTGTAATTGCTTTCATAGTCTGTCATAAAATAAATCGTATCATTATCCGTAAATACCGGCGATCTTGCGACATGGATTTGGTCCGGATCCGGCACGAGATAATGGGTATCATCGCCAATTTTTACAAAAGATTTCATATATGTGTTGGCAAATGCTTGAATAAATACAAAGGCTTTTTCATCAGGTGAAACCGCTACTAGTTGAGTCGGACCGGTTTCTCCTTCATGGATCAGTTCATCCGTACCATCTTGCAAATTCCGTACGCGGGAGTTCAAAAAGTTCGGGTTATCTTTGGATGTGATATAGTAGAGACGGTTTCCATCCTCACTTAACCAGGAATAATAAAACTTCTCTTCCGGCTCTCCAGTGACAAGTGGTTGTGGCAAGCCTCCATCATAAGGAATTGCATAAATTTGATAGTTTTCATCACCATCTTTATCGTAGCCAGCAATGACGTAACGTTTCTCCGGATCGATGGCGGTAAAACCGATTGATTCATCTTTATGGGCAAATAAATATGGATAGGTGTCCGGTAAATCCATCGCCCATAGATTCACTTTTCCATTCAAATTGGTGCTGAAAATCAAGCGCTTTTCATCTTGGCTCACTTCAAAGCTATCGATAAAATACGTTCTGAAAAATTGTTCCACGGTTGGTTTCGGAAATTCAATCATGTCCAATCCCCTCTCCTTATGTATTGATTTGTCTTACAATTGTTAATTTAATCATACAATATGGAAGGACTTTTTAGAACAGTCCAAATAAGGATAACACCTCAGACTTTAGACGGAAAATGGAAAATGAAAAAAGTGATATAAGAAAAAGTGAGCTAAGTCATTACAAAAGTTGACTTTACTCACTTTTCACTTTCTTAATGATTATTCCAAACCGAATTCGTCTTTAATCTTTTGGACGATGCGGTCGGTGTATTTATGACACTCTTCTTCTGTTTTCGCTTCCACCATCACGCGAATAAGTGGTTCTGTTCCAGATGGTCGGACGAGCACACGACCTTCATCAGCCAATTCTTCCTGCACCGCTTCGATTTCTTTTTGAACGGCAGGGTTGTCCATTACACCGTTTTTATCCGTAACGTCGATGTTTTTCAACACTTGTGGAAAAATTTTCATTTCCCCAGCAAGTTCAGATAAAGGCTTTCCTGTTTCTTTCATGACGTTCACCAATTGCAGTGCCGACAGCATCCCGTCTCCGGTCGTGATGAAATCGAGGAAAATGATGTGACCGGATTGTTCGCCACCGAGATTATAACCGCCTTCTCGCATTTTTTCCATGACATAACGGTCACCGACGGCCGTCGTTTCACTTTTCAACCCTTGTTCTTCCAAGGCCTTGTAGAATCCGAAATTACTCATGACCGTAGAAACGACAGTGTCATCACGCAGCATTCCTTTTTCCTTCAAATACTTCCCACAAATATATAAGATTTGGTCTCCATTTACGATATTTCCTTTTTCATCAATCGCAATCAA
>CALKWU010000138.1 GCA_938004015.1 uncultured Oceanobacillus sp.
TCCGGTACTTTCAACTTCGCTTTCACCGTTTTGCTTCCTTTTGGCGGAATCGTCCATTTTTCTTCTTCCAACTGGACGAGTTCAGTGACTGGTTCTTCTAGACTCGGATCTGTTTCCTCTTGCTCTTCATAAACGATCATCCCGTTGCTGTTCGTTGAAGCGGATCCGTACCGTACCGGGTTCGATCTTCGTCGTCGAGAATTCAATGTTTTCCGGAACTGATGTGAATGAGATTGTAGCCTCTTTCACAATTGTCGTTGTTGGTCGACTAACATTCCCCGCTTCATCGATTAAGACAACGGATATAACGGTTCCCGGAAGTTGCGCTGGAATATCTACTGAAAATCGTCCTTCACCACATGTTTGTCCAAAAAAATCCTTTCCTTCAATCGTCACGACGACAGTACAAAACTCTTCTCCCCTTCCGGTAACGACTGTATCATTACTGTACACTTCATCAACGATAGGTGGTTCCGGAGGGGTCGCGTCCGGCGGTTCTTCAACGACCGCTGTTGTTTCTTCACTTTCGATACCATCATCATTGACAATGACAGCACGAATCTCTGTTCCTGCCTGTTGATTCGGGATGGATACTGCAAAATTCCCATTGCTGTCAACGAAATCCGAATATTGTTCTTCCCCGATTTTCACAATGATTGTACTGGACGGCTCACCGGAACCGGTTACGATGGAATCGGTCGTATAAATCGGTTCATCCAATATCGGAGCATCTGGGATTTTCGGAGCAGGTAGTTTTGTCCTTGCATAATCTTCAGCAAAAAGCGACAAATCCACCAGTTTTCTCGTAGCATCTGCAATGAACAAATATTCTCCATCCGGGGTTGGAGGCAGACGGTCCAATTCGATAGTCAATGTGAAAATGTAATTGGTACGGGAAAGCAGGTTCAATGAAAGCAAGTTTTTAAAATTCATATACACTTGACTGCCGCCAACTTCTATATCCGCTGGTGAAAATGATCCGCGATTTCTTAAGATGGGGATGAGAAGACCGACTGCAGGAACATCGTACGTTGCGTTTACAATCGTCATCTCATCCGCAATTTCCCTCGGTAAATGAAAGATGATGTAAGAGTTCTCCAATAAGGCTACATTAATTAGCCCTTCACCCTCATACACCATGTGGATTCGCTGCTTTCCATTTCCACTTTGTCTAATGTCGATATCCAAGGTTGCGTTGTTAAGCAACCTGATACGAAGCAAACCTGTTGGCATAATTGAAGATTCTTGTAAATCCGTTCCAGATGGTTCCTCCTGATTCATCGGATGTTTGTTTTTAGGTGAATCAAACAATTCGGGACCAACAGCTACCACTTCTTGGTGATTTCTTTCTTCCGTATTTGCATTACCGGACTCTATTTCAAATGTTCCATTGATGCCTTCGTTGCTTTCTTGACGTTCTTCAGCATCCGGCCGACGAGTATCGTCTTTTTTTCTAGTCGTATTTTTTTCGATTTCCTCCTTTCCTGTCGTGTTTCCGCCCTCGGATGAAAGCGCATTCTTTTCTTCCGTCATCATTTCCTCTTCAGTCATCTGATGATCTGCGTTTTCATCCACTCGTTCCACTTCATGTTGTTCATTTTTGTTTGGAAATGATTGTTCAAATTCATTTTTTGGCGTATCAAGATAAAACGAAGCCGGCTCTGCGTGAATGTTAATGGAAGTGAATAAGAGCAAAAAAATCAGGAGATAAAGACTGACCTTCGTTGTTCTATGCTTCATGTGACTTCCCTCACATATTCTCTATTCACTTTCATGATAACATATAATTCATGTCTATTTTACGAAATATATTCGAAAGTTCTATGTCTTTGTACCTATATTTATTAAGGAAATATATAGTACAGTGTGATTTCATATGCTTGGATTGGAAATCGAAAAACACCGCCAAAAGCTTGCTATGGCGGTGTTTCTCGATTTATCGGATGGTATCTTCCATTCCGAAACTAATCAACTTGTATTAGTTGTTGCCCCAATTGGATATAGCTTCAAATCCTAAAACTGAATCAATGATTTGCCAGGAAAGTAACCTTGCAGTGATAGTTACCATAAATCTCCAATTTAAACATTCATCAAGCATTCTTAGACAAAAAACCCTTACTACAAACGATGATCCGTTTGTAGTAAGGGTTACGCTGTTTGCTTATTAACCGATAGATCCTTCCATTTCGAAGGAAATTAATCTGTTCATTTCCACCGCATATTCCATTGGAAGTTCTTTTGTGAATGGCTCGATGAAGCCCATGACGATCATTTCTGTCGCTTCGATTTCATCCAAGCCGCGGCTCATGAGATAGAACAGTTGCTCTTCGGACACTTTCGATACTTTCGCTTCGTGTTCAAGCGAAATGTTATCGTTCAAGATTTCATTATATGGAATCGTGTCTGAAGTAGATTCGTTATCCATAATCAATGTATCACATTCGATGTTAGCCCGTGCTCCATCCGCTTTCCGGCCGAAGTGGACAAGTCCAAGATAGGAAACTTTTCCACCATTCCGGGAAATGGATTTGGACACGATTGTCGAAGAAGTGTTCGGTGCCAAGTGATGCATTTTTGCACCGGCATGTTGCAATTGTCCTTTGCCGGCCAAGGCGATGGATAGCGTGTTTCCTCTTGCACCTTCTCCTTTCAACAAAATGGATGGATATTTCATCGTCAATTTGGAACCGAGGTTTCCGTCAATCCATTCCATCGTTCCGTTTTCAGCGACGGTCGCACGTTTAGTCACAAGATTGTATACGTTGTTCGACCAGTTTTGAATGGTCGTGTAACGACAATAAGCATCTTTTTTGACGATGATTTCCACAACAGCACTATGGAGGGATGCTGTAGAATAAATCGGTGCTGTACAACCTTCCACATAGTGGACGGACGCACCTTCGTCTACAATAATCAATGTCCGTTCGAATTGTCCCATGTTTTCCGTGTTGATCCGGAAGTATGCCTGGAGCGGCGTAGTAGCTTTCACTCCTTTTGGAACGTAAATGAACGAACCACCTGACCAAACAGCTGAATTCAATGCTGCGAATTTGTTGTCGGAATACGGAACGACCGTACCGAAATACTCTTTAAACAAATCTTCATGTTCTTGCAAAGCGGTGTCCGTGTCTTTGAAGATGATCCCCATTTCTTTCAAGTCTTCTTTCAAGCTTTGGTATACAACTTCGGATTCGTATTGGGCAGAAACACCTGCAAGATATTTTTGCTCTGCTTCAGGGATTCCAAGCCGGTCAAATGTCTGTTTGATTTCTTCCGGAACTTCATCCCAAGATCTTCCTTGCTTTTCGGAAGGCTTGACGTAATAAATGATCTCGTCAAAATCCAATCCGGACAAATCTCCACCCCATTGCGGCATCGGACGGGCATAAAAATGCTCCAATGCTTTCAGGCGATAATCCAACATCCATTGTGGCTCGTTTTTCATCTCGGAAATTTTCTCCACGACTTCCCGTGTCAGTCCTCTTTCAGTACGGAATACCGATACGTCTTTATCACGGAAACCATATCTATATTCACCTATTTCAGGCATATTTTTTGCCATGAATGATAACCTCCTTCAGGTATTTCAAAATCCAATTGCTTTAATCCTCTTGCTTGACTCCTTTTTCCAATGCTTTCCAAGCTAATGTGGCACAACGTATCCGTGCCGGGAATTGGGAAACGCCTTGGAGTGCGATGATGTCTCCAAGTGCAAATTCCTTGACATCGATATCTTTCCCTAGCATCATCGCTGAGAATGCTTCAGACATCTGCAAAGCTTTTTCAACCGTTTGCCCTTTCACCGCTTGGGTCATCATCGATGCTGACGACATGCTGATTGAACAGCCTTCCCCTTCAAAGCGTGCAGATGTCACCACACCATCTTCCAATTTGAGTTGCAACTGGATGCGATCGCCGCAAGTAGGATTATTCATTTCCACGGTCAATGAATCATTTTCTTCCAATCCTTTATTTCTAGGATTCTTATAATGATCCATAATCACTTGTCTGTATAATGTATCTAAGTTATCAAAAGACATCACCAAAATACTCCTTCGCTTTCAACAGTCCTTGGGCAAGTCGGTCGATATCCTCTTCTGTATTGTACAGATAGAAGCTGGCCCTTGCTGTTGCCGTGACATCGAGCCATTTCATGAGAGGCTGGGCACAATGATGCCCGGCACGTACAGCAATTCCTTGTGCATCCAGGACAGTAGCTGTATCATGCGGATGGATGTCTTTCAAATTGAATGTGACGAGTGCTGCCCGTTCTTTCGGGCCGTATATGGTGATACCGTCGATTTCACCCAATTTTTCCATCGCATAATCCGCCAATTTTTTCTCATGTTTTAAAATATTGTCCAATCCCACTTCATTCAAAAAATCGATGGCAGCTCCCAACCCGATGGCACCGGCGATGACCGGGGTTCCTCCTTCGAATTTCCACGGAAGTTCTTTCCAAGTGGAATCATAGAGTTCAACAAAATCAATCATTTCACCGCCGAACTCCACCGGTTCCATGTTTTCCAACAATTCCCGTTTCCCATATAAGACACCGATTCCTGTCGGAGCCAACATTTTATGTCCGGAAAATGCATAAAAATCGACATCCGAGTCTTGCACATCGACTTTCATATGTGGAGCACCTTGCGCCCCGTCGACGACAATGACCGCTCCGTTTTCATGGGCGATTTTGGCGATTTCTTTAATCGGGTTGATTGTGCCAAGCACATTCGAAACGTGGGTGATTGCGACAATCTTCGTCTTTGTTGAGACGGTCTTTTTCACATCTTCCAACGATAAGGTGCCGTCTTCCTGTAACGGTAAATAGGTCAATGTCGCACCTGTTGCTTTTGCAGCTTGTTGCCAAGGAATAATGTTGCTATGATGTTCCATTGGCGTAATGACGATTTCATCACCTTCGCCCAAATTGGCACGTGCATAGCTCCATGCAACGATGTTGAGGGATGTGGTTGTGCCTCGTGTGAAAATGATTTCCGCGGTGCTGTTTGCGTTGATGAACGCTCTGACCTTCTCCCGGGCACCTTCATACTGATCAGTTGCACGGTTTCCGAGCGTATGCACCCCGCGATGGACGTTGGAGTTCGTATCCTTGTAATACTTTTCCACCGTTTCGATGACGGAAATCGGCTTCTGTGATGTTGCTGATGAATCCAAATAGACGAGAGGGTGGCCATTCACCTCTTGATCGAGTATCGGAAACTGTTCCCTAATGGCTTTGACATCCATTAGTTTACTTTCCTTTCAATAACTTGCTTCAATTGCTCCTTCACCGATTCGATCGGAAGTTGGGAAACAACCGGATCCAAAAATCCATGAATCAACAAACGTCTTGCTTCTTCTTCCGGAATACCACGGCTCTTCAAGTAATACATTTGCACTGGATCTACCCGTCCGACGGAAGCAGCGTGACCTGCTGTAACGTCATCTTCATCAATGAGCAGAATCGGGTTCGCATCACCGCGGGCTCTTTCACTGAGCATCAATACACGGGATTCTTGTTCCGAATTCGATTTCGTACCGCCATGCTCGATTTTTCCGATCGCATTGAAAATCGCGGTGGAAGCTTCGGTCATGACACCACGTTGCAAAATAAAGCCATCGGTATGTTTACCATAGTGATGCAATGTCGTGGTAAAGTTTTGTGTTTGGTTGCCACGACCGACAGATACAGCTTTCGCTTGGGACGTCGAATTGTCTCCAACTAAGCGGGTTGTATTATCTGAAATGGTATTTCCGTCATTCATTTGTCCTAAAGCCCAATCGATTGTCGCATCACGGCCGGCGATTCCACGACGGTTGACATAGGTTGTCGTAGCTGCCGCAAAGTTATCCACTGCACCGTATGCGATTTTCGCGCCGTCAAGGGCATACACTTCAGAAATCACATTCGCCACAGTTTCATTCTCATCATTATGGGAGATGTAGTTTTCCACATAAGTCAGTGAACTGTTTTTATCTGCAACGATGAGGACATGGTTCACTAATGTGATTTCCGCATCTTCTTGCCAGAAAATCGTTTGGATTGGTGTATCAATTTGCACGTTTTCCGGTATATATAGGAAAACTCCGCCATTCACCAATGCAGCATGGAGTGCAGTCAACTTATGTTCATCGACACTCACTCCATCCTCGGTCATGAAATACTTTTTCACCAAATCACCATGCTCACGAACTGCCGTGAAGAGATCGGTGAAAATGACACCTTTTTCTTTCAAATCATCGCTCAACGCTTGATAAGCGACAGAGTGGTTACGTTGAATAATCAAGTTTTCCGGTGCTTTTTCCGCATCAAAATACTCTTGCAACACTTCCGGCAAATCTTTGATATTGGAAACTGCATCACCAGTTTTGTAGTCATGGTTGAAATCGGTGAAATTCCAATTTCTGATTGTCGTTTTATCAGGCTTCGGCATTTCCAGCGTTTCAGCCCTTTCTATCGCATCCAGACGGATTTCACGCATCCAGTCCGGTTCGTTCCGATCTTTTGAAAACTGTTCAATATAAGCTTTGTCAAAGGATAGCTTCGTTCCTACAGTCAATGTTACTCCTCCTAACGTTTAAGCATTTTGTCCGACGGTTTCGTCTTCGATACCAAGTTCCTCTTTGATCCATTCATAGCCTTCCGCTTCTAAGCGTTTAGCCAATTCCGGACCACCAGATTTCACAATACGTCCTTGCATCATGACATGAACAAAATCTGGTTCGATATAGTTCAATAAACGTTGGTAGTGAGTAATAATCAATGTTCCAAATTTATCATCACGCATTTTATTGATTGCTTTTGCAACTATTTTCAATGCGTCGATATCCAGTCCGGAGTCGATTTCATCCAAAATGGCAATTTCCGGTTTCAACATCAACAACTGGAGAATTTCGTTACGTTTTTTCTCACCGCCGGAAAACCCTTCGTTCAAGTAACGGGTCGCCATGCTTTTATCGATTTCGAGCAAATCTAGTGCTTCGTCAAGTTCTTTGATGAACTCCATCAACGGGATTTCATCGCCTTCTTCACGATGGGCGTTGATTGCACTACGAAGGAAATCGGAAGTAGTTACTCCACTGACTTCACTAGGGTATTGCATTGCAAGGAACAATCCTGCCCGGGCGCGTTCATCCACTTCCATTTCCAGTACGTCTTCACCGTTAAGTGTGACGCTTCCCTCTGTTATTTCATAAAGGGGATGTCCCATGATCGCAGATGCCAATGTGGATTTACCTGTTCCGTTCGGTCCCATCACTGCATGGAACTCTCCGCCTTTGATTGTCAGGTCGACACCTTTCAATATTTCTGTATCTTCAATCGAAACATGAAGATTTTTGATTTCTAATACTGATCCTGCCATTATCAATACCTCCAAATGCATTTTCTTGTTTTTTCAGAATGAATTCGATATTCATTCTCAATCTATTCTCATTACAATCTTAAAGCATTTCAAAATAATTATCAACCTATTCGAATCTCTTGACTCCCGAGTATTTGAAAACGATTCAACGCTTAACTGTCAAAGGTTCCTTCATTTGTGTCAATCCACAATATCCGCAAACGATCCCCCTTTATTCATTCCATACTTATAAACAGAAAAACAGCATGATCACGATCATCCTGTTTCTTCCATTATACAGCACTATTATACACTATTTTTCATTCTCAATTAAGCGATAAGAATGAGATTTAATTCGTTATTAATAAGAAAAGAAGCACAAACATCCAGCTCATGCTTCTTTTCCATTTATCCGTCGATTAATTATTTCCACCTACAGGGACGACTGCACCTTCATAAGTTTCTAAAATGTAGTTTTGGATTTCTTCTGATTGCAAGATGTCAACCAATGTTTGAAAGACTGGATTGTCTTTATCCTCTTCACGTATGGCAATGACGTTCACGTATTCAGAGTTTTCATCTTCAATGAACAGCGCATCCTCTAATGGATTCAGACCGGCATCAATCGCATAGTTCGTATTGATGGCAACGAGTGCATCTTCCTCTGTTTCATACATTTCCGGTAAAAGCAGTGGATCAACTGCGGGATCGAAGTATAGATTTTTTGGATTTTCGACGATGTCGTCAATGGTTGCTGCCGATTTTTCCACATTTTCATCCAGTTTGATTAAGCCTTGTTGTTCAAATAGAGATAAAATACGGCCGTGATCCGGAATGCTGCGGCTGATGATCACTTCTTGCCCGTCTTCAATGTCGTCAAGGCTCGTAATATTTTTGGAATAGACTCCCATCGGCTCAATGTGGATTCCGTCAATATAAGTAAGTTCATATCCTGTATCTTCGACCGTCTGTTCTAAGAACGGAATATGTTGGAAGAAGTTTGCATCGAGTCTACCTGATGCTAAGTCATCATTCGGCAATACGTAATCTTGGTACGTTTCAATCTCAATAATGATTCCTTGCTCTTCCAATAAAGGTTTTGCTTCTTCCAAAATCTCGGCATGGGGTGTGCTTGATGCTCCGATGACCAATTCAACGGACTCGGTTGCTTCTTCTTCCGCTTGTTCTTCTTGAGCGTTATCCGCCTCATCTGCCCCATTCCCATCGGCAGTTGTTTCTTCATCTCCACTGCTGCCACAAGCAGCCAGCAACAATACAAAGAGTAACACGACTAAACTTAAAAGTTTCCTCATTTTCGATTCTCTCCTTTTTTATCTTTTATCAATTTTATTGGTGATGAAATCTCCAATAAATTGGATAATGAATACAATAATCAAAATTAATACGATACAAACGAATACGATGTCGAATTGCCGACGTTGGAATCCATAGAAATAGGCATAATCGCCAAGACCACCAGCCCCGATAATACCGGCGATGGCCGTATAGCCAATCAAGGCGATGGCCGTTACGGTAATTCCGGAAATGAGCGCCGGCAAGGATTCGGGAATCAATACTTTAAAAATAATCGTCCGGGTTTTTGCACCGATGGATTTTGCCGCTTCGATGACCCCTTTATCCACTTCACGGAAAGCTATTTCCACTAATCGGGCATAGAAAGGCGCCGTACCTATGATGAGCGCCGGCAATGCAGCACTAGGACCACGAATCGTCCCAATCAGAAAATCCGTAAACGGGAATAACAAAAGAATTAACATAATGAAAGGAATCGAGCGGAATATGTTTACAATGGCTGCTGTCAGTGAATTGATGATTTTATTTTCCCAAATTCCACCGTTTGCTGTTAAATACAACAACAGTCCGAGGAGAATTCCGAAAATGAATGTTCCGACCAAAGCGACCCCTGTCATATACAACGTTTCGTTTGTAGCTGTAATCAGGTCATCCACTCTTATATTGCTGAACATTTAAATGACCTCCACTTCTACGGTCGTTTTCGATCGGATATATTGAATTGCTTCATTGACTTCGGAATCTTCGCCAAGTACTTGCACAAATAACGTTCCGTAACTTCCCGTCTGGGTATTCGTGATTTTGCCTTGGAGGATGTTGATATCGATATCGTACCTTTTCGACAAGCGGCTGATTAAAGGTTGATTCGCGGTATCTCCAATGAACTGCAATTTCAACAATGTCCCATCTGGATTCGCTTCGATCAATTCCGTTATGCTTTCATCCTCATCATCACCCATCATCTGCTGGACAAATCTTTTCGTCACCGGTTGTTTCGGATTGGTGAATACATCCAGCACATCTCCAAGTTCAACGATATTCCCTTCCTCCATCACTGCCACCCGATGACAAATTTTCCGGATAACATGCATTTCGTGAGTGATCAAAATGATCGTCAAGCCCATTTTTTCGTTGATATCGACCAAGAGATCGAGGATGGAATTCGTCGTTTCCGGATCTAAAGCAGAAGTAGCTTCATCACATAGTAAAAGTTTCGGTTTGTTCGCCAAAGCTCTGGCAATGCCCACCCGTTGTTTCTGACCGCCACTCAATTGGGATGGATAAGCATTTTCGCGTCCGGTCAATCCGACAAGATCGATAAGTTCCTGAACCCGCTTCATACGTTCCGTTTTGTTGACACCCGCGATTTCCAATGGGAAAGCAATATTTTCGGCGACCGTTCTTGACCATAATAAATTGAAATGCTGGAAAATCATGCCGATATTTTGTCTAGCGACTCGAAGTTCATGCGAATCCAGTTCAGTTATTTCTTTATCACCGATTCTAATCTTCCCGTTGGTCGGTTCTTCCAAACGGTTGATGAGGCGGATGAAAGTACTTTTACCGGCACCACTATAGCCGATGACCCCGAAAATTTCGCCTTCTTTTATTTCCAAATCGACATCATTAACAGCCGTAATTTTTCGATCCTTCGTTATAAACTGTTTCTTCAACCCTTTAATGGAAATCAAAATAATAACTCCTTCCTAGATTCAAAGGCGTAAGTGCCCTTGCAGGTTAAAAGCGCCACGTCCTGTCGCAACGCCTGCACTAGCACGTCCTGTGCGTCGTAGCAACGTATAAACTGTGCCTAACAGGACGTTAGGTTGTTCGATGTTGCCACAGGACGTGGCGTACTTAGTCGAACTTCCTCTTAATATTTGAGATAAAAGAAACACCGAGGAACGAGCCAATGTTGACTTATCGCAATGGAGAAGAGTGAAGTTTGGGACTGTGCTAAATGCTCGTCGTGTTGCAAGCCAACTCGATGAAGTTGCACTCCTCGCATTTGTGCTCGCCCATCAAAATAAGTGCTAGTTGCTGGGCACTGGAGCCGGACATGGCTATTCCGGCTACTTAAACTTAATACAGCCAAAACTATTAAAAAAACAAAAGCGTCTTTCTGATAAAAGAACAGAAAGACGCATGGATACGGAATCATTTCGTGTTCTCTTATCTCTCAATACAACTTGCAGGAATTGGCACCTTTCAATCGAAATTGAAGGTTGCCGCGGTTTCACTGGGCCAGTCCCTCCGCCGCTCTTGATAAGAGGTCGCTATTCAGTTGATTACATGGAATCATAGCATGCCATTCTGCATCTGTCAATAGTTTGATTGAAATAATTCCGGCTTGTATTGCAGCAAATAGCGGTAAATGTTTCCCGTCGAATAAAAAGTATAGATTTTTTCCTTGACTTCATCATCTTGTTTGATCAAAAGACAAGGCACGCTTTCAATTTTATGTTCATACAGAAATTTTTCTTCGTAATTTGCGTTCATCTCGAGGAAAATTTCTTGCTGGTGGATACCTTCAATCTTTTCCAACATCATCCTGGCGACCTTGCAAGTTCCACAAAAAGGTGTATGGATAAACAGGATGTAGGAATCTTGCTGCAATTGGTCGGATGTGACTTTTTTCATACACTCACCTGATTCAGTATAAATAAATCGGTCTTACGGAAAAATGCTTTTGAACGAGCAAAGATGCAATGATTTTATAAGGAGTGCTCGCCACCTCTCGATAATCTTTGCTGATATGGATATGTTCGGCATGAGGCAATTCTTTTGCCAATTGTTTTCTCAACTTCAGTCCTGAACGATCCTCATCGACGAAAATATAGACATCATTATCGTCCAGATGGTACGTTTCCAACATTTCATCAAATCGATGAATACCTAAGGTACCGTTTGTACAAACAATCGTAACATCTTCATCGAGGACTTCTTCAACCTTGCGTTTATCACTCAAACCTTCGACAATGATCACTTTTTCAGCTTCGTGCCCTATCATCCCACGACACTCCTTATTTTTCAAGTCATATGTTTCAGACCAAATAAGGTCAACCAACCACTAGCTTTCTAAAAATGAAAAGGCCGACTACTCATCCATCCGTATAGTCGGCCTCCTTTCATTCAGATATTTAATCCTCTTCAATGATTGCTTTGTATTCTTCTGCAGTGAGCAATCCATCCAATGCGCTTTCGTCCTCGATTTCCACAACAATCATCCAAGCTCCATCGTAAGGAGATTCGTTGACCAGTTCCGGACTGTCTTCCAATTCTTCGTTCACTTCCACAACAGTTCCACTCACCGGAGAGTAAAGTTCTGAAACGGTTTTCACGGATTCAACACTACCGAACGAATCATCTGCTTCAACCGTATCATCTACTTCAGGAAGTTCGACGAAAACGATGTCTCCGAGTTCACTTTGCGCAAAATCGGTGATTCCAATACGGACTTTATTGTCGCCTTCTTTTTTTACCCATTCGTGTTCCTTCGTATAAAGCAAATCTTCTGGCAAGCTCATCGGCTCTCATCCTTTCAAAATCATTCTTAATCTTACTATACAATGGAAGTGTGATAAAATCCACTTGTCTCCCATCAATTGTGAAATTCCTTATTCCTTAGGATAACCAAGTTTCTTCATATTGTTCCTCTTTGAATCCGACAGTCACTTTGTTTCCGTCGGTTGCGATCGGCCGTTTGATCAACATGCCGTCCGAGGCGAGCGCCTCTGCCATTTCTTCTGTCGTCATGTTTTTTATTTTTTCTTTCATGTTCAATTCACGATATTTCTTCCCGCTCGTATTGAAAAATCTTCTTGGCGGAAGTCCGCTTTTTTCGATAAGTGTAAGCAACTCTTCCTTGGAAGGTGTCTCTTCCACGATATGTACCGCATTGAAAGTGACGTCATTTTCTTCCAACCACTTCTTTGCTTTTTTACAAGTACCACAATTCGGATACCAATAAAAAGTCAATGCCATCAAAACCAACTCCTTCGTTTCGTTATCCCTATTTTAGCATAGAAGGAAAGGAATGACAGTCATTTTATGGTGCTTCGGGCAAGAGAATACCCGGAGAAATTCCCCCCGGGTATGGTTTCCATCAAACGACGTACTTTTCGTTTTCGATGATTGTTTTGGCGATTTGACGTTTTTTGGCGATGACATTCGTCGGCGTATGACGAGTCAATTTACGGAGAGATGAAAGCATCATCCGCAGATTGTCTCCTTCCTCCACCGCAATCAAGATTTCTTTCGCCCAAGCTTCAATCCGGTTGAATGCCTCTTGGACGTAAACTTGCGTGTAGAGAAGCTTCAATTCATTTTCATCTGCACCGGATGCGTTGATCGCTTTTTCCGTCCGCAGTACAGCAGACTCCATGTTGAATACTTCTCCGACCATGTTCGCCAAGTTGATGAGGATTTCCTGTTCGTTTTCAATTTTTTGCATATATTTCTGTACTGCAAGCCCGGCAGCCATCAAAATGATTTTCTTGGCGTTTTCAACCAAATATTTTTCTTGTTCGAGCGGCTCATTGCCGATTTCTTCCGGCATCATCATCAACAGCTCTTCTTGGAGACCTTGGGCTTTTTCAAGAAGCGGGAGTTCACCTTTCATCGCTTTTTTCAACAAGGTTCCCGGAACGAGGAGACGGTTGATTTCGTTTGTCCCTTCAAAAATCCGGTTGATTCGTGAATCACGATAAATTCTTTCCACTTCATATTCTTCCATATAACCGTAACCGCCATGTAACTGTACCGCTTCGTCAGCTGTACGGTCAAGCAACTCTGTAGCCATGTATTTCGTGATGGAGCATTCGATTTGGTATTCAGCTATTGCCCGGGCAATTTCCCGACCATCGTCCAACTCTTCATCCGACAACGCACCCATTCTTTGCTCAAAAAGCCCAACAGTACGATAGACGGCACTTTCATTAGCATAAATTTCGCTGGCCATCGTAGCGAGTTTCGATTGGGTCAACGAAAAACTGGAAATCGGCACATTAAACTGTTGACGCTCATTCACATATTTCGTGGTAACTTCCAATGCCCGCTTCGCTCCACCAACGCTTCCGACTGCAAGCTTATAACGTCCGACGTTCAAAATATTGAATGCGATGATGTGGCCACGGCCTTTTTCACCGAGCAAGTTTTCCACCGGAACTTCCGCATCTTCCAAAATGAGCGTCCGTGTGGAAGAACTCTTGATTCCCATCTTTTTCTCTTCCGCACCGGTCGAAACTCCTGGAAAGTCCCGTTCGACGATGAAAGCGGTAAAGTGTTCGCCGTCAATTTTCGCATAGACGATGAACACATCGGCAAAGCCGGAGTTTGTAATCCATTGTTTTTCCCCATTCAAAATATAATGGGTTCCGGCTTCATTCAGTTTAGCCGTCGTTTTTGCCGAGAGCGCATCTGAGCCAGATCCCGGTTCCGTCAATGCATAGGCGGCGATCAATTCACCGGTCGCAAGCTTCGGCAGGTATTTCTCCTTCTGTTCTTTATTTCCAAAAAACACAATCGGTAGCGAGCCGATGCCGACATGAGCTCCGTGCGTGACGGAAAATCCTCCTGCTAGCGACATCTTTTCAGTGATCAAGGAAGAACTGATTTTGTCGAGACCAATCCCACCATACACTTCCGGAACGTCTGCCCCTAATAATCCTAATTCTCCTGCTTTTTTCAACAGCTTGACGGAATGTTCGAATTCATGATTCTCCAAGTTGTCGATGACTGGCCAAACTTCATTGACGACATAATCTTCCGTCGTTTTCGCAATCATTTCATGCTCGTCGGTGAAGTCTTCCGGAGTGATGATATCTTCACCTTGCAAATCTTCAATAAGGAATGCCCCACCTTTAATGAGTTTGTCTTTTGTTTCGCTCATGATTCATCTTCCCCTTTTCTTGTAAATTTTCATGGATTTAAACGAGCTCGAATACACCTGCTGCCCCCATGCCACCGCCGATACACATCGTCACGAGACCGAATTGGACATTACGGCGTCTCATTTCATACGCTAGAGTCAACGTCAATTTAGTGCCTGTCATGCCGAGTGGGTGACCTAAAGCAATTGCCCCGCCATTGACATTGACAATGGAAGTGTCCAAATCCAACGCTTCAATGACTCGCAATGACTGGGAGGCGAACGCTTCATTCAATTCGATCAAACCGATATCGGAAAGTTCCAATCCGGCAAGCTCCAATGCTTTTGGAATCGCCTCCACCGGGCCTACCCCCATGATTTCCGGCTCGACTCCGGCTACTGCATAAGAGCGGAATTTCAACAATGGTTCAAAGCCTTCCGCTTTTGCTTTTTCGTGTTCCATCAACAACACGGTTGCTGCACCGTCACTCATTTGCGACGAGTTTCCGGCAGTGACAGATCCGTTCACGTGGAAAGCCGGTTTTAATGTCGACAACACGTCCACGTTCGTATCTTCCCTGACTCCTTCATCCATCTCAAACAACTTTGTTTTCTCAATGATTTTATTATCCTCGCCGACCACCCGTTCTGTCACTTCCACTGGAACGATTTCGTCATCAAATTTCCCTTCTCGGATCGCTTTTGCTGCCCGTTCATGACTTTGGGCTGCAAATGCGTCTTGATCCTCACGGGAAATGTTGAAGCGATTCGCCACTTCTTCTGCCGTATGCCCCATTCCCATGTAGTAACCCATCGCATCTTCCACCAGTCTCGGATTCGGTTTGATGACGTGCCCCCCCATTGGAATGAGACTCATGGATTCGGCACCACCGGCAATGATCGTGTCGGCGGCACCGACCATAATCCGTTCTGCCCCGTAAGCAATCGACTGCAAGCCGGAAGAGCAATATCGGTTGATCGTAATTCCCGGAACTTCCTTTGGCAACCCTGCCAACGCGGCGATATTACGAGCCATGTTCATCCCCTGTTCCGCTTCCGGCATCGCACATCCGATAATGACATCATCAATGTTTCCGGAGTAATCCCCTGCCCGTTTCAACGTTTCCTTGATCGTCAAGGCGGCCAAATCATCTGGCCTCATATTGGCGAGACTGCCTCGCTTCGCCTTTCCGACAGGGGTTCTTGCTCCTGCGACAATTACTGCTTCTTTCACTTTTCTCCCCCTCTTTCTTTTAATTGCGTAACGGTTTTCCTTTGACCAACATATGTTGCATGCGTGCTTGCGTTTTCGGTTCACCAATCAAGCTGAGGAATGCTTCCCTCTCCAAATCGAGCATCGTCTGTTCATCAATGACCGTTCCTTCCTTCACCCTTCCTCCAGATAAGACATAGGCGAGTTTTTCGGCGATTTTCACATCGTGTTCGGACGCATAACCGCTAAGCTGCATATTTTTCGCCCCGAGAAGCATCGTCGCATATCCAGGATCGCCGACGACCGGAATTTTTTCCCGTGCCGGAGCCCGGTAACCTGCTTCCGCCAAGGCTAAAACCTTTTGTTTCGCATCATAAATGATATGATCCGGATTAGCGCTGATCGCGTCGCCCTGATCCAAAAAGCCAAACTCTTGAGCTTCTTTTGCCGAGGTGGACACTTTTGCGGTCGCCACTTTTTCAAACACATCGATGGAAACTTTCGTCAAGTCTAAATCCACGTCTTTCGGCAGACTGCGCAATTGTTTCAAATACAATTCTTTCGTTCCCCCGCCACCCGGGATAAGTCCGACTCCGACTTCGACAAGTCCCATGTACGTCTCAGGCGATGCTTGAATTGCTGCAGCCGGTAAAGATACTTCCGCACCTCCACCGAGTGTCATGTTGAATGGTGCGACGACAACCGGTTTGTCGGCGTATTTGATCGCCATCGTCATGTTTTGGAACTGACGGATCACCATATCCAGTTCATAGAAGTTTTCATCTTGGGCTTCCATCAGCATCAATGCCAGGTTCGCACCGACACAGAAGTTCTTCCCTTGGTTGCCGATGACGAGACCTTCATAGTTTTTCTCAGCTTCTTCGATGGCGTAATTCACCATTTGCATGACGTCCAAACCAATCGCGTTGTTCGGTGAATGGAACTCAAGTAAAAGCACGCCATCACCGATATCTATCAAACTTGCACCGGTATTTTTCTTGATGACATTGTTTTCACTTTTATAGAGTCTGAGATTGATTTCCTTTTTATTCGTCTTCAGCTCTTGATAGTCTTCGCCGTCAAAGTATAAAAGTTTTCCGTTTTCCATTTTGTAAAAGGAGTCATGACCTTTTTCCAACAACTCCAACACCCAAGCAGGTATCTTTTCCCCTTCGTTTTTCATACGTTCGACGGACTGTTTCAGACCGATGGCATCCCAGGTTTCAAATGGACCGAGCTCCCAACCGAAACCCCATTTCATCGCATGGTCGATCGCCGTAATATCATCTGCGATTTCACCGACCAAGTCCGCTGAATAGAGGAGAGCCGGTTTCAAGATCGACCAGAGCAGATCGGATGCCGGGTCGCCATTCGCGGAAATAAGCGCTTTCATTTTAGCGCGTGTTCCTTTTGCCTGTTTCGCCATTTCCACTGCTGGTGTTTTCAGTTTCTTCCTTTCTCCATACTCCAACGTTTCCGGATTGAGTTCGTAAATGACCCCGTCCTCTTTCTTATAGAATCCTTGTCCGCTTTTAGCTCCAAGCCAACCGTTCTCCACCATTTTCTTCATGAAAGCCGGCGGATCGAAAACTTGTTTTTCTTCCCCTTCCACTTTGTCATAGACGTTTTTTGCAACGTGGAGGAATGTATCCAAGCCGACAACGTCCAATGTGCGGAATGTGGCGCTTTTCGGTCTGCCGATGAGCGGCCCGGTGATCGAATCCACTTCACCGATACTGAATCCTTTGTCAAGCATTTCCCGTAACGTGATGAGTAAACCATATGTCCCGATCCGGTTTGCGATGAAGTTCGGCGTGTCCTTCGCTTCGACGACTCCTTTGCCGAGGACATTTTCACCGAATTCTTTCATGAAAGAAAGCACGGCTTCGTCCGTATATTTCGTCGGAATCACTTCCAACAACTTCAAATAACGCGGTGGATTGAAGAAATGTGTGCCGAGGAAATGTTGTTTCATTTCATCGCTGCATTCTTCAATCATCGCTTCGACGGAGATACCCGACGTATTGGAACTGACGATTGTCCCTGGCCTCCGGAATCGATCGACTTGCGCAAATACTTGCTTTTTGATGTCTAAGTTTTCCGTTACAACCTCGATGATCCAATCCGCTTCTTCCAATCTTGCCATATCATCTTCAAAGTTACCGATTTCAATGAGATCCAGGCTCGCTTTCGAGGTGATCGGTGACGGTTTTTGTTTCAGTAACCCCTTTTTGGCATTTGCCGCCAAGCGGTTTCTCACTTGTTTGTCTTCCAGTGTCAACCCTTGTTTTTCTTCTTCCGGCGTCAGTTTGTCCGGTACGATATCCAACATCAATACAGGAATGCCGATGTTCGCCAAATGAGCAGCGATTCCCGATCCCATGACACCGGAGCCTAAAACTGCAGCTCGTTTGATTGCCTGTTTCATCATTCTTCCCCCAATCCATTTTTTGAATGAATACTCATTCATTATTTACCAAAAAAGAAGAGTGAACCCCTCTTCACTTATTTTCAGTATAAAATACTTTCTGATATTTCGCAATAACTATGTTTCAAAATATAATAATATTTTATTTTTATGCACTTGCCATGATGATATGGTGGCACTTGATACTAAATGCTATGTTTTTTTCAGTTGTATCAAGTTGAAGCAAGTTGAGTCATAAATCGTAACCATTCCTATTTACAAATCGGAATGGTTACGATATGATAAAAGCTGATTCAAACCGGACGTTATTTGGAAAAACGAAATGGATTTATTTTAGGGGGGAACACCGTGAAAGTATCGAAATTATTGATGATAGTGATTTTATCGTTAGTTTTTTCTGCCGGGTGTGCTGCGGCGGAACAAGATGATGAAAATAACTCGGAAACAATCTATACAACGATATATCCACTGCAATTCCTCGTCGAACAAATCAGCGGCGGAACAATAGAGGCCATTTCCGTCTACCCTCCTGGGGTGGACGAACATACGTATGAACCGACAGCGAAAGAAATTACGGAAATTGCGGATGGCGATGCTTTCCTATATATAGGCGCCGGTTTGGAGGCTTTGGCAACGACCGTCGCAAATGCTCTGGACAATCAAGATGTGGAACTGATTGAAATCGGCAAACATGAAGAAATTTTCTTATCCGGAGAACATCACCATCATGATGAAAATGATGACCTCCATCATCCGAGTGACATCGATCCGCATATTTGGCTCGACCCGCTTGCGATGATCGAGATGGCACATATCATTAAAGACGAATTGATTGAATTATACCCGGAAGAACGAGATGTTTTTGAAGAAAACCTCGTCCATCTGGAAGAAGAATTACAAACATTGCATGAAGAATATGCCGAACTAATCGACGGAAAAGAAAACAAAAAACTCCTCGTCACCCATGCTGCATTCGGCTATTGGGAAGAACGCTACGGCATCGAACAAGTTGCCATCCATGGCTTGTCGACGGAGAACGAACCTTCCCAAAAGGAATTGATCGAAATCATCGAGACAGCGAACGAACACCAGATGGAATATATCATTTTTGAACAAAACGTAACGACGCGGACAGCGGAAGTCATTCAAGAAGAAATTGGTGCAGAACCATTAATTCTTCATAATCTCGCCGTACTGACGGAAGAAGATCTTGCGGAAAAAAGGGATTATTTGTCGATTATGCGGGATAATTTGGAAGTGCTCGATACCGCCTTGGATTGAGTGCGCGAAAGGAAGTGTGCATATGAATCGACCGATTGTCACGATGAAAAATGTAAGTTTTTCATATGGGAATAAACGGATTTTGGACAACATCCAATTTGAAATCCCGAGAAGAAAATTCATGGGGCTTGTCGGGCCGAACGGTGGCGGGAAGACGACAATGATCAAATTGATCCTCGGCTTATTGGAGCCAGATGAAGGAGAAATCAAATTATTCGATACACCGATTGGGAAATTTCAAGAACGGGAAAAAATCGGTTTTGTATCGCAAAAAGCGAACAGTTTCAATCGGGATTTTCCGGCGACGGTGTTCGAAGTCGTTTCCACCGGCTTGACGGCGAAACTCGGGTATCTGCGATTTTTAAAGAAGAAACATAAAAGTAAAATCGTTAAAGCTCTTGAAATGGTCGACATGGTCGATTACCTCGATGAAAATATCGGGAATCTTTCCGGTGGACAACAACAACGTATTTTCATCGCCCGGGCACTGGTGAATGAGCCCGAATTACTCATTCTTGATGAACCGACCGTCGGAATTGATGAAGCCAATGTGAAACGCTTCTATGAATTGCTCCATCAGTTGAACACGGAACAAAACATCACGTTGCTTTTAGTCACTCATGATACAGGCATCATGACGGAATATGCGACCGATATTGTTTATTTGAACAAAACATTGCACTTTCATGGAAATCCGGAAGAATATTCATCGCTTTCCGATGAAGAGTTATCGAAATTCTACGGTCATCGGGTGATGGCAATCACCCACGACGCATAACGGGGGACATCAAATGCTGGCTGACTTTTTGCAATATGACTTTTTAAGATACACATTTTATACGGGAATATTGATTGGTATCATCGCACCACTTCTCGGGACATTCATCGTGGTCAGACGTCTGTCGTTGATTGCTGATGCCTTATCCCATGTGACTTTGGCGGGGATCGCTTTTGGACTGATGGTGGAAAAACTATTCATCATCACTTTTCCGCCCATATACAGCGGAATGGTGTTTTCCGTCATCGGTTCGATTTTCATTGAAAAACTGCGGACGGTTTACCGGTCCTTCCAAGAATTGGCGATACCGATCATTTTATCTGCAGGGGTCGGATTGAGTGTCATTTTCATTTCTGTCGCCAATGGCTTCAATACCGATTTATTCGGTTACTTGTTCGGGTCGGTTTCCGCTGTAGGAAGAAATGATTTCATCTTGATATTTATCATCTTTTTCATTGTGGTCACGATTGTCGTCTTGTTTTATAAAGAACTCTTCACTTTGTCTTTCGATGAAGAATACGCTACGATATCCGGTATCCATACGAAACGGATCCACCTGCTTTTCATTGTCCTTACATCTTTAGTGATTGCAGCTTCCATGCGCATTGTCGGGGTCCTCCTCGTATCCGCCTTGATGACGTTGCCTGTAGCAGCAGCCATGCGAATCGCCAAGGGTTTTAAACAGATGGTGTTTTTATCTGTTCTATTTGGTGAAATATCTGTTATCATAGGGATAATAACAGGATATTATCTGAATATCCCACCAGGCGGAACGATTGTCATGATTGCCGTTTTGATTTTGCTTGCCGCAATTCCATATAAGCAGAGACGGAAATCTATCAGTGAAGTGAGGGATGCCTAATGGATTTGAAAGAAGCAATCGAGTTGTTGAAAAAAAAAGGCTATAAAACGACGGGACGCAGAAAGGATATTTTGACCTTTTTCGAAAAAGCTGATGGTTATCGTACAGCGAAAGATCTCATTGAATTTATGGAAACGAAATACGAAGGGATCAGTCCGGATACGGTTTACCGCAACTTGCATCTTTATCATGAAATGAATATTTTGGAAAGCACCGAACTGAACGGGGAAAAACATTTCCGGATGAAATGCGCCCCCCATCACCATCATCATTTCATCTGCAATAATTGCGGGAAAACGAAAGACATCGATGTTTGTCCAATGGAGGAAGTCGCAGAAAAACTGAAAAACTATATGATTGAAGATCATAAGTTTGAAATCTACGGCTTATGTCCGACTTGCCAAGTTGCTTAAAAGGACACAGGGGTAACCAACCGGTGTCCTTTTTCCATGTCGTCCCGATTTGTTTTTCCGAAAAATAAGGACATTTTGTCTAAATTCGTGTATACTACTACTAGACATAATCGTTTTAGGAGTTTTGCTGATGAAAAACTATAAAGGATTTTTTATGTTTTTGCTTTTGATTCTTTCCATTTGTTTCATTGTTTTTGTTGCAATTATGCAACACCGTTTCACCAATCCGGAGTTCCCGGAATTGTCCGGACAATCGGAAACAAACATCGTAGAAGCTCAAGGAAAAAGTGTGGACGACGAAAACGATGAGACAAATACAACCGACTCAGACGATGATGCTTCCACGAACGAAGAAGAAACAGCTTCAGAAGTCGAGGATGAAGATGAAGAATCTGAGGAAGTGACGATTTCCATCAGGACAGTCGATGCAGAAACATTGAACGCAAGAAGCGGTCCTGGGATCGACTATGAAATCACTGGGATCCTCGTCCAAGGACAACAAGTTCAAGTGGAAGACACAGGAGGCGAATGGGTGAGAGTCATCACCGACGAATTCACCGGTTACGTCAACGCGCGCTATTTAACGGAAGAATGAAAGCATCACTACATATTGGAAAGGCAGGGAATCATCCCCGCCTTTTTTTATGCAAGCACTTCTTCCAGCACTTTCGTTTCTTCATGGTCGAGCATATTTTTTTGGACAACCGCATCAATCCGCCGAGTCATCAATTTTTCCAATTCTTTTGCACTATCTGCTTCCCCGATTAAATAGATCCGTTCCCATTGGCAGTCTTTTGCGAGTTTATCGAGCTGAGGAGCGATTTTTTTGTACCAGCGATGGATGTTTGCTGCGAATCTGGATTCGAAACCGTCTTTTTGGGTGTTCGGACCAAATGCACCTGCACTGGTCGGACGACGTGGTCCCTGTTTCACACGCCAATTTTCCGTGTCGAAATCCAACTCGAAAACCGTTGTACCTTTAATACGGTTCGTCTCCGAATCGATGACTTTGATTTGATTTTGTTGAACGAGAATCACACCAAGTTTCGGATATCTTTCTTTCAATTCGATGAGTTGACCGATTTCCGGCGTCTCTTGCCAGTAAAACTCATTTTTCATCCGCATTTGCACACATTTCGCAAACCATACTTCATCATCTGCGGTCGCAAAAATGATGACTCCCCGTTGGAAGTTTTGTTCATTTTCTTTGATGAAAGCAGTCGCTTTCTTTTTCACTTTCAAAAAGTTTTCCAATTCTTCTTTATTATTGCTCTGTTTTAAGTATGTTTCAAAGTTCCGCATCCCGTTCTTGAAGTGGATTTTCCACTTTCCCCCGCGTTGGTTGGGGTCAGAACGATCGGTATTCAAATACATCGTGAAAACTTTATTTGCTCCTTCTGTGCGCACATCCCGAAGCCACTCAATCGTTTCGGTGATGGTGAGACTCATTCAATCGCCTCCTATTTATGATCATGAAATTTTTGTTCTTCTTCTATTTAACCTTATTAAGGTACGGTTAAACATAAGAAGGCTTTATCTGTATGTCATGCTTTCAATCGGGTTTTGTGTGGTAAGAACGATGAATGGCGGCTCCAAAGCAATCCGTTCCCCATCGATCGTCGTTTGTTTTTCTTCCATCACTTCCAATAAGCTCGACTGGGTTTTCGGTGTCGCCCGGTTTATTTCATCAACTAATAGAATATTGGTCACGACCGGACCGAATCTCAGCTCAAATTCTTGAGTTTTCGGGTTGAAAAAACGGATGCCGGTGATGTCACTCGGTAACACGTCCGGAGTGAATTGCACTCGCTTGAAGTCGCCTGAAATGATTTGTGCAAAACGTTTTGCAAGTTTCGTTTTCCCGGTTCCCGGAACACTTTCCAAAAGTACATGCCCTTCCGCAAGAAGTGCAGTGAACAATAATCCCACCACGGTTTCTTTGCCATAAATGACTTGGTTCAATGCATTCATCGATTGTTTCACTTTATCCATACATGACATCCTTTTTCCTTATTTTTCGATTTATCTAATAATAACATATATTAAAAAACCTTTCTATCTCTCCAAAAGAAAAAAGACAAGCATTCCGCTTGCCTTTCGCTTTATGGTTTTATGATTTTCACTTTTTTGATTTGATACCCGTCCATTTCTTCGATGATGAACTTGTGGTTTTCATATTCGATGATGACACCCTCCTGGGCATCCAAGTTGGAAGTGAACATCCAACCACCGATTGTATCGACTTCATCATCGACAAGCTCGATATCGAGAATTTCATTCAAATCATCCAAATGAAGTTTGCCGGAAACGATCAACGTTTTGTCGTTGATTTCCTGTACGTCAGGGATTTCATCTTCATCAAATTCATCCCGGATATCTCCGACAATTTCTTCCAATATATCTTCAACTGTTATCAAACCGGCAGTACCTCCATATTCATCGTTCACGATCGCCATATGGATTCGTTCCTTCTGCATTTTCAAAAGCACTTGTTTGATCGGTGTCGCTTCAGATACATGAAGGATCGGCCGGATGTATTGTTCAATCGTCACGTTTTTGTCTTGCAAGTGACCAGTGAAGATTTCCTTCAAGTTGACAAGACCGATAATATTGTCCTTATCTTCATCTGCCACCGGATATCTTGTAAATTGACCTTCCAAGATGACATCCAAATTGTCTTCAAAACTGTCATCTTTCAAGAAGTAGACCATTTCCGTCCGCGGCACCATGATTTCCCTTGCTACCCGCTCATCAAAATCAAAAATGTTCGTTACATACATCATTTCAGCCTGATTGATTTCCCCGCTCTTATAGCTGTCCGCCAAAATATAACGTAACTCTTCCTCGGTATGGGACTCTTCATGGCTGCTCATCGGTTTGAAGCCCATAGCTCGTATAATCAAACGTGCAGTACCATTCAATAACCAGATGAATGGAAAAAGCAACCGGTAAAATAAAACAAGCGGTCTTGCAATCAATAACGTCACTTGTTCCGCTTTCTGGATCGCAATTGTTTTCGGTGCAAGTTCTCCAATCACAACGTGAAGGAATGTTGCAATAAAGAAGCTGATTGCAATTGCCAATGTCGTCACCATAGCGTCACCGATGTTGAAATAAGCGATGACCGGATGCAGCATTTTCTCAAATGTCGGCTCTGCCAAACGACCGATACCCAATGCAGTGATCGTAATCCCTAATTGGCATGCCGACAAATATTCATCCAAATGAGTGATGACTTGATTTGCTGCAATCGCTGATTTTTTACCAGCTTCGATATGTGGTTGAAGTTGTGTACTCCTTATTTTTACGATTGCAAACTCCGCCATGACGAAAAATGCGGTCAATGCGATGAGTACAGCAACTGCAAATAAGTTCAATATGGGCAATGCGTCCAATTAACGTTCCTATGCTTGCGCAGTAGGAACTTCACCTCCTAAATACAAATGTGATTTATTTGAGAATAGAATCAGTCCAATCGAAGGAAGCACACGGTCGACTTTAGATTGGACAATTGATGACCGTTGATATTAAATTTACCTTCCCATGTGAAATCACCCACTATTCTTTTATTTATTATAATATATCCGGAAATATGCGTCTATATCGAACGTCCGTTTTTTAAAAAACGTTTGCAAAAAAGCGATAAAAAATCCATCCTGATGATCGGATGGATTTTTTATTCTTCCATTATTATCTTACACTGCGCACATGACCATTGAATGTTTTCGCCCAGTAACCGGAAGTCATATCGGCAACGGCAAGTCCAGTAGAGGTTTGCGCACCGATGAATTTTCCATTACCGAGGTAAATTCCAACGTGACCATTTGTT